>DASUIA010000120.1:0-49511 GCA_036273255.1 Bradyrhizobium sp.
CCGAGATGTTGGGGGCCGTGCCGACCGGGTTGACCAGAAACAGCACCTCGTCGCTTTCGATGAGCCGGCGGATCTGCTCCACCGTCTTGGGTGGGCTGTAGGCGTCGTCGAGACTGATGAAATTGATCTTGCGTCCGTTCACGCCGCCCTGGTCGTTGATCATCTTGAAGTAGGCGGCCTCTGAAACCGCGCCCGCCGAATAGGCGGATGCCGGCCCGCTATAGGGCGCGGTATTTCCAATCCTGATTTCGGTGTCGCTGGCGCCGGGGCTGTATTGTTTCTGCGCCTGCGCGGCCGTTGCAATCAGGCCCAGCGCAAGCGCTGCGAAGACCCCCAGCGTCGAAAGACTCCTCCAGCCCATCACGGTCCTCCCTGTTCAAAGCGAGGCTTACCGGACACTCTGCCTCTTTTGGCGAGGCTTGCGAGATGCTCTTCCTCAGTTCTTCAGCACGATGCGCCCGACGACCTTCCCGGCCCGCAGCGCGTCGATCCACTTCTGCACATCGGCCATCGGTTCCTCGCGCATTGGCGTCGGCCTGATCTTGCCAGAGCGCGCCAGCGCCATCAACTCCTGCGCCTCGGCCAGCGTCCCCACCATGAAGCCTTCGATGGTCATGCGCTTGTAGATCCATTGTACCATCGGCAGACTGAAATTGCCGCCCATCAAGCCGGAAACCACGATCTTGCCGCCGCGCGCAATCACCGAGACGGCGAAGGCCATCGATTTTTCATTGCCGGCAAAATCGACGATCTCGTCGAAGCCGCCGTCGGTCTCCTTGACGATGCGTTTGACGATATCGGGCTCGGAGGGATCGTAGGCAATCGCGGCACCGTTCTTCAGGGCGGTCTCGCGTGCCGCGGGGCTCAGATCCGCCACCGAGATTTTCTGCCTGAACATCGCCTGCGCAAAGGCAAGCCCCATCATGCCGACGCCACCGAGGCCGATCAGCAGCAGGTTGCGCTGCCGCGGCCGGTCGACCAGCCGCTTCAAGGCGCCATAGGCGGTCACCCCGGAGCACATCAGCGTCGCCGCCTGATTGACCGGCAGCGGATCGTAATCCAGCAGATATTTGGCGTCCGGCACCAGCACGTGGCTTGCGAAACCGCCGTCGATGGCAACACCGAGAAATCGTTGCTTGACGCACAGATTTTCGTCGCCGTTCAGGCAGTCACGGCACTGGCCGCAACCAATCCAGGGAAATACCGCCTTGCGGGCGCCGATCAGATCCTTCGAGACCTCGGGTCCGACTTCCTCGACGGTCCCGGCGATCTCGTGTCCGAGCGTGAAAGGCAGCGTCATGCCGCGCGTGGTGTCGAGTTTCCTGCCGCCGCCGAGGTCTGCGTAGCCGTCCTGAATATGCAGGTCGGAGTGACACAGTCCGCAGCGTTCGATCCGCACCAGCACCTCGCGGCCTTGCGGCTTCGGTGTCTCAATGATGGTTTCGCACAATGGCGCATCGAATTTGACCAGCGATTGGCGTCGTAACTGCGCCATGATGTGTTCTCCTCAAACGGCGTTCGATCCTTCGTTGCGTATATCGGCCAATTCCCGGGCCATGGCAACAAAACCGCTGATCGGAACAGTTTCGGCGCGTCGCGTCAGGTCGATCGCGGCGGCAGCTCCCAGCCGGGCCGGCTCGACCGGCAACGATCGGAGGCTTTGCCGCAGCATCTTGCGACGCTGGCCGAAAGCCGCCGCCGCCACCATCTCGAGGGCCTTGCGATCGCATGGCTCTGGCCGACTGCGGGGCACCAGCCGCACCACCGAGGAGGTGACTTTGGGCTGCGGCACGAACGCGGCCGGAGAGATGTCGAACAGGATCTTGGTTTCGGCGCGCCAGTTGGCGAGCACGCCGAGCCGGCCATAGGCTTCATCATTCTCGCGGGCGACGATGCGCTCGGCGACCTCGCGCTGGAACATCAGCAGCATCATTTCGTACCAGGGCGGCCAGGGTTCGATCGACAGCCAGCCGATCAGCAACGCGGTCGCAATGTTGTAAGGCAGATTGGCGACAATCTTCGCGCGGTCGCTGCCGAGCAGCGGTCGCGGATCGAACTGCTGGGCGTCGGCGCAGACGATCTCCAGCCGGCCCGGATAACGCCGTGAAATCTCCGCGAGTGCACCCAGGGCGCGCTGGTCGCGCTCCACGGCAATGACCCGCCGCGCTCCCAATGCCAGCAACGCCCGTGTCAGGCCTCCGGGACCCGGCCCGATCTCGATGATGACGGCGTCCTCGAGCGGCCCCGCGGCGCGCGCGATCCGCGCGGTGAGATTGAGGTCGAGCAGGAAGTTCTGGCCGAGCGACTTGCGCGCCGACAGGGCGTGCTGGCGGATGACCTCGCGAAGCGGCGGCAGGTCGTCGATCGCACTCATGCCGATACTGTCGCGGCCATTCGGGCGGCGAGCCGCAGCGCCGCGATCAGGCTTGCCGGATTGGCGCGACCGGTGCCGGCAATGTCGAAGGCGGTGCCATGGTCGGGGGAGGTCCGAACAAACGGCAGTCCCAGCGTGACATTGACCGCATCGTCAAAGGCAATGGTCTTGATCGGGATCAGCGCCTGGTCGTGATACATGCAGATGGCGCAATCGTAGGTCTTGCGCGCGGCGGCGTGAAACATGGTGTCCGCCGGCAACGGCCCGCTGATTTCGATACCTTCGCGGCGCAGGATCTCGGCGGCGGGAGCGACGATCCGCTGCTCCTCGGTGCCAAGCCCACCAGCCTCGCCGGCGTGGGGGTTGAGTCCGGACAAGGCGAGGCGCGGATGGGCGATACCGAAACGATCTCTCATCGCCGCAGCCACGATCCGGACCGTCGTGACGATGAGGTCGCTCGAGAGCTGGGCAATGGCATCCCGCAGCGGAAGATGGATGGTCACCGGCACCACGGCGAGGGCCGGCGACCACAGCATCATCACCGGCTGCGGTGCACGGCCACCGGCCGCTGCGAGCTCGGCAAGAAATTCGGTGTGGCCTGGATGCCGGAATCCGGCGCGGTAGAGCACGCTCTTGGCGATCGGATTGGTGACGACCGCAGCGGCTTTGCCCGCGACGACGTCGTCGACCGCCTGACGAATGGAGGCGATGGCCGCCTCGGCGCTGCTGCCGTCTGGCTGGCCGGGTCGCGCCGTGGCGGCGTGACCGGTCGCCACCACCGGCAAGGTGTCAGCGAAGGCCATCTGCGCATCCTCGACGCGAACTTCGGCAAGTTCGGCCTTGAGTCCGAGAATTCTCGCCCGCTGATCGAGCAGGCCGCGGTCCCCGCGCACATAGAATGTCGGCAACTTCAACTCGTGGCGCCGCAGCCATGCCATGATGGTGATGTCGGGTCCGATGCCCGCGGGTTCGCCCGATGTCAGCGCGAGGGGCTTTGCCATCATCAACGAAGTTGCATCAGCGATATTCGATCATCGCGGCCTTGCGGATCTGTTCCAGATACGCCTTCGACTTCGCTTCGAATTTCGCGTTATACATCTTGTCGCGGATTTCCTTTTTCTTCGGCGTGTCGACGGTGGTCTGCTTCCTGTCGCAGAGCGCGACCATCTCGACACCCTGCTTGGTTACCTCGGGGGCAGTCAAATGGCCGATCGGGGTCTTGTCGAGAACTTCGCGAAGCGCAGGGGGAAGGTCTGCCGAGGTTCTGGTGACGGTCTCCCGGATCGCGGCATTTGGCATCGATTTGAAGAAGGCGTTGGCCTCGTCGCAGGTCTGGATCCGGCCGCGCAGGGCTTCGGCCTCCTTCTGCCTTGCTTCCATGGTCGCGGCGGGGGAACCGCGCGGAACGATCAGGACGATCGGCTGCATCTTGTACTCGTAGTTCTCGGAATCGAGCTTCGCATCCTTCTCGTCGCCCTTGACCTCGACCGCGGCGGCGGCGGCGACATCCTTCTCTCCGACCTGAAGGCTTTCCTTGTATCGCCCGCGAACCAGACTGGTCCAGACCATCTCGGACTTGATGCGTTCCTTCAGGGTCTCAGGCCTGATGCCTTGCTTTTCGAGGGTTTTTGAGAGCTGATCGGGTGTCATGCGCATCCGCGCACTCATCTGGGCGAACGAGGCGTCGACATCGGAACCGGTGGGGTCGACACCGAATTGCTTCGCCTCCCGGATCTTCACCTTCTGATCGATCAACTCGTCAATCACCTCTTTCCGGCTCGGCTTTTTGTGGCTCGACAGGAAATCCAGCTTGCCGCGCTGGTCGATGTCGTAATTGGTGATGGGCTCGCCGTTGACCATGACGGCGACGCTTTGCGCATACGACGGTGCTCCGGTGACCATCAGGATGAAAGCCGCAACACAAGCCGACATGAGATGCGGAAGGCGCTGAAGCAAAAGCGTTGTCGTGATCATGGTCGTTCTATCAACCGCTTCGTTTGGGAATGGGCGCACCGACGGCATGCCGAGCCGGTTCTACTGAATGGCGCCGCCGCCGGCCGTGGTGGCGGACTGGGCGATGGTGCGCAGTCCGATCTGCAACATGAACGCGTGACTCAACACCGGCGGCAGAGTCCCGGCAGCGTAAGAATACGACGTGACATAGTTGGCCGCCAGCACGAAGCAGTCGTCCACGTAGCCGGCGCCGATCACATATTGGTTGATCTGGTTCGCGACGAGATCCCAGCGGGCGGCACCGGTTACCACCCAGTTTGCCGCAACCTTGACCGATCCGCTGCCGAGAATGCCTTCGCGGCGCGTCAGGTAGCCGATGTCCGGCTGCGCGGCATAGTCGCCGTAAAGCAGGCTGACCGACCATCGGTCGAAGTTGGCGCGGCCTTCGGCCTCGAAGCGATCGATGTCTCCGGTCGCCTGGTCAAGGCGCGCGCGGGTGCTGAACGTATAGGTCCGGTTCGGCGAATAGCTGAGGCTGCCGACATAGTCCGACACCGTCTTGTCCAGACCGGAATCGAGGGCGGTATTGGTGGCGTCGGCGACCGCAAAGGAATTCATGCCGAACAACTGGTAGGACTGTCCGAACACCGCCGTGACGGTACCGCCGCGGTCGAATTGCGTGGTGGCCTGCACGCCGGCATTGGCGCGGCCGCCGCCTTCGACCCGGTCATAGCCGGAGAACTTGTCGACACTGAACAGGTTGGTGGTGTCGAAATTGAAGCTCTGCGCGTCTTCGTTGGGGAGCTTTCCGGCATAGGGTTCATTGGGACGGACGATGACCTGTGCAATCGGCTCGATCGTCGTGGTTCCCCATGGCTGGATGTTGATGAAGGGATAACGATATTCGAGGCCGACCGCCGGCATCACACGCAGCGCCTGGCTTTCGCCGGTCGGAAGGAAGTTCGACGTACCGGGCTGGTTGGTCACCGAGGCATCGATCGCGTCGGCGCGGACACTGGCAAAAGGCGTCCAGATCTCGCCCGCGGAATCGGTGAACGACTTGCGCCAATCGACTTCGCCCGTCAGCCGGGTATAGGTGCCGGGCATGCCCCTCAGCAGGCAGTTCGCCGGAGTGATGTTCCGGGCCGGATCGGCTGAGGTCGGCAGGCAGGTGCCGTTCGCCAGCGCTGCCGCATTGGTGGCATCGAAGGCCGCGGTTTCGCGCGTCAGGCTGGTGAAGTTCGTCTTGTAGCTGAATTCGCCACCGAACACCGAGTGGTTGATCACGTTCGAATAGTCGATCACCGGAGCCACGACGGGCACCTGGTTCTGCAGGCCCGAGAAGCTCAGATAGTAGATTGTGCGGGCGTCGAAATAGCTGCGGTTGCCGACGCCCGTCAGATAGAGCTGGGAGACGGCTTCGGTCGGCAGGTTCAGGAACGATCCGAGCGGATCCTTGTATTGGGCGAGCCGGTAATCGGACATGAAGTAGTAGTCGGACAGCAGGACCCCATCCCAGCCCCATACCCATTTGTCGTTGAGCGCGAACTGGCCCTTGGTTTCGATGCCGCCACGGAACTGACGGTCGCCGGGCTGGCCGGCGAAGGCCGCCGGGTCGGTCTGGTCGATGCCGTAGGCGCGGACCTGATAGGATCCGTCCGCCAGCCGTTGACGGAATTCAGCCTGCAACAGCACGCCCTGCTTCGTCGTGAAGCGCGGGCTGAAGGTGGCGTCGTAGTCGGGCGCAATCGCCCAGTAGAACGGAACTTCGACGCCGTAGCCAAACGCCGTGTACGAGGTGAAGGCAGGCATCAGGAATCCGGTCTTGCGCTTCACGGTCGGATCGGGCGTGGAAAAAAACGGCAAATAGGCCATCGGGACGCCGAAGAATTCGAGTTGGGCGTTCTCGAAGTACAGCATCTTCTCGGTCTGGTCGTGAATGATGCGTGCGCCCTTGACCTGCCACAACGGCGGCTTCTTCGGATCGTCCTTGCAGGGTGCGCAGGCGGTGTACACGCCATTCTCGAATACCGTGTAATTGCCGCTGCTGCGATCGGCGCGCGTCGCCGCCATTCGGGTCTGATCGGCCGTGTCGACGCGCAGGGAGTCGACGAAACCATCGCGGTAGTCGTCGCTCAGGTCCATCACGTTGGCATAGGTGATCCTGCCGTCCGCATCGGTCATGCGGATATTGCCCTCGGCATGCAGCCGCTTGGTCTTCTGATCGTAGATGACCTTGTCGGCCTCGACGCTGGTGCCGTTGTAGAACATCTGCACGTTGCCGACCGCCGACACCCGCGAGTTGTTGTAGTCGTAATCGACCTCGGTCGCCTGCACGAGCATCTGCCCGTCGTTGGCGACGCGCGGCGGCCTCGGGCGGTGCGGGACCGGATTGTATGTAAAGCTCTGCGCCGCGGCCGGAGTCGTCAGGGCAACACCGAGCACGCCAGTCAGGAGCAGCCCGACCACGAATGCGAGGACTGTTCCGCAAGCAGCAGCCAAGCGGGTGCGATGACGGCACACGGGAGTGCGCCGCCCGGGTGCAGGCGACCGTCTCTGGAGGGCGGCGACAGCAGCCACTACCCGTCCTCCTGGTATAGCAAGGCCAAAAAGCCGGTGAGGCCGCCAACGCACACGGGCAGCCACGCCGCAGCGATCGGATGCATCAACTCGGCCTTGCTCAAATCCTCGGTTACTTTCGACAAAACGTAGAGCAGAAAGCCTGCACCCACGCCACTCAAAACCATCTTTTGCACGCCGCCGAAGCGGAAGAAGCGCAGGCTGACGGAAGCCGCCAGCATCACCATCGCGGCCAGCAGGAACGGTTGTGCGACAAGCTTATGGTACTGCAACCGATAACCGGCGGTCGCGAATCCGGAGCTCTCCGACGACCGGATATAGCTCGGAAGTTGCCAAAAAGACACAGTTTCGGGTGTCGAGAAACTGTTGCGGACCTGGGCCGGTGTCAGGCTGGTCGGGAGATAGAAGGTGTCCTGGTCGACCGGCGGCGCGTCGAGGGAATATCGGCGCACCGATTTGAACACCCATCGGCCTTCCTCGAGCGTCGCCTCGCGGGCTTCGATGCGTTCCTTGAACTGATTGTCGGTGTCGAAGGTGAACACCGTGAGCCCGGTTAGCCGCACGCCCTGCTGCTCGCTGCGGACGGCGTTGATGATGGCCTGGCCGTCGCTGTTGACCAGATTGATCCAGAACCCGGAGGCGTCCTGGATGCCGCCGCCGGGTGCCGAGCCGAACAACTGCGCTTCCATCCTTTTAGAATGTTCGCGCAGATCGGCCGACATCGGATTGTAGGCGGTGGTGGCGAGGATGCCGAGCACGATCGAACTCGCCAGCGCCGGCGCGATGAACTGCCAGGCCGAAACCCCGGCGGCGCGCGCGACCACGAGTTCGAGGCGTCGCGACAATGCAAGGTAGCAGGTCATGGTGCCGATCAGCACACAGAACGGCGTCATCTTCTCGAGCAGTTGCGGCACGCGAAACAACGATGTTTCCGCGACCATGACGGCGGATGCCGAGACCAGTCCCGATGTCTTCCGGACCATTTCGATGTAGTCGACCAGAACCAGAAGCACGAAGATGCTGGCAAACACGCCAAGCGCCGAGATCACGAAGCGGCTGGCAAAATATCGCCCCAGCGTGTTGGTCATCATGCTCATGCGGTGGCCGGACGTCCGAACAGCCGAAGCAGGCGCGCATTGGATCGGTTGATCGCTTCCAGCAGCGCCGCCGGCGGTTCGACCACGGCGCCCGTGACGATGATCCAGAGCCCCACACCGATTGCCGAGGCCAGCATCAGGTACTGCAGGACCGCAGCGAACGGCGATTTGACGGTGACGACCGAGCAGGCGAATCCTGCCATTCGCAGCCCGAACACGGCGAGGATGGCGCAGCCGATCGAAAAATTGCGGCTCTGGCGGGTGGTGCGGGGCGCTCCCAGGAACGCAAAGGTGAGCGCCGCGAATGCGAAGGGATAGATCGGGGCCATGAAGCGGTCATGCAGCTCGGCGCGGAACTGTCCGGCGAGCTGCGCGTAGACCGGATCGTTGGCCGCCGGCCATAGCAATTCCCAGACGTAGCGTTCGCGAATGCCGAGCGCCACGTCGTGGCCGTGATTCGAGAATTTGGACATGTCGAATGCATAGCGGTCGAACGCGACCAGCGCCGGATCGCGCTTGCCGGCTTCAAAGCGCTGCAGATTTCCGTCCTCGAGAATCAGAAACGAGCCGGTCTCGTTCTTCAGCACCGTGCCATGGTCGGCGACGATGGTGACGCGTTCCTTCGGATCTCGGCGGTCGTCGACGAAGATGCCGACGAGCAGGCCGCCGGGGCGCCGCTCCCGGATTCGGATGGTGAGGTTCTGATCGAGCTGCGCGAAGCGGCCGGGTTGCAGGATGTTGGTGAGTACGTCGGCGGTGATATCGGCATCCCATTGCTTGATCCGGCGCATGCCGTCGGGGGCAAGATAGGCGGCGATAAAGGCGACCATGACCGCCACGACGCAAGTCGCGTACAGGAACGGGCGGAACAGCCGCAACGGCGAGAAGCCGGCGGCGTTCATCACGATGATTTCGGAGTCCGTGGCCAGCTTGTTCAGGGTGTGCGAGATCGCGATCATCAGTGCAATCGGCGCGATGATCAATACCAGCGCGGGAATCACCAGGCTGGTGATGCCCAGGAAGGTCAGGATGGTCTGACCCTGGCTGGTCATCAAGTCGATGCCCCGCAACGCCTGCGTAATCCAGATCACCCCGGTGAGGCTGACCAGAACCACCGCAAACGACGCCAGCGTCGTGCGAAAGATATACTTGTCGATAGACCCCATCGTTATCGAACGATCCCACCTGGCGAACCGGAACCGCGGCTGGCGACCGATCCCGAAATCAGGATCCCCTTCGGTCCGCCGCGCTTGCTCCGGCCGGCTCACACCCCTCACTACCATCCCTTTGATCCGCCAACAAAATGGCTGCGCCATGGCACCCTCAGGATATGGTTAATAATTCGCCCCGTGTGGCACGCCAGCCACGGCCAGCGCTTGGCAGCGCGGCGCCTGGCAGGCCATAGTGCGCCGGACCCTTTCTCGACGGATGTCTCTCACACCGAATGAGACCGTTGGCCGGGTTTCCGATTTGGCTACAGCCCTGATTTCTGGAGGATTTGCTCATGTCCGACGCCGTCAAGGTCGGCTTCGTTCCGTTTTCCGCCGTTCCGCGCGGTGTGCTCGTGGTATTTTGCGACAATACGCTGAAATTCGGCGCGGTGACCCGCACGGCACTGGGCGCGGCGGCGACGGTCGTAGGACGCGCGGCAACGGCCAACCAGTTCAAAGGCAAAGGCGGGGCTGTGCTTGATATTCTGGCGCCGGATGGAATCAAGGTCCAGCGCTTGATGGTAGTCGGAACCGGCAAGCATTCCGAACTCAAGGAAAAGGACTTCCTCAAATTCGGCGGAGAGGTTGCCGGCAAACTCAATGCCGGCAGCGAAACGGCAACCATCATTGCCGAACTGCCGGCCGGACCCATGGAGTCCGGGCAGGCCGCCGCAATCGCCGCGGGGGTGCGGCTGCGCGCCTACAAGTTCGACCGCTACAAGACGAAAAAAAAGGACGGCGAGGAAGCCGCCTTGCGGGTCGGCGTGTCGGTGGCGGTCGACGATGTCGGCGCTGCGCGCAAGGCGTTCGCACCCGATTCCCATATCGTCGATGGCGTCCTGATGGCGCGCGAACTGGTGAATGAGCCGCCAAACGTGCTCTTCCCAGTGGAGTTCGCCCGCCGCGCCGGTCGACTGCGCGGGGTCGGCGTCAATGTCGAGGTTCTCGACGTCAAGGCCATGAAAAAGCTGGGCATGGGCGCACTGCTGGGCGTTGCCCAGGGATCGACCCAGCCCGGCCGCCTCGTGATCATGCGCTGGAACGGCGGCAAGCGCGGCGATCAGCCGGTGGCCTTTGTGGGCAAGGGCGTTTGCTTCGACACCGGCGGCATCTCGATCAAATCCGCCGGCAGCATGGAGGACATGAAGGGCGATATGGGTGGCGCTGCCTGCGTGGTCGGACTGATGCATGCGCTGGCCGCGCGCAAGGCGAAGGTCAATGTGGTCGGCGCCATCGGCCTCGTCGAGAACATGCCGGATGGCAACGCACAACGTCCGGGAGACATCGTCACCTCGATGTCGGGACAGACCATCGAGATCATCAATACCGATGCCGAAGGCCGGCTCGTGCTCGCCGACGTGCTGTGGTACGTGGCGCGGAAGTTCAAGCCGAAATTCATGGTCGACCTGGCGACGCTGACCGGCGCCATCATGGTTGCGCTCGGTACCGAATATGCCGGATTGTTTTCCAACCATGACGAACTGGCCGAACGGCTGACGGCGGTCGGCACCGCAACCGGCGAGCGGGTCTGGCGCATGCCGCTCGGCCCGGAATATGACAAGCAGATCGATTCGCAATTCGCCGACATGAAGAACACCGGCAATCGCCACGGCGGCTCGATCACGGCGGCGCAGTTCCTGCAGCGTTTCGTCGACAATACGCCATGGGCGCATCTCGATATCGCGGGGACCGCGATGGGAGCGCCGAAGACCGAGATCAACCAGAGCTGGGGGTCCGGCTTCGGCGTGCGCCTGCTGGACCGGCTGGTCGCGGAGTATTACGAAGGCAGGCGATGACCGAGGTACTGTTCTATCATCTGCAGGACATGACGCTGGAGAATGTCCTGCCGCCATTGCTTGAAAAGTCGCTGCAGCGCGGTTGGCGCGTGGTCGTGCAGTCCACGTCGGAAGAGCGTGCCGACGCGCTCGATGCGCATTTGTGGACCTACCGCGAAGATTCGTTCTTGCCGCACGCCACGTGGCGTGCCGGCGATGCAGAGGATCAGCCGATCCTGCTGACGGTCGCCGAAAGCAATCCGAACCGGGCCAATGTCAGGTTTCTGGTCGATAACGCCGCCCTGCCGGTGGATTCGGATGCCTATGAACGGCTGGTGCTGGTCTTCAACGGCGACGACGCCGACGCGCTTGCGGCAGCGCGGGGCGCCTGGGCCGATTGCAAGACGCGGGGATTCGAGGTCACTTATTGGCAGGCCGACGAGCGCGGCCGGTGGCAGCGGCGGCAATAGCGATTTGCCGCCGTTAATGATAAGTCTGCATTTTCGGCCGGCGGGTCCGGGCTAGTCACGGTCACGCCGCAAAGTGGTGGTGGGTCGTCGTTTGCGCGACAGGGACGGGAACCTAGAGCATCGTGCGGGACCATATTTCTCACCGGATATCGTTGTGGGCGCTGCTGCTTCTGGCGCCGCTTGTCACGGGCTGCGCAGGCACATCGGATCTTCTGTCGAAGGATGCCGACTGGTTTTCGCGCGCCGGCCGATTGACGATCAACAATGTTTCGATTGAAACGCCGCCGTTGACGCCGAACAAGCCGGTTACCGCCGAGGATTTGGTCAGCGCGGATGGACTTTGCCCGGGAATGGCGCCCGCCGGCGCGCCTGCCGAGGCCAATGCTTTGACCGAGGGCGCGGCTTCCGCACCGCCGCCTGCGACGACGGGCACCGTGGCGTTGGGTCATACCGAATGCGATGTCGTGCGCGGCATCGGCGCGCCCGACGGCGTCAATCTGTCAAACAACGCGCGCGGCGACCGTGTCGCGGTCGTCAACTATTCGCACGGACCGCGCGCCGGAATCTACACCTTCACCGCCGGCCGCCTATCGTCGATCGAGGGTGCGCCCGAGGTCGCGAAGCCGGTGAAGCCAGCGAAGTCCAGGCCGAAGAAGAAGCCCGCGGCGACGTGATGGGTAGGCTGCCTCCGGGCGGATCTTCGGAACGGGCTCAGCCGGCCGCCTCATCGAGTTGCGAACTCGCGGCCAGCCATTCTTCCTCGGCCCGCAGCAGCGCGCTTGCCGCGCTGGCGCGCGCTTTGGTCAGTTGTGCCGCCTGCTTCGGGTCCCGCTTGAACAAATCGGGGAGCGCCAGCGCCGTGTCGATCTTGGCGATGATGCCGTTGATGCGCTCGATCTCTGCCTCGGCCGTCGAAATCATCTGCTTCAGCGGCGCGCGCTTCGCGATCCTGTTGCGCTGCGGATTGTCGGCGCCGTTGCCGCGCCCGGCGCTGGCCGGGTCCCGTGCGTTGCCGCGCATGCTGCGCGTCGACAGCACCATGCGGCGGTAATCGTCGAGGTCGCCGTCATAGGTCGTGACCGCGTGATTGGCCACGACCCACAATTGATCGGCGCAGGCCTCGATCAGATAGCGGTCGTGGGAGACCATGATCACCGCGCCGGGAAATTCGTTGATCGCCTCGGCCAGCGCGGCACGGCTGTCGATGTCCAGATGGTTGGTCGGCTCGTCGAGGATGATCATGTTCGGACCGGCGAATGTCGCGAGCCCGAGCAGGAGTCGCGCCTTCTCGCCGCCCGACAGGCTCCTCACGAGAGTGTCGCCGGCCTTGCCCGAGAAACCGATCGCGCCGGTACGGCCGCGTATCCTGGTTTCGGGAGCGTCAGGCATCAGCTTGCGGACGTGGTCATAGGGCGAGCCGTCGAGATCGAGTTCGTCGACCTGGTGCTGCGCGAAATATCCGACCGACAGTTTCTCCGCGCGCGTCACGCGGCCGGAAAACGGCGGCAGCCGGTTGGCGAGCAGCTTGACCAGCGTCGACTTGCCGTTGCCGTTCGAGCCGAGCAGGGCGATGCGGTCGTCGGTGTCGATCCGCAGCGTAACGCGATTGAGCACGGGCCGTTTCAGGTCATACCCGACCGAAACGTCGTCGACTGCGATGATCGGTGGCGACAGCATCTTCTCCGGCAGGGGAAATGAAATTTCGCGCACATCCTGCGTCACCAGCGCGGGGACTGGTTTCAACCGCTCCAGCATCTTGATGCGGGATTGGGCCTGGCGGGCCTTGGAGGCTTTGGCCTTGAAGCGGTCGACGAAGGCCTGCAGGCGTCTGCGCTCATCGGCCTGACGTTTGGCATGCTTGGCATCGAGCATTTCGCGGGTGGCGCGCTGTTCCTCGAACGACGAGTAGGACCCCTTGTAGAGCGCAAGCTTGCCGCGATCGAGATGCAGGATCTGGTCGATCGAGGTGTCGAGCAAGTCGCGATCGTGGCTGATGACGATCACGGTGCGGGGATAGTTCGCCAGATGGTCTTCGAGCCAGAGGGTCCCTTCGAGATCGAGATAGTTGGTCGGTTCGTCGAGCAGCAGGAGGTCGGGAGCGGCGAACAGCGTTGCCGCGAGCGCGACGCGCATTCGCCAGCCGCCGGAAAATTCCGAACACGACCGCGCCTGCTCGGCCGTGGAAAAGCCGAGACCGCTGAGGATCGCGGCGGCGCGGGCAGGGGCGGAATGGGCCTCGATGTCCACCAACCGGGTTTGTATGTCGGCAATGCGGGAGGGATCGCGCGCCGTTTCCGCTTCGCGCAGCAACGATTCGCGCTCGAGGTCGGCCTTCAGCACCACCTCGATGAGGCTATCCGGGCCGTCCGGGGCTTCCTGGGCAAGACTGCCGACGCGCCAGCGCGGAGGCAGCGTGATGGTGCCGGTTTCGGTCGGCAGTTCGCCCCGGATCACCCGAAACAGCGTCGATTTGCCGACGCCGTTGCGGCCGACAAACCCGACCCGGGCCCCCTGTGCGATCTGGGCCGAGCCATGATCGATCAGGAGCCGTCCGGCGATCCGGACCGATATTTCGTTGATCGAGAGCATGCGGCCTTGTCACCGCTACCGCCGTCAAAGGCAACCGGTTTGTGGCCGCAAATAGCGCTGCGAGCGAAAATCCCTGCTAGCTCGGCAGGCGGCTGTCCTGGTCGCGTCGGCGCAATTCGTCGAGCAGGTACTGGAGGTAGACCGAAGGACGCGATGTCTCGGGGCCCAATTCCTGTTGCAGCCGTTCGCCGACGGCATCGCAAATCGATCGACTGGTCTTGCGATCGATCTCCACGCTAACCTTGGCCGTTTGGCTGTTCATGATGGGTTCCACTTGATTTGCAGTTCAAGTTGGCGACTGCAAACCAAGTCTCCGGCGCCCAGATTGTTTCCCCAAGGCGGCGATAGCCTCGCGCTTACTGCAAACGTCCAATGAAAAAACGGCGGCCAGTTCCTTGGCGACCCGTCAAAAGCCCCTGGCCGCGGCCGGCCGGGGGCTTTGACGTCCGAATCAGCGCAGATCAATAGCAGCGATTGACCAGGCGCCAACGCGGGCCCCAGGGGGTTGGGACGAGCTGGCGCACATAGCAGCCACCATAGCCGTAATAGGCCGGACCGCCGACGTAGAAGCGCGGACCCCAGCCCCAGCCGCGGTGCCAGCCGCCATGCCACCCGCCGTGCCAGCCGGGGCCGAAGGCGGATGCAGAAGTCGGTGCGAGCGCGGCCGCACCGAGCGCGGCGGCGGCAACCGCAACAAGCGAGAGTTTGCGTAACATGATCATCTCCTCAGGTTTGGCACCACGGCGCCAATGAAGCTCCGAACGTATCCTGCGAATTCCACCGGACGCGCCCGGTGGGATTGAGGCTAGTGCGGGCAAGGTGAATGAAACCGGGACGGCGATTTCAGAAATGGTTCATCTCGGTGAAATCGCTGTAATTTTGGGCGGTGCGGCGTTGCCGGATGGCAAGCCCCCGCGATGATCCATCCGATCCCCGGATCGCTTGCCGTCTCCCGGTCGCGCCGATATAAGCGCCGCAACTCCCACCAGCGTTGTTCAAGGACGAAATCATGGCGATTGAGCGCACCTTTTCGATCATCAAGCCGGACGCAACCGAGCGCAATCTGACCGGCGCGATCAATGCGTTGATCGAGAAGGCCGGGCTTCGCATCATTGCGCAGAAGCGCATTCGCATGACCCGCGAACAGGCCGAAGCCTTCTACGCCGTGCACAAGGCGCGGCCCTTCTTTCGCGAGCTGGTGGACTTCATGATTTCGGGACCGGTCGTGGTGCAGGTTCTCGAGGGCGAAAAGGCGATTCTGCGGCACCGCGATGTCATGGGTGCAACCGATCCTTCCAAGGCGGCCGATGGAACGATCCGCAAGCTGCATGCGAAGTCGATTGGCGAGAACTCGGTCCATGGTTCCGACGCGGCCGAGACCGCGGCCATCGAGATCGCCCAGTTCTTTTCCGGCAATGAAATTGTCGGTTGACGGACGCCGACGTCGGTGCCCGATTAACCGACGATAGCCGCGCCGGCCCCGGCGCGGTCGAAGGGATGGGCTGTGAATTGGCTGTTGCAGGTCTTTGATCCCGCCAATGTCGGTGCGTTTTTCGCGCACTTCCAGGCCAATCTGCAAACGCCGGCATTCTGGCTTGCCGTCGGCAAGATCATCTGGATCAACATTCTGCTTTCGGGCGACAACGCGCTGGTGATCGCGATGGCCTGTCGCGGCCTCGCGCCAGGGCAGCGGCTGTGGGGCATGGTGATCGGCGCCGGAATCGCGGTGGCGCTGTTGATCGCATTCACCGGTATTGTCACGGCGCTGATGGTGCTGCCCTATCTGAAGCTGGCCGGCGGCCTTGCGCTGATCGTGATCGCGGCCAATTTGCTGGTGCCCGACGAGGAGGGTGAAGTCGCGGCCGGCGCCAGCCTCTGGCACGCCATCCGCATTGTCGTGATCGCCGACATCGTCATGAGCCTCGACAACGTCATTGCGGTCGCCGCTGCCGCCAATGGCGAGCTTTCGCTCATGGTCCTCGGGCTGGCGATCAGCATCCCGATGATCATTGCCGGTGCGGCGCTCATCATGCTGGTGCTCAACCGGCTGCCAATTCTGATCTGGCTCGGCGCGACATTGCTCGGCTGGATTGCCGGCGGCGTGATCGCGAGCGATCCGGCCGATCATCCGCTGCTGCAACGCTTTCTCGATGGCCGGATCGAACTCAATTTCGATGCCACTTCGGCGCTGCTGCAATGGTCGCCGCACTTCAGCCTGGACGGGGATGTTCTCGAAGATATCTGCTCGCTGCTCGGGGCGGCCGCCGTCCTGGTCCTGGGCTCGATCTGGCGCGGACGCAGGTTGCGCCGGATCGATCGCCCGGCGGTCGCCGAAATTTCGCCGCCCGTCGATCGACTCTAGGCTACGCACGGCCGCGGGCCGCCGAAGCGTCGCCTGACGCGGCAGTCAGCGCCTCACGATTGATCCGGAACGGCCCACCAGCCGTGCAAACTGCTTGAAGCGGCTGCCGACGCGATCGGCGACGAGATCGACCAGGCGGTGTTCGAACACCAGCATCAGTTTGCGTCCCCCGCTGCGAAAATGGGTTGCCGGCAGCACGCCCGGCCGTGCCGCCGAGATCAGATGGGCCACGCGCAATGCGGCGCCGAGCACACGGGCGCGTTCGACCATGGATGGCGGTACCAACTCGAAGAGGAACGCCGGCGGCTCGTTTTCCTCGCTCAAGCCGGCATAGCGGTAGAACACCGCGAGCGCGATAAAGGCCCGGCCTTGATGGCTGACCGCGCCGAGATTTCCATTCAGGATGAGATGCAGCGTCTGCTCGCCGCGGTGGTCGGGATGCACGCGCCAGCCGATGTCCGACAGCAGGCAGGCGGCATGCCGCAGGCGGCGGTCTTCGTCGGTCTCCCGCATTTTCACGGTCCGGACCAGGCGGTCGGTCCAGCCGATCAGCTCTTTTGCATGGCGCGAGGACCGCGACAGCAGTTCGTTGAGGCTTTGCGCGGCACAGATCAGGCCGTCTTCGGCACGCTTGGCCTGCGGCAGCATTTCATAGAACAGGCCCTCGCGGACCCCGTAGGTCGAGAACATGATGGTTTTCGGCCGGGCGACACGGATGATGTATTCGAGCACCAGCGCCGCATAGGTCAGTAACGGCCGCCGGGCATCGGCGACGACTTCGATGTCCGCGAGCATGTTGGCCGATGCGAGACGGCGCAGACGTTTGGCGAAATCGAGCGCGTCGGCTGCCGGGATCGAGTAGCCGTGCATCACCCGCAACGGGTAGCCGCTCTGGATGATGTGGATTCGCGCCAGGGACCGCCAGGTCCCTCCGACGGCGTAGAAGTTGCGGCCGCGCCCGGCCTTGAGCCGGGCCACTGCGGAAATATCGGCTTTGACGATGCGCTCGGCGCGCTTCAGCGATTTGTGGGACGAATCCTGCAAGGCCAGACTTCCGAGCGGCAGTGTTACGCCGCTGTGCAGGCGGTTGCCGCGGACGTCGATCAGTTCCAGCGAACCGCCACCGAGGTCGCCGACGATGCCGTCCGGCCTGTGCACGCCGGACACCACGCCGAGCGCAGACAATTTCGCTTCCCGCGGCCCCGACAGGATTTCGATGCGGACGCCGCAGATGCGTTCGGCCTTGGCGATGAAGTCCGGGCCGTTGGTGGCATCGCGGCACGCCGCGGTGGCGATGGCATATACGCGGCCGACTTTCATCACCCGGCACAGCGCACGAAAACGCCGCAGCGACGTCAGCGCCCTGGTGACCGCATCCGGCGCCAGCAGACCCGTGGTCTGGACCTCGCGTCCGAGCCCGCACAGCGTCTTCTCGTTGAAGAGGGAAACGAGACTCCGGGTCATCGATTCGTAGACGACCAGCCGCACCGAGTTGGAACCGATGTCGATGACCGCGACGCTGGAGGCGCGTTTGCGCGGCCGTTTCACCGTGGAAGTTCCCTATGAGGGTTGCTGACGCTCGGAGCGGCGCGTGAGCCGGCGCGGTGAAGATTCCTTGAGCGACTTGCCACGGCCAGACAGACTCGGATTCGTCATGAAATAATTGTGCAGATTGAAGGGCTCTTCGCCTTTCGCGGCCTTCATACGCGTTGACGATCCATCCGGCAACAACTGCCAGCTCTGCTCGGTATCCTTCAGATTCGCGACCATGATCTGTTCGAGAACCTGCTGATGCACCGTGGGATTTTGCAGCGGACAGAGGATTTCGACGCGCCGGTCGAGATTGCGCGGCATCATGTCGGCGGACGAGATATACACAGCAGCTTTTGCGCTCGGCAGGCCCTGTCCCATGCCGAAGCAGTAGATTCGGCCATGCTCGAGGAACCGGCCGATCACCGATTTGACGCGGATGTTCTCGGAAAGTCCGGGCAGGCCGGGCCTCAGGCAGCAGATTCCGCGGACCACGAGCTCGATCGAGACGCCGGCCTGCGAGGCCTCGTAGAGCGCGTCGATGATGTCGGGATCGACCAGCGAATTCATCTTCATCCAGATCGCAGCCGGCCTGCCATGGCGGGCATGGCCGGTTTCGCCGTGGATGTGTTCGAGGATGCGTTTGCGCAACGTGATGGGCGACACCGCCATTTTCTCGATGTCGCTCGGCTCGGCATAGCCGGTGATGTAGTTGAACACCCGCGCGGCGTCGCGGCCGATGATCGGATCGGACGTGAAGTAGGAGAGGTCGGTGTAGATGCGTGCCGTCACCGGATGATAGTTCCCGGTGCCGGTATGGACATAGGTGGTGAGACTGCCGCCCTCGCGGCGCACGATCAGCGAAAGCTTGGCGTGGGTCTTGAGCTCGATGAATCCGTATACGACCTGCACGCCGGCGCGCTCGAGGTCGCGGGCCCAGCGGATGTTGGCTTCCTCGTCGAAGCGCGCCTTGAGTTCGACCAGGGCGGTCACCGACTTTCCGGCCTCGGCCGCTTCCGCCAGAGCCCGCACGATCGGCGAGTTGTTCGAGGTGCGGTACAGCGTCTGCTTGATCGCGACCACGTCGGGGTCGCGGGCGCTCTGCTGCAGAAACTGGACGACGACGTCGAAGGATTCATAGGGGTGATGGACGATCAGATCCTTTTGCCGGATCGCCGCGAAAATGTTGCCGCCATGGTCGCGCACGCGTTCGGGATGGCGCGGCACATAGGGTACGAATTCGAGATCGGGCCGGTCGAGCCGCGTCAGTTGTGACAATTCGTTCATCGCCAGCACGCCATCGACCAGGAGAACCTCGTCGTCCGCGGTGGAGAGGGCGCGCTGCACAAAGGCCCGCAGTTCCTCCGGCATCTTGGCTTCGATTTCGAGGCGGATCACCGATCCGCGCCGCCGCCGCTTCAGTGCGGTCTCGAACAGGCGCACCAGGTCTTCCGCTTCTTCCTCGATTTCGAGTTCTGAATCGCGGATGATCCGAAAGGCGCCCTGACCCTTGACGGTATAGCCGGGAAACAGCCGGCCGATGAACAGCCCGGTGGCCTGCTCCAGCGTGATCACGCGGACCGAGCCGTCCTTGGTGGCGGGCAGGCGGATGAACCGGTCGATCTTGCCGGGCATGCGAATGAGGGCGTTCATCGGCTTGCCGTCTGAGA
This sequence comes from Bradyrhizobium sp., assembly GCA_036273255.1. Lineage (GTDB taxonomy): Bacteria > Pseudomonadota > Alphaproteobacteria > Rhizobiales > Xanthobacteraceae > Bradyrhizobium. The sequence goes on from DASUIA010000120.1 coordinate 19,612, forward strand.
CACGCGCCAGATGCAGCGCCACGGTGAATCCGAGGCTCGGGATGAACGGAAACGGATGCGCCGGATCGATCGCAAGCGGCGTCAGCAGCGGGAAGATGTTGTGCAGGAAATGGTCCTCGATCCAGGCCCGCTCGACTTTGGTGACATCACGGCCGTCGATCAGGACGATACCGACCTCGGCCAGGATTGCGCGCAGATCGCGCCAGATCGCCTGCTGGTCGATGGCGAGCCGCGAAACCGTCTCGTTGATCAGGACGAGCTGCTCGGCCGGCGTCAGCCCGTCGGGGCTGCGCTCGGCAATACCCTCCCGAACCTGCGCCTTGATACCGGCGACGCGGACCATGAAGAACTCGTCAAGGTTATTGGCAGAAATCGACAGAAACCGGACCCGTTCGAGCGCGGGATGGCCGGGATTGACCGATTCCTCGAGCACCCGGCGGTTGAAATGCAACCAGGACAGCTCGCGGTTGATGAATCGCTCGGGGCTCGATCGCATCGATGACCCGACCCCAGCCTCCAAATCTTTTTCTTTAATTACAATAGCTTGTGCGGATTCCATGAGGATTTGATCCAGCTCCGGGCGAACGGCAGGGCGACGCCGAACCATGGCGCGCGAACCATTTGTTATCGCGATGACGTTTCAATGACATTGACGTTCCCGGAACCGTCGCCGTCAAGGCGCCGGCCGGCCGCGGAACTCGGAGTTTCGCAGCAATTCGGCCGCCAGCGCCCGGGTCACCGGGCGCCGCTGCCGCAGCGCCTCGGTGTCCAGCAGTTCCACGGCCCGCCGCGCCGCCGCAAAGGATCGCTCGATCCGGGTGGCGAGATAGCTGACTACGCTTTCATCGACGGCGAGTTGGCGGTCTGCGCAGAGCTTGACGAACAGCGCGCGAAACAACTGATCGTCGGGCGGCAGCAGCAATACCACTGGTACGGCGCGCAGCCGCGATCGCAGGTCGCGCAGCTCGATCTCCATCACCGCCGGCGCCGTCCGCGCGGTGATCAGAACGGAAGCCTGCTCTTCCCGTGCCAGGTTCAACAAGTGGAACAGCGCGCGTTCGTCGCAGCTTGACGGCTTTAGATCTTCCACGACCAGGGCGCCGGTCGCGAGCGCGCCCGGCACTGCGGCCGCCGTCAGCGCGTGTGCGCTGGTCGAGCGGGCTCCGGCCTGCTCGGCCCAGATGGCGGCGAGATGGCTTTTGCCGGAACCTTCCGGGCCGACCAGCAGCATGATCCGGTTGGGCCAGTCGGGCCAGGCGTCGATCAGGGCGAGTCCGGCTTCGTTGGAGGGACCTTCGAGGAAGTTGTCGCGGGTGACGCTCTCGGCGTGCGGCAGCGCCAATGCAAGCTGACGAGGTTGAACGCGGCCTGCCACGCAGTCACTCCATGCCGGCGTCAACCGGCTGCCATCGCCTAAGCTGCTTCGATCGTGCTCATGTGTTGTACCCACTCCACGAGATAGAGCGATACCGAAATCAGCGTAAAGATCGTAACAAAGCACATCAGGATCAGGTCGTATGGCGACGAACTGAAGCCGAACCCGAGCGCCGCGAGCACCAGCGCCGCAAACGCCACCTGCGCCGCCGTATTGAGCTTCGACACCATCAACGGCTTCATCGGGATCGGCTTGCCGAACAACCACGACACGATCACGGCGCCGACGATCATGATGTCGCGCGAGACCACGAGGATGACGATCCAGCGCGGCACCGCCCCCCAAATCCCGAGCGCCACATAGATCGAGACCAACAGCGCCTTGTCGGCCAGCGGATCGAGCAGCGCGCCGAGTTCGCTCGCCATGTTGAAGCGCTTGGCGAGAAAGCCATCGACCGCGTCGCTGACGCCCGCGACGATGAAGATCGCGAAGGCGATCTCCATCTGGCTCGAGGCGATCGCCCAGACGATGAACGGAACCAGCAGGATCCGGCCCAGCGTAATGATATTCGGAATGCTCACGCGGTGCTTCCCGGCTACCGGCCTGATTTAACGAATGATCCGGCTTTGAGAAGACGCCGGTTTCCGTCTACATAATACAAGCTCCGGCGGCTTGCGAGCCATTGCACGCTGGCGGATTCCGACGTAACGAGCGACCCTCATCTGGAATTGGGCATGATCGACGGCAAAAACGGGCTGACCTACGCGGATTCGGGCGTCGACATCGACGCCGGCAACCGTCTGGTCGACCTGATCAAGCCGATGGTACGTGCCACCGCGCGGGCCGGTGCAGACGCTGAAATCGGCGGATTTGGCGGACTGTTCGACCTGAAGGCCGCGGGCTTTGCCGACCCGGTGCTGGTCGCCGCGACCGATGGCGTCGGTACCAAGGTCAAGATTGCGATCGAGACCGGCCTGCACGGCGGCATTGGCATCGACCTGGTGGCGATGTCGGTCAATGATCTCGTGGTGCAGGGCGCCGAGCCGCTGTTCTTTCTCGACTATTTTGCCAGCGGCAAGCTCGATCCCGAAGCCGCGGCCGCCATCATTGCGGGGGTGGCGGAAGCCTGTCGGGAATCCGGCTGCGCGCTGATTGGCGGCGAGACCGCCGAGATGCCCGGCCTGTACCGGGACGGCGATTACGACCTTGCCGGCTTCGCGGTCGGTGCCGCCGAACGCGGTACGCTGCTGCCGCGTGCCGATATCGCGGCCGGCGATGCGGTGATCGGCCTTGCTTCGTCCGGCGTCCACGCCAACGGGTTTTCCCTGGTGCGCAAGATCGTCGCGGGGTCGGGTCTGGGGTTCGATGCGCCGGCGCCGTTTTCGCCGGTCATGACGCTGGGCGGTGCGCTGCTGACGCCGACGCGGCTCTATGTGAAATCCTGCCTCCGCGCGATTCGCGAGACTGGCGCGGTGAAGGGGCTTGCCCACATCACCGGCGGCGGCTTTACCGACAATATCCCGCGGGTGTTGCCGCGACATCTCGGCGTCGGCATCGACCTTGCGCGCCTTGCCGTATTGCCGGTGTTCAAATGGCTGGCGGAGCAGGGGGGCATCGCCGAACTCGAACTGCTGCGGACTTTCAATTGCGGCGTCGGCATGATTGCGATCGTGTCGCGGGAGGCGGTCGAACGGGTGGCCGACATCCTGACCGAGGCCGGCGAGAACGTGGCGCTGCTGGGCGAGGTGATCCCCGCACTGGGCGAGCATCGCGTTGTCTATAACGGCCATCTCGACCTTGTCCCCTGATCGAACTCACATGGTGAGGGCATGAAACGCCGCGTCGCAATCCTGATTTCCGGGCGCGGATCGAACATGGCCGCGCTGATCGAGGCCGCCAGGGCCGCGGACTTCCCGGCCGAAATCGTCGTCGTGATTTCAAACCGGCCCGATGCCGGCGGCCTGGAAAAGGCCGCCGCGAGCGGAATTCCGACCCGGATCATCGAAAGCAAGCCGTTCGGCAACGACCGTGCGGCGTTCGAGACGGCTCTGCAGTCGGTGCTGGAGCAGCAGAGGGTCGAGCTGATCTGCCTCGGTGGTTTCATGCGGCTGTTCACCGCCGGGTTCGTGCAATCCTGGCATGGCCGAATGCTCAACATTCATCCCTCGCTGCTGCCGTCGTTTCCCGGCCTCGAGCCCCAGGCGCAGGCGCTGCGTGCCGGGGTCAAGATCTCCGGCGCCACCGTCCATTTCGTGATCCCGCAGACCGATGCCGGTCCGATCGTGATGCAGGGTGCGGTTGCGGTTTGCGATGGCGACACGCCGGAGCAACTGGCGGCGCGGATCATCGCCATCGAGCACCGCATCTATCCCGAGGCGCTGCGGCTGGTGGCAAGCGGCCGCGTCCGGATCGAGGGCGATATCTGCAAGACTGCCGGCGGCATCGCCTCGGGCGCGGTTTTGATTTCACCTGGCCAATGGTAGCCCGGATGGAGCCCTCGGGTCACGCCTTCGGCGTGCCCAAGGATAAACTCCGCGAAATCCCGGGGCCGTCGCATCCGCCTCGCGATTCCCGGATTGCGCTGCGCTCCATCCGGGCTACGGCGGCTTGCAGGCTGCCCAATCCGCGTGCCGACAACAAAAATCCCCCGGCGAAGGCCGGGGGCGCATCAGGATTGCTTGCGCGGATCGTGACGGAGGTCAGGAGACCTTCAGATTTTCCGCGGAGGTCTTGCCGCGATTTTCCACGAGGTCGTATTCGATCACCTGATTTTCGTTGAGGGTGGTGAGTCCAGCGCGCTCAACCGCCGAAATATGGACGAAGACGTCCTTATCGCCGGCCATCGGCTTGATGAACCCATAACCCTTGGTCGGGTTGAACCACTTGACGGTGCCTTTCTGCATCGCCTGTCTCCTGGTCTAGACATAAAAAAGACGCGGCCACGCATTTTGCGTGCCACGCCACAAGCGGGCTTCGGGGTGTCTGCTGAATTTCCTAGTCGCGAAACGCACAGTCGAACGGCCTAGATCCGATTGCGCCCGGAATTCCAACACGAAATTTGTTGGTTAGCAAGCCTCTGGCCGGATGTCGTGCAGGATTTCGGTTCGACCGTCGTCAGCCTGGTCGCGCTGCAATCGCATCAGGGAGCGCTCGGCGCCGAGTTCAAAATGGTAGCGCAGCGGTCGCGGTCCGCTCAGCCCGGGCTGCCGGCGACGCATCCCTGCAGACCGAAATTGGCTCTGGCCGCCACCATCATCGGAATGAGGGCGTTGGGATGGATGAATTCGTCCCTGAAACAGGCAAAGGCCCTGGGATCGAAAATTTTCTTGAGCCAATCGATGACGATCTTGTGGCGGTCGGAATGGCGAAACTCCTTGTGATAGGTCAGCCACAGGTCGGCATGGTGACTGACGCCCATGTCGACGGCGACCAGCGCCGCACCCAGCGCAATCGACGACGTCGGCAGAAAACCCACGCCGGCTCCTCGTTCCACCGCATACAACACGCCGATGCTGGAGTTGGTCTTTATTCCGACCACGCCATCGAGCGAACTCAGTCCCAGGATGCGCGCATAGGCGTCGTCGTCGACCTGCGGCGCATTCTGCTTGACGATCCGGTGATTTCTGAGTTCGCACAGCGTTGAAGGAACGCCATAGAGCTTTTGATAGGCTTCGGAAACGAAGGGATAGATGTGAAGTCTGCCGAGCTTGGCCACGATCAGGTCGGGATTGGTCGGCGGCTCGAGCTGAATGGCTATGTCGGATTCCAGCCGTGCGACGTCCGCCTGCTCCATGGCACAGCGAAGATCGACGGTGATTTTCCGGTAGGTTTTCTGGAAGTCGATCAGCCTCGGCAGGATCCAGAAATTACCCGGACCCTCGGTCACCGCGACGCGGACGGTCCCTGCGGGATCATTCGATGATTGATGCGCGCGCCGAAAGATGGTGAAGGCGCGACGTTCCATTTCGGTGGCATCGGGGATCATGGCGACCCCTTCTTCGCTCAGCGTCAACCCGCTCTGGTCGCGCAGGAATAGCTTGCAGCCGATCCGCTCCTCGAGGCGGTCGATTCTTCGCATCAGCGTCGTACTCGTCAGACCGAGTATCTCGGCGGCGTTGCGAAAACTCTTGTGTCTAGCGCAAACCAGAAAGGACTTCAGGTCGTCCCAGGACGCATCCAGCGCTTCTTCAGGCCGGCGCTGCGTCACTGCAGCACCCCGATGCAATAGTTGCTGCATACTGAAATTCCTCACCCGGTAAAGTACTCGGCTCGGGCAGGAGTAACGTTTAAATGCGCAATCATGTGAAGAAAAGGGCCGCTTCACGAACAAGCCACGAATTCGATTCAATATCGACCAATTGCGATATCGAAGTAATGCCTGCAAAACGGGCCGAACTTGCGATTCTCACGCATATGGCGCATCGCATGGTTCCGGGAGTTCAGATCGCGGAACCAGTTCTTGGTAAATATTTGGCGTTCGATCCCGAATGCATTCTAACGTTCAGTCGGCAGCAAAGACTGCTTGGCGGCATGGCGTTTCTCTATCTCAACAACCGCGGCCATGACGCCCTCATTCTCGACGAGATCTCCCTGACGCACCCCGACATCGGCCTGCTTGCCTCGCGCGATCAGGAGGTGTCGGCGATTTACATCTGGGCGATTGCGGCGACCGGCCGCGGAATTGCCGGGCTCGGCAACGCCGCTGCTCATCTGAGAAAGCCCCGCTATGTCGATGCCGACTGCTTCGCGCACCCGTCGACGACGGCGGGTCGCGATCTCTTGGTCGCAACCGGCTTCAGACCGATACCAAGCTTCCAGCCCGATCTATGGTGTTACGAGCGACCCTGGAATCGCCTTCGAGCGACGTTGCCGACACCATGGATCTCATCAAGGAGCCTCGCAGATGCACGGCAGTAAACCGATGTCGCCGCTCAAGCCGGAGTCGCGTTCGATCTCGATCCGCATCGCCCGCGACCCGAATGACCTGATGCTGGTCACCGCGATCCGCGCGGCGGTCTATCTTGCCGAGCAGGATTGCCCGATCGAAGAGGAGTTCGACGGCAACGATCTCGTGGCGGCGCACTTCCTCGGATTTATCGGTAGCGAACCGGCAGGCTGCCTGCGGGTCCGGTTTTTCGGCGAGTTCGCCAAGGTCGAGCGGCTCGCGGTGCGCCATCAGTTCCGGCGCTCGCGGGTGTCGTTCAAGCTGGTGCAGGCGAGCGTCGATTACATCAAGCGCAAGGGATTCAAGAAGATCTACGGCCAGGCGCAGGACCGCCTGGTGGATTTCTGGGCGCATTTCGGCGCGAAGCCGCTCGGTCACAACCGCAAGATCACTTTTTCGGATTTCTCCTACACCGAAATGGTTCTCGACATCGAGCCGGGCCCCGATGCCATCACCCTCGACAGCGATCCCTATGTGATCATCCGGCCGGAGGGTGATTGGGACAGGCCCGGCGTGCTCGACATTTCAGCGGGCAGGTCGGCCACCTCGCCGTTGCGAGGGACGGCGCTGGCCGAAACATGATCTCGCATCCGAGAGCGATGGCTTCCATGCATGACGATCCGCCGATCCTCATCTGTGCCGATCTCCAGATCGAGTATCTCACCGAGGGTCGCCGCCACGTCATATCCGATGCTGAGCCGATCATGTCGCGATGCCTCGAACTCCTGGCGCTGTGGCGCAACAATCTCTGGCCGGTCATGCATCTGAAACGCATCGCGCAGGCGGCGTGGTTCAATCCGGCGTCGAACCTGACGGACTGGATTGCCGAACTCAGGCCGCGGCCCGGCGAGATGGCCTTCGAGCATCCATTGCCCTCGGCATACAGTTCGACCCGGTTCACCGAGTACATGTCGAACATGAAAAACATCCGCTGCGTGCTGTCGGGATTTTCTCTCGATGAAACCATCCTGTCGACCGTCGTCGACGGGTTTCACCGCAGCCACCGCTACCATGTGGTCGGCGACGCCGTTGCCTGCCGGCGTGGCGACGTCGGCGAGGCCGCTTCCTACAGGACCGCGGTGCTCAAGGCCCTCGCCAACTTCGCCGCGATCGAGGGCAGCTCGGACCTGATCGGTCAGGGGGCAAAATCGCGGTATGCTGGGTTCGACGAGGATCGCGGTCACGGTGCCCATGAAGGCGAGGTCAGTCGCGGTCGACCTTGACGACCCGGCCCTTTTCGATCGCGAGCGCGAGCCGGCCGTGTTTCAACGCCAGCGCGGCTTCCCCGTACAACTCGCGGCGCCAACCGTGCAGCGCGCCGACATCGGCATTGTCGTCCGCGGCAATCTGCTCCAGATCGTCGACCGTTGCGATCACCTTGCTGGCGACGGCGTGGCGTTCCGATGTCATGCGCAACAGAACCTTCAGAAGCTCGACGATCGCCGCGCCGTTGGAGTTGCCGCGCGGCTTCTCGATCTTCGGCAGCGTCGCCGGATCGCGCGCGATGCCGCGCTGCACGGCGGCTACGATTTCGGCACCCCATTTCGACCGGTCGAAGCCCTTCGGCAGTGAGCGCAAGTTCGCCAGCCGCTCGAGGCTGGTCGGGGCATGGGAGGCGATGTCTCCGACCGCATCGTCCTTGAGCACGCGGCCGCGCGGAACGTCACGGCTCTGCGCCTCCTGCTCGCGCCAGGCCGCGACTTCCATCAGCACCGCCAGTTCCTTCGGCTTGCGCACCCGGGTCTTCAGCCGTTCCCAGGCGCGCTCGGGGTGGAAGTCGTAGGTTCGGGGCGAGGTCAGCACTTCCATCTCCTCGCTGACCCAATCGCTTCGACCGCGCTTCTTGAGATCGGCATCGAGTGCGGTGAACACGTCGCGCAGATGGGTGACGTCGGAGACCGCGTAGTGCATCTGTTCGGCAGTCAGCGGCCGACGCGACCAGTCAGTGAAGCGGTGGGTCTTGTCCGGCCGGTGGCCGGTGATGCGTTCGACCAGTTGGTCATAGGCGATGGATTCGCCATAGCCGAGCACCATCGCCGCCACCTGGGTGTCGAAGATCGGGTGCGGAACAATGCCGGCCTGATGCCAGACGATTTCGATGTCCTGACGGGCGGCGTGGAATACTTTCAGCACCTTCTCGTTGGCCATCAAAGCGAAGAACGGCTCGAGATCGATGCCGTCGGCCAGCGTATCCACGACGACCGCTTCCTCGGCGCTCGCCATCTGCACCACGCAGAGCAGCGGGTAATAGGTCGTCTCGCGCAGGAATTCGGTGTCGACGGTGATGACCGGATGTTTGGCGAGGCGGTCGCAAACGGCGGCGAGTTCTGAGTTGGCAGTAATCAGATCCATGAACGGTCCATGACGCTTCGCAAGAGGCGTTCTGCCGAAAGCGCTGATATGTCAAGGGTGTTGCGGCGAATTCGAGCCTTGCATTTGCGCCGGAGATGAGTTTCGCCGAATTCGCTGACTGCCGGGAAGGCGTGGTGACGTTTTCGGATGCGAGCGTTAACGAATCATGTCCCGCAAAACGTTTGCAGCACCCGCTGGTGCGGCTCGGGCGGGTCGGCATAGGCTGCCAACGCCGGCTGATCCTGGTATGGCTTTGCCAGCACCGCCAGCAGTTCCTCGAACGGCGCATAATCGTCACGATTGACCGCGGCTTCGATGATCGCTTCCACCCGGTGATTCCGCGGGATGAAGGCCGGATTGACCGATCGCATCGCGGTCCGTCGTTCGGCGGCCGGCTGAGGTTCGCTGCCGGTCCGTTGCCGCCATCGCATCGCCCACGCGTCATAGGCGGTAGGATCGGTGAACAAGGCGCGCACCTGGCGGTCCTCGTCGGCATCGAGCGCGGCGTCGCTGAGACGCCTGAATGTCAGCGTAAAGTCGGCCTGGTTCTTGGTCATGGCATCCAGCAGATCCTGCGCCAGAGCCGGATCGCCGTCCTGCACCGTGAACAGGCCGAGCTTGCTACGCAGACCTGCCTGATGGGCCGCATCGAACTGCTTCGGGAATTCGTTGAGCGCGGCCTGCGCCTCGGCGATGGCCGTGTCCTGGACGTCGGCGAGCAGCGGCAACAGGCATTCGGCGAAGTGGGTCAGGTTCCAGAGCGCAACCCGGGGCTGGTTGGCATAGGCGTAGCGGCCGAGCTCGTCGATCGAGCTGAACACCGTCGCCGGATCGTATTGGTCCATGAAGGCGCAGGGGCCGTAGTCGATGGTCTCTCCGGATACCGAGGTGTTGTCGGTATTCATGACGCCGTGGATGAAGCCGACCAGGATCCAGCGCGCGACCAGCGAGGCCTGCCTTGCGATCACGCCTTCCAGAAGCGCGTGATAGGGACGCTCGGATCGAGCGGCCTGCGGATAGTGGCGTGCGATGACGTGATCGGCGAGCCGTCGCACGCTGTCGGTATCGCCACGCGCCGCGAAATACTGGAATGTTCCGACCCGGATGTGGCTTGCGGCGATGCGGGTGAGAACGGCGCCGGGTAGCGGCGTTTCGCGCATCACGCTTTCGCCGGTGATCACGGCAGCAAGCGAGCGCGTGGTCGGAATGCCGAGCGACGCCATCGCTTCGCTGATGACATATTCCCGCAGCACCGGACCCAGCGCCGCGCGGCCATCGCCGCGGCGCGAAAACGGGGTCGGACCCGAGCCCTTGAGTTGAATGTCGCGGCGGACGCCGTCGGCGTCGATCACCTCGCCAAGCAGGATGGCGCGGCCGTCGCCGAGTTGTGGCACGAAATGACCGAACTGGTGGCCGGCATAGGCCATCGCGATCGGCTCGGCGCCATCCGGCAGCCGCTTGCCAGCGAGGATTTCGGCCCCCTCCGGACTGTCGAGCCGATCCGGATCGAGGCCGAGATGGATCGCCAGCGGGCGGTTCAATTTGATCAGCCGCGGCGCGGCGACCGGGGTCGGCGCCACCCGGGCGAAGAAGTTCGCCGGCAGCGCCGTATAGGTATTCTGGAAGGGGAAATGCACGGTCATGCCGACAAGATAGGCATATCGGGCCGTTAGACAATCGGTTTGGCTGCGCTGCAGCCTGGAGGAACGCTATTTTGTTGGTCTTTCGCGGGGCATTTGTGGGCATTCGGGGCTGTTCCGGCCGCCGCGCATTGGTTGCCGCGCTGCGCTGCGTCGGGTAAACCCTGACCCTCCTTGCGGGGCAGGCTCTCGTCGCCCCGATTCGATCCTCCGACATCCGTTTCCAGGGTTTCCATGCATCGTTACCGGTCCCATACCTGCGGCGCGCTCCGCGAGAGCGACATCGACCAGCCGGCGCGTTTATCCGGTTGGTGCCATCGAATTCGCGACCATGGCGGCGTGCTGTTCATCGACCTGCGCGACCATTACGGCCTGACCCAATGCGTCGCCGACCCCGATTCGCCGGCATTCAACGATGCCGAACGACTTCGTTCGGAATGGGTGGTGCGGATCGACGGCAAGGTGCGCCGTCGCCCCGCCGGCACCGACAATCCGGAATTGCCGACCGGCTCCGTCGAGCTCTATGTCAGCGAGATCGAAGTGCTGGGGCCTGCCGGCGAGCTGCCGCTGCCGGTGTTCGGCGAGCAGGAATACCCCGAAGACATACGGCTCAAATACCGTTTCCTGGACCTTCGCCGCGATCGCCTGCATCAGAACATCATGACCCGCGGCGCGATCATCGATTCCATGCGCAAACGGATGAAAGCGCAGGGCTTTTTTGAGTTCCAGACCCCGATCCTGACGGCGTCGTCGCCGGAGGGGGCGCGCGACTTCCTGGTGCCGTCGCGGATTCATCCCGGCCGGTTCTACGCGCTGCCGCAGGCGCCGCAGCAGTACAAGCAATTGCTGATGATGTCCGGCTTCGACCGCTACTTCCAGATCGCGCCCTGTTTCCGTGATGAGGACCCGCGCGCCGACCGCTTGCCCGGCGAGTTCTATCAGCTCGACGTCGAGATGAGCTTCGTCACCCAGGACGATGTGTTCGAGGCGATGGAGCCGGTCATCACCGGTGTGTTCGAGGATTTTGCCAAGGGGAAGCCCGTCACCAGGAATTGGCCGCGGATTCCATTCGCGGAAGCCTTGCGCAAATACGGCAGCGACAAGCCGGATCTGCGCAATCCCATTGTCATGGCAGATGTCTCCGAGCATTTCCGCGGCTCCGGCTTCAAGGTGTTTGCGCGGGTGCTGGAGGATCCAAAAAACCAGGTCTGGGCGATTCCCGGCACCGGCGGCGGCTCGCGCGCGTTTTGCGACCGGATGAATTCGTGGGCGCAAGGCGAGGGTCAGCCCGGACTCGGCTACATCATGTGGCGCGAAGGCGGGGAGGGTGCAGGTCCCCTTGCCAACAACATCGGCCCGGAACGAACGGTTGCCATTCGCAGTGCGCTTGGCCTGAAGGCAGGCGACGCCGCGTTCTTTGTCGCCGGCGATCCCGAGAAATTCTGGAAATTCGCCGGCCTCGCACGGACGAAACTCGGCGAGGAGCTGAACCTGGTCGACAGGGAGCGATTCGAACTCGCCTGGATCGTCGACTTCCCGATGTACGAATACAACGAGGACGACAAGAAGATCGATTTTTCGCACAACCCCTTCTCGATGCCGCAGGGCGGCCTCGATGCGCTCAACGGACAGGACCCGCTGACCATCAAGGCGTTCCAGTACGACATTACCTGCAACGGCTACGAGATCGCCTCGGGCGGTATCCGCAACCATCGCCCTGAAGCGATGGTGAAGGCGTTCGAGATCGCGGGCTATGGCGAGAGGGAAGTCGTCGATCGCTTCGGCGGCATGTATCGCGCGTTCCAGTATGGCGCGCCGCCACATGGCGGCATGGCGGCGGGGGTCGATCGGATCGTCATGCTTCTTTGTGGCACCACCAATTTGCGCGAAATCTCGCTGTTCCCGATGAACCAGCGCGCCGAGGATCTGCTGATGGGCGCGCCTTCCGAGGTGACGCCGAAGCAGTTGCGGGAGCTTCACATCCGGCTCAATCTGCCGCAAAACTGAAACTCAGCCACCGAAGCCTGAAGTCGGGGCCGAAGGAAGCCGCGGGGGGAAATGCATGGCGTCCTATTCTGAAGACCTCCATTCCGCGGCGCTCGCCTATCACCGGCTGCCGCGGCCGGGCAAACTCGAGATTCAGGCGATCAAGCCGCTGGCCAACCAGCGCGACCTGGCGCTCGCCTATACGCCGGGCGTCGCCGCCGCTTGCATGGAGATTGCCAACAACCCGGCCGAGGCGGCATCGCTGACGACCCGCGCCAATCTGGTGGCGGTGGTAACCAACGGCACCGCGGTGCTCGGGCTTGGCAATATCGGTCCGCTGGCGTCGAAGCCGGTGATGGAGGGCAAGGCGGTCCTGTTCAAGAAATTCGCCGGCATCGACGTGTTCGACATTGAAATCGCCGCCGACACCATCGAGCGCGTGGTCGAAACCGTGGCGGCGCTGGAGCCGACCTTCGGCGGCATCAATCTAGAGGACATCAGGGGTCCCGAGTGTTTCGAGATCGAGGCGCAGCTCAAGGCCCGGATGAAGATCCCGGTTTTCCATGACGACCAGCACGGCACCGCCATCATCGTCGGGGCCGCCATCACCAACGCGCTGCTGCTCAACGGAAAGAAGCTCAGGGACGTCAAGATCGTCACCTCCGGCGCCGGCGCCGCGGCGATTGCCTGTCTCAATCTTCTGGTTTCGCTGGGTGCCCAGCACAAGAACATCTGGGTCTGCGATATCGACGGCGTCGTGCACGAAGCCCGCGATACGCTGATGGACCGCTGGAAGGCGGTCTATGCGCAGAAGACCGACAAACGCGTGCTGGCCGAGGTGATTGTCGGTGCCGATATCTTTCTCGGCCTGTCGGCACCCAATGTGCTGACGCCCGACATGGTCAAGCAGATGGCGGACAACCCGCTGGTGATGGCGCTGGCCAACCCGAACCCGGAGATCATGCCGGAGGAGGCCCGCAAGGCGCGGCCCGATGCGATGATCTGCACCGGACGTTCCGATTTTCCGAACCAGGTCAACAACGTGCTGTGCTTTCCGTTCATCTTCCGCGGCGCGCTCGATGTCGGCGCCACCGCGATCAACGAGGACATGAAGCACGCCGCGGTGGCCGCGATCGCGCAACTCGCGCGCGACCCGCCGTCGGATGCGATTGCGCCCGGTTTCGACAGCGGCGAGGTGCAGGGGTTCGGCCCGGGCTCGCTGATTCCGAGCCCGTTCGATCCGCGGCTGATTTTGCGCATTGCACCGGCGGTCGCCAAGGCAGCGATGAGTTCGGGCGTCGCCTCGCGTCCGATCGCGAATTTCGAGGATTACACCGCCCAACTGGAGCGCTTTGCGTTCCGTTCCGGCCTCGTCATGAAGCCGGTGTTCGCCAAGGCCAAGACCCAGCCGGTCCGTGTGATCTATGCGGAAGGCGAGGACGAACGGGTGCTGCACGCGACCCAGGTGGTGCTGGAGGAGAAGCTGGCGCGGCCGATTCTGGTCGGCCGTCCGTCGGTGGTCGAAGCGCGGATCAAGCGCTTTGGCCTTGCCATCAAGGCCGGCCAGGATTTCGACCTGGTCAATCCCGAGGACGATCCACGCTATCGATCCTACGTGCAATCCTATATCGACGTCGCCGGCCGCCACGGTGTCACGCCCGACGCCGCGCGTACCGCCGTGCGAACCAACGCGACGGTGATCGCGGCGCTCGCGGTGATCCGCGGTGAAGCCGACGCCATGATCTGCGGCGTCGAGGGCAGCTACCGCAGCCATCTGCGTCAGGTTCGCGAGATCATCGGCTTTCTGCCGGGGGTAAGCGATTTCGCCGCGCTGGCGCTGATGATCACCAGCAAGGGCGCTTATTTCATCGCCGACACCCAGGTCCGGCCGAACCCCAGCGCCGAGGAGCTCGCGGAGCTGGCGGCGCTCGCGGCAATCCACGTCCAGCGCTTCAACATCAAGCCGAAAGTCGCCTTCGTATCGCATTCCGACTTCGGCAGCTATGACACCGACTCGTCGCGCAAGATGCGCCGCGCCACCGCGCTTCTGAAGCAGAACCATCCGGAGATCGAGGCGGACGGCGAAATGCAGGGCGATACCGCGCTTTCGGAAGCCGCAAGGAAGCTGGTCCTGCCGCACTCCAAGCTGGAAGGCGTCGCGAACATCCTGATCATGCCGAACCTCGATGCCGCCAATGTCGCCTATCAGGTCATCAAGTCACTGGCCGATGCGCTTCCGGTAGGGCCGATCCTGATTGGTCCCGCGCGCCCCGCCCATATTTTGACGCCATCGGTGACGGCGCGCGGCGTCCTCAACATGACCGCCGTTGCGGCGGTCGAGGCCCAGGAGCGAGCCGGCCGCAACCAACCGACCCTGTTTGGCTAGACCCCCGGCACCCCAAAGCGATTGACCGTTTGAAAACCTCGAACGGAACGCTCATAATCGTGCCGCCCTAGCCCTAGCAGCTCAGCTTTTTGCAGCACCCATGAGGCCAACCATGCCAGCGTTCGTGACTTTCGGGCGGATTTTGTTCGCCGTGCTGTTTGTCTATGCGGGAGCGGCCAAGCTGTTGAGCATGCAGGCGACCGCCGATTTCATCGCCGCCAAGGTTGTCGTTCCGGCGTTGCTGGTCCCCTATGCGAGCGAGCTCGAGAACATGACGGGAATGGCGACCCCGCAGATGCTGGCGATTGCGGTCGGCGCGTTCGAAGTCATCGGCGGATTGATGATCGCGCTCAACCTCGGCGCGCGGTTCTTTGCGATTCTGCTGATTTTCTTCGTAGCCGGGGCAACTTTCTATTTTCACGACTTCTGGAATCAGCCGGCGCCGGACAATGCCAGAACCCTGACGGACGCCCTGAAAAATCTGTCGATCATCGGCGCGCTGTTCATGATTGCCGGATACCGCCGGGGCGTCGTCCGCATGGCAGAGCCTGGCTATAACGACGTCTAGCGTCTGGAAAAATAGAGGCGACAGCTAACGGCCGGCGCGCCGCCAGGGTGTCACGTTGACATCATGAGCGGCGTCGAGCACCTCGCTCGGGCCCGCCCTGAGGCCATGTCCGGCCAGAATATCCCCCGGCGACCGCGCGGGCACGCCGGGAAAGCACGGCTCGCCGCCGGGCAGCCGCACCCCTGGCGCCAGCGAGAGCCAGAACGTGTCATAGCGGTCCATGAACATGTCGAACACCTGCGGTCCGCCAATGATCGCAGCCGTGCCGGAGTGAACGCCGATGTGATCGCACGCAGCCTCGAAGCTCGCCCCGCCCGGATTCCACAGCAGCGCCTTCGGGTTTGACGGATCAGGCGCAATTGCGCCGATCGTTCGGGTCAGCACGAGCCGCTTGCGCCGCGGCGAATCCGGCTGACCTTCCCCGGAATTTCGCCCGTGAACGATGAGGTCCGCGCGGTCGAGGGCGGCGGTGAAGAACCGTTTGTCGCCCTCGAATCTCAATTCGTCCGGCATCACGCGGTTGGCGTTCGCCAGCATGCCGTCCGCCGACACGATGACGTAGCCGTCAATGCGCAGCATTGCCATGGTTGCGGACTATTGCGAAATCGTCTGCACCACGCTGGAAACCGGACGCTCGGTCACGGTGGGCAGCTTGGCGTCCTTGAGAATCTCCTCGTCATATTGCGGCAGCGTTTGCACCGGCGCCTTGGGTATCATCTTCACCACCTTGTAGCCGCCGGCCTTCAGCCTGCGCAGCAAGGTGGGCAGCGCTTCCGCAGTGTGCTTGTGGAAGTCGTGCAGCAGGATGATGCCTTTGCCGAGCTTGTCGAGCTTCTTCATGGTGACGTCGATCACCTGCTGCGCGTTGCGCGCCTTGAAGTCGAAGGAATCGAGGTCGCAGGAGAATATCGCGATATTGCGCGTGCCGAGATAGGTCACCATTTCAGGCGGATGCTGCAGTGCCGGGAAACGGAAGAACGGCGCGGGCGAGACGCCGCCCAGGGCCCACTTCACCGCGCTGAAGCCCTTTTCGATCTCTTCCTTGCGCTGGTCTTCGGTCAGCTTCTTGTTGGTCAATGTCGCGTGCGACCAGGTGTGCGTGCCGATGGTATGGCCCGCAGCAAGGACCTGCTTCAGGATTTCCGGATAGTAGGTCGCGTGCTTGCCGATCGAAAAGAAAATTCCGCTGGTGCATTCGTCGGCCAGGGTCTTCAGCACCGAGGGCGTGTTAACCGGCCACGGGCCATCGTCGAATGTCAGCACGACTTCGTGATCGCGCAGAAAGTCGAGTTGCTTGAAGTGTTCGAAGCCGAACCCGGGACCGCCGGTGGTGTCGATTTCAACCACGCGGGAAATGCCGAGCGCATCGGGATTGGCACATGGCATTTTCGCCGCGCCGGGCGGCAGGGCGGGCGTTGGCGCGGGGGTGGCCTGTTGAGCGGGCGCCTGCGGCGCCGCTGCGCCCTTGGGCGGAGTTTGCGCCCATGCGGCGCCGGAGCCCCACAGAGCCATGGAGCCCGCCAAAAACAAACCTGCCATGACACGCATTTTGAGTTTTCCTCGTGATCCCGAGCCCGGCGCTGGCTTGTTGCCGGCGTCCGAGTCCCTCCTGCATCCGGGCATGATACCCCAGTTGGATCAGGACCGCCAAGGCGACGAAGGTGGCGCGATGGAGATGTCGACAGGAGTTCCGGCGCTGGGAATCGGCGCGCCACGAGGGGTTTAGCGCAAGGAAACGATGAAGTCCGTTCCGTCACCGGTCTCGCCCGCGGAGATACCCTGATCGGAAACGATAATCGAACTGCCGGTCGACAGACCCTCGGTGATTCGCGCCATTGCGTCGGCGGGGATGCTGAGGCGGTCCAGGGCTTCGGTCGGATTGTCCGGAAGCGGCATTGGCACGGTGCCGGCCGCGTCCATCGTCTTCCGACGTTGCGATATCCGCTGCTCCTGGGCGTGCTGCGCGATGCTCCGCTCCGCGTTCGGCAGCGAGATCACTGACCACCGCAGGAGTGCGGGATCGTCCTTGTCTGTCTCGGCCGTGAAAACGTGCGTTCCCAACGGCCGGTCGCTTGCCGCAATACCAATGGGAACTTCGAATAGCGGCGCAAAATTCTGCCGGACATACAGCTTGGCATCCCTGCGGCTCACGAAAACCGATATCGGACCGGTGTGGTTTGGCGCGGGCAGCGGGTTCAACTCCGGCGCCGGCGACGTTGCTTTGTCCGGGTCGGCCAGGCGTCCTTGATCTTTCGCCGATTCCACGGCGCTCGGATTGACGCCGCTGGCAGCCGGGCGGCCAGAGTTATCCTCGGCCACGACCGCTTCGGACGATTTGGCCACAACCGTCTGGAGCAGGTTCACGGCGGCGACATCCGCGGTGCGCGAAAGCGCGGTGCCCGTGGTGAAGACAGCCCCCGCACCGGGGGATGCATCGGAAATCGCGCGCGGGACCGATCCAACCGAAGCGACGTGGCTCGCATCGGCAGTGCGCGTCTGCTCGCTCGGCGATGTGGATGCCGGCGTCGTGTAAAGGGTCGTGGGCTTTGAAATATCCGGATGTCCGAGGGTCGATCTCAGTTCGAGCCTCGCCTGCAGGATTACCGGGTTCGCCGTTTCGGCGGCATCCGCAGGCTGGCCGGAGGGCGCGCCGGCCTTCGGCTCCCGAGCCGCAACCGCTTGCGGAGCCAGCTTCGAAACGAGCAGCGGATGCGAAAAGCTGGCCGGAGTGATCTCGCCGGGTGTGACGATCACCCGCGCGCCCATCCGGGTCCAGCCATACATCTTGATTGCAAAGGCCATCGGCATGCGGATACAGCCATGCGAGGCCGGATAGCCCGGTAGTACGCCCGCATGAATGGCGATGCCAGACCAGGTGATCCGCTGCATATAGGGCATCGGCGCGCCGCTATAGATGTTGGAATGGTGCAGCTTCTGCTTTTGGATGACGCTGAAAGCGCCGGTCGGCGTCGAATGGCCGCGCATTCCCGTCGAGATCGGAGTTTCCGCGAACAAGCCGTTGGCGTCGTAGACCTTCATGGTCTGCTTGCCGATCGAGATCGCGATAATCAGCGGTGCCTGCGGCTTGGCGGCCTGCCAGGACGGCTCCTTGCTCTTTGACGAATGCCGGTGGGCCTTTCGCGCCCGATGCGGCATGATGGGCCTGGCCTGATAAAACGCCGGAACGTAGTCCGGCCAAAAAGCGGCGGCATCGGCCCGGGCCGAGAAGCCGACCGCGCCAGCCGCTGTCAGCACTGCAACGCGCCAGCGCGGAATGGAAAGAGCCGTTCGCCGAGACGGGTTATTTTCGGCCCGGGACGGCTGCTGCCGTCCGGTCGCAGCAAAAACCTGATACTCACCCACGCACGCTACCTCGAATCCGGGCCGTCGATATCTGGTGTCACAGACGGGAAGGCATTTACCCGCGCGAGGGTTCTCATTTTCCCGTCACACTACTCGTAGCAAAAAAGCCTCACATTCGGTTAAACGGCTGCCAGCACGGTGGCGTTCAAACCTTCCGGCGGCGATTTCCGTCATTACATTCAATGAAGCCTTTTTCGCGGAGATCACCATGACATCGGAAGCCTTAAGCCGATATGACTTCAGGTGGCGGCCATGGCTGCTGCTGGCGCTGGCCCTGCTGCTGTGGTCGGGCTCTCCGGCAAGTGCCGCCGATGAACCGGACCTGATCTTCCGGCGCTCGACGGTGTTCAAACTTCTGAGCCCGAACGACAAGCTGGCGACCTATGGCGTCGACGATCCCGAAGTCGACGGCGTGGCGTGCCATTTTACGGTGCCGGAAAAGGGGGGCTACAAGGGCTGGCTGGGGCTGGCCGAGCAGGTCTCGGACATCTCGCTGGCCTGCCGCCAGATCGGCCCGATCCATTTCAAGGACAAGATGGAGCAGGGTGGCGACATGTTCCGACAGCGGCGCTCCTTGTTCTTCAAGAAGATGCAAATCGTGCGGGGCTGCGACGCCAAGCGAAACGTGCTGGTCTATATGGTCTATTCGGACCGACTGATCGAGGGCTCGCCGAAAAATTCCACCTCCTCGGTACCGATCATGCCGTGGGGCGCGAGCGACACCGCCGTTCAGAAGTGCGGCGACTTCATTCAGTGATCGGAACGAAGCATTGCTGGCTCAGGGCTTTGCCGGGGCCGGCCGCGGGCGGACCCATGGTTCGGCCCTCGGCTTGGGATCGTGATAACCCACGAGGTGCACGAACTTCTGCGGAACGGACAGATTGCTGGGACCGCCTTGATCGCCCTGCTGTGTCATCGCACCGCTGATCCCCCGCCGTTCGCCGGTTTGCCGCGAAGCGGTTTTGGAACCGGGCAAACTCTCAATGGTCGGCTGGCCGGGTTTGCGAGTCGCAGCGGTATTGCCAACTTCAATGTTGCCATTGCCCACGACTGCCATCCTTTGCTGACGTCAGATCATAACGTGTAACTGGCCTCGAAAGTTGCCTGCGCTCGCGTGAGTCGGCGATTTCCGGATTTGGTTCAGGGGATTGGGTCGCTGGACGGCCGCCGCTCGGGACCTGAACGACAGGCGTTTTGCGGTCCGGTAGGCCGCCGGCCCGACTTCAGGTACCCGCAAGGCGTTCGTTCCATCAATTGAAGGTGACTGAATTCACTAGGTTTTTCCTCCGATTGTGTCGCGGAAGGCCGAGCGACGAAACAATTCACCGAGGCCATGAAACCATATTTCGTTTTTGGCGTAGACGTCCGGAAACAGCGGATGGTTATCAATCCCGCAACAAAAGCGGCGGACAGCGCCGGCAAGACGATACTGGAGACCGTCAAATGCGAACTCTCAGATTTCTTCTGGCTCTCGCCTTTGTTCTGGCCGCGCCCTCGATGGCCGGCTCGTCGGATTCGAAGCTGCCGGGAATCGGGACCTTTGCCTATAGCGGCCCGCCGGTTGCCACCTCCGCGCCGTCAGCCATCGTTCTCGCCACGCGCTGAGGCGCGTACCATCAAAAAAAGCGGTCAGGATTTTTCATGCCTTTTCGTTTCGGCATTGTTGCCGTTGCCACGTTCCTCATCGCGACCGGTTCTGCGCAGGCCCAGGTTCGCTCGCTCATGCAGATTCCGGATTCCCGAGAGGACTTCATGCGGCTGTGCGCGCCCCATATCGCGGGTCGGTGGGCGAATCCCGAGACCGTCTGTGGATGTCTGCATGATCAGGCCGCCGCGACCGTCGGGGATCCTGACCTGCGCGAGGCGTTGCTGCGCGGCATCGGCGAGACGGGTGTGCCGACCATCGAGACCGATTGGGTGCCGCCGTCGAAGCGATCCGAGATCGGCGCGACCTTCACAAAGATCGCGAAGCCGGCGCTGCGATGCATGTTCGAGCCGCTCAACTAGGCCCGCTCCATTCATTTCGTCTTGGGGCCCAGCCGCGGAATGCACTTTCGCGCCCGAACAACCCCGGCCGCACTCATCTTGGTCCCGGAAACTTCCTTGACCTGACCGGCGGGACAGGTTCCGTCATCGACCTTGATGCGCTGACCCAGCCGCAGATTGACGATGTCCTGCTCGCGCGCCACCTGATCCGCCATGGCGATCCGCCCCGCTTGCGGCACTGCGAGAGCGCCGAGCATCAGCGCCGAAAACAGCTTGATGCGTGAAATCTTCAGCATGGACGGCCACCTTGGTCCACTTTGTTGGTTTGTCATGGCCACGATCGCGGCCTGCCCTGCAGTGTAGGGGTGCGGGTGCGATTCTGAAAGCGCTCCGGGACTCTGCAAAGCCCCGCAAAGTATGATTTGATCTTGGCGCCGCGGGTGCGCGAAACCGACGGTGACAGGGAAAACGATGCCATGAATGCCAGCGATACCAGGCAACGAATCCTCGATGCGGTCGACCGCGGCTTCGATGCACAATTGGCGACCACGCGAGATTTTGTCGCCATTCCTTCGACCCGCGGCGCGGAAGGACCATGTCAGGACATGATCGGCGATCTGTTGCGCCAGCGTGGCTACGAGGTCGACGACTGGCCGATCGAGGTCGACGATCTCAGGGATCTGCGCGGCTTTGGTCCGATCGAGCATGATTTTTCCAGGGCGCGTACCGTGGTCGGGACCTACCGGCCGGCCACCAATGCCGGAAGATCGCTCATCCTGCAGGGGCATTGCGATGTAGTTCCGGCGGGTCCGGCCGACATGTGGGAGACGCCGCCGTTCTCGCCCGTGGTGAAGGACGGCAGAATGTACGGGCGCGGCGCCTGTGACATGAAGTCCGGGACCATCGGCGCGCTGTTCGCACTCGACGCCATCAGAGCCGCCGGTCTCAGGCCAACCGCGCGAATTCACTTCCAGTCGGTGATCGAGGAGGAGAGCACCGGTGTCGGCGCGCTCTCGACCTTGCAGCGCGGGTATCGCGCCGATTGCTGTTTCATCCCCGAGCCGACATCCGGCAGGATGGTGCGTTCGCAAGTCGGCGTGATCTGGTTCCGGTTGCGGGTGCGGGGCTTTCCCGTCCATGTGTTCGAAGCCGGCTCAGGCTCCAACGCCATCGTCGCGGCGTATCATCTGATCCGTGCGTTGGAAAAACTCGAGGCCGCTTGGAACGAGCGAGCCAAGGCCGATCCTCATTTCGGCGCGGTCACCCATCCGATCAACTTCAATCCAGGGATCATCAAGGGTGGCGACTGGGCTTCCAGCGTGCCGGCGTGGTGTGATGTCGATTGCCGGATTGCGATCCTGCCGGGCTGGTCGGTGGCGGACTGCCAGGCCGAGATTCTCGCCTGCGTTTCGGCCGCCGCGCGCGACCATCGATTTCTTTCCAACAATCCGCCGGCGGTCGAATGGTCCGGATTCCTCTCCGAAGGCTACGAGCTCAAGGATTCCGAGGCGGCGGAAGCCGCGTTCGGCAAGGCGTTCAGCGCGGTCTATGGCGGCAGCGTGCAGGATCTCGTCTTTACCGCGCTCACCGATACCCGGTTCTACGGACTGAACTACAACATTCCGAGCCTGTGCTTCGGCGCCAGCGGCGGCGCGATGCATGGCTTCAACGAATATGTCGATCTCGATTCCCTGCGCCAATCGACCAAAGCAACCGCGCTGTTCGTTGCCGAATGGTGCGGGGTCGAGCGGGCGTAGAAAGATGGTGGGCACGGCGCGAAGAGCGCCTTTTGCCCACCCTCTATCGCGCGGTGGAATTATACCAACGGTCCCGGATGATGACCCTCTATCTTCGTCATGGCCGGACCTGTTCCGGCCATCCACGTCTTTGATGCTGTTCGGCTTTCAAGACGTGGATGCCCGCGACAAGCGCGGGCATGACGAGTCAATTACGCAGGCCGTTGGTATTAGGCCACAGCGCGGCGAGGATGGCGTCGAGGCCGTCGGTCAGCGCGGCCGGCCCGGGTTGCAGGATCAGCGGCGACTTGATCTCGACAATGCGGTTGTTGTGCACTGCCGGAATCTCCTCCCAGCCCGACCGACCACGAATACGGTCAGGAACCACTTTCTTGCCGCACCATGATGCGAGGATGATGTCCGGCGCCGCCGCCCGCACCGCATCGGGCGAAATTATGCGGTCCTTTGCCGACGGCTGAAATCGCAGCTTCGGCAGGATGTCCACGCCGCCGGCAATCTCGATCAGTTCGGAAACCCAGCCGATGCCGCTGATCAGGGGATCGTCCCATTCCTCGAAATAGACTTTTGGTCGGGGTGCGGGTCGGGCGGTGGCGGCGATGCCGGCAAGCCGGGTTTCATAGCCGGCTGCGAGCCGGTCGGCGCGCGCAGCGGCATCGACCAGCGCGCCGAGGGTGCGGATCATGGCGAGGATGCCCGCGATGTCACGCTGGTTGAAGACGTGGATGCCGACGCCCGCGCGGACGAGTTCAGCGACGATGTCGGCCTGCAAATCGGAGAAGGCGAGAACGAGGTCGGGCTCGAGCGCCATGATTTTCGGGATGTCCGCCGAGATGAACGCCGACACCCGCGGCTTCTCGCGCCGGACCCGGGGCGGCCGCACCGCATAGCCGGAGACGCCGACGATCCGATCCTGCTCGCCCAGCAGATACAACGTCTCAACGGTTTCTTCGGTGAGACAGACGATTCGGCGGGGAGGGAACTGGCGCATGGAGCCGGATATGCAGAATAATGGGTCGATTGTCACGGTGGCCATGACCTCGAACGTCATTGCCTGTTGTGCGCGGGCCATTCATGTTCCGGCGTCAGGGAACATGGGAGGAGACTGGGATCATGACCCTGCTTGAAAAGATCAATTTGATGAAGATGCCGTTTGCAGAATTGAAGGGCGTGACATTCACCGCAGCCGAACTGGATCGCGTGGTGGCACGGATGACAGTGCGGCCCGACCTCTGCACCACCAATCATACCATCCATGGCGGCGCGCTGATGGCATTCGCGGATTCGGTCGGCGCCGCGGCCACCGTCATCAACCTGCCAGCGGATGCCAAGGGCACCACCACCATCGAAAGCAAGACCAACTTTGTCGGCGGCGCAAAGGAGGGGACGACGGTGATCGCGACCGCAACGCCGGTACATCGGGGACGGCGTACCCAGGTCTGGCAGACCCGGTTGGAAACCGAGGACGGCAAACTCGTCGCCGTGGTCACCCAGACGCAGATGGTGCTGTGATCGAGCCATTCGCTAACCGGCGGATTTTTCACCGGTTATTCCTGCAACGCACCGCCTTGAAATTGATGCTGCGATGCACAATATTGGGAATCTAGGGATACGACGTCTCTCGGGGCTTTCTGAGAGGATTTTTGACGTGAACACCGATCTCACCGGCCTCCGTGTCCCTGGCACGGTACGGGTACTGAGCCAACGCGAAGAGTTGCCGCTGCTGCGCGACCATCTGCTGCGGCTTGACCATGGAACCCGTCATGACCGCTTCCACGGTTTCATCGATGACAGCTTTATCGAACGCTATGCCGAAAAATGTGCTCATGATGGCACCATCGTCATCGCCTATATTGAGGACGGAGTGGTGCGCGGCGCTGCGGAACTGCATCCGCCCGAGCAGTCCCCGGACTCCCAGCCGGAGATTGCCTTCAGCGTGGAGGCGTCGGTGCGGCGCCGAGGCGTCGGCAGCATCCTGTTCGCAAGGCTGATCGGCGAGGCTCGCGCCAAGGGCTATGCAAGCCTGCGCATCACCACCGGGGCCGAGAACGGGGCGATGCGGGCGCTCGCCAGCAAGTTCGGCGCGCATCTCACCTTCCGGCACGGTGAATCCACCGGCAACATCGACTTGAAACCGAAGATTCGGCCCGAACCCGCCAAATTTCCGATCGAGATCTGGATCGAAGCCATGCGCGCAGTCGCAAGTTTCAATCGCGCCTATTGGAAGCTGCTATTGCGAACCTACGGCTGGGGCCGCCGCGCTCGATCCAACGCGGACGCGAGATAACGGATTTCCTTTCGAGACGAGGGCTACGCGCGACTTCAGGTACCGGTTCGCTTGTCGTTGCCGAACCTCCGGACCACCCGGCGCTCCACCACGACCGAACGCTGGGCGCCCTGTTCGCCCGCGATGACGCGGGTGGTCGAGCCGCGCGCGGCGGTACGCCCGGCCTTCCTCACCTCGGCTTGCACGGCCTCGAGCGGCAGCCCCATCAGCGACGCGGCGATTTCAGCCTGGGCCTCGGGGTCGTCAGTGATACCGATCGCGGCGAAAATGGCTTCATCCAGCGTCGGCGGGTCGCGCCTGACGCGCCGGGGTCCGTATTTGGTGTTCCAGTCTTCGCTCATCGGGGCCTCGCATCAGATGCGCAGATACCTAGGTTTTCTCATGTTGCATTGCAATATGATCTTAAGATGGCAACGCAGCCATGCACTACAATTTCTCCAGCCTGGCCGCGTCGTAAATCTCGAGCGTTGTGGCCGTGGCGGCGAGCGGCTGCAGCGCGCGGACGAAATCGCGCGAGGCCGGCACGGCAAAATGGGCCAGCAGCGCGGCGCTGTCGGTCCACTGCTCGACAAACACCAGTCGCAACGGGTTCTCGCAGTCGATATGCACCGCATGCGCGATGCATCCGGGTTCGTTCCGCGAACGATGGACATGTTCGAGGCTCAGTTGGCGAACCTCGTTCAGGGATTCCGCGCGCGCCGTGACGCTGCCGGTCACCAGGATCATCTCGTCCTCCCCAACCAGAATCGCCGCGACGTCATGCGACCGGGTCCGGGACGACCGCAAAATCAATCGGCCGTTGCGGCCAGCGCTTCAACGCGGCATGTCCGGCGTCGGTGAGGAGATAGACGCCGCGCTCGGCGCGGTCGAACCAACCATAGACATTGTGCAGCAAGATCTTCGGCGCGTCGGGAATCTCGGGACGCAGATCGCGCACCCGTCGCGGTCCCTGCGACAGCGCCGACGCGCAGGCCAGCGCCTGCTGGCGATAGGCCGTCATGATCGGGGCGCGCGTGCTGCCGCCCAGTGCCGGATCGCCTTTCCGGCGCCGATGCTCCGCGACGAGGCGGGAGCGCTTTTTCGGATCGCGGCGCGGGCTGCTCGTCGGCGGCTTGACGATCACCTCGACATCTCCTTGGGGCGTGACGGCGAGCATGCCAAAGCCGAGCCGGCGGCAGAGATTGCGATATCGCGCGTCGCTCTCGCGCCCTTTGCCCCGCGCCGACATCCTGGCCGCGAGCCAGACCTCGTCGCAGGCGCCGGCACGGTCGACCGCCTGCAGAACCAGTTCGAGATTGAACGACAATTTCAATTCGCCGATCACCACGATCGGCGGGTCGTCGCCGCTCAGCGCCACCAGGTCGCAGCCGCCGACCTCGCCCTTGACCGCGAAGCCGAGGTTTTCGAGAAACCGTTTGACCGGAAGATAAAGCGCGGTTTCCAAGACAGCTCCGGTATCAATGATGCGACTCAGCGTCCGAGTCTAACCCGAATTGGGCTGCATGATTTGATCAAAGCAGGGCGGCAACGCGGCTGATCTAGACCCGCCCGCCGACCGGCAGCAGTGCGCCAGTGACGGCACTGGCGGCGTCGCTTGCGAGAAACAGGATCACATCCGCGAGTTCCTGCGGCGTCACCCATTTGGTGAAATCCGCCTTGGGCATGCTGGCGCGGTTGGCCGGGGTATCGATGGTCGAGGGCAGCACCGCGTTGACGGTGACCTTGCCTTTCCATTCTGCCGCAAGGGCCTCCGTCAGCCGGTGCACGCCGGCCTTGGAAGCCGCGTAGGCGCCCATCCCGGCGCCGGCCTGCAGCGCGCCCATCGCGCCGACATTGACGATGCGCCCGGCGGCCGAAGCGGCAAGATGAGGGAGCGCCGCTCGCGAGGCGTTCAGCGCGGTGAGCACATTGAGCGCATACATGCGCTGCCAGGTTTTGGGGTCGCCTTCGGCTGCAGTCTCGTAGGCAAAGCCACCGGCGATGTTGATGAGCGCATCGAGCCTGCCGAAATGCGCCACCACGGCGTCGATGGCTTTTTTGGCCTGCGCCGCGTCGGTGAGGTCCGTGCCGCCGATTTCGATCCGGTTGCCGGTCGTCGGGCTTTGCGCTGCCGCGTAGTCCACGCCGGCCACGCGCGCGCCCCTTGCAAGCGCCACCTCCGCGACCACCCTGCCGAGCGCCCCGGAAGCCCCGGTCACGACAACGACTTTTCCGTCCATGCTATCTCTCCAGGCCAAAGCGGATGAGGATTTAACCATGCCGTCAAGCGAAATTCATTTGCAGGTCCAAGTTTGAGCACCGGGTTCGGCCATCCCCGGCCTTTTGTTAAAATTTGGCCGAGTTTTGTAAGCGGATGGCAGAACCGGCGGACTAATTTGCGGCTTCGCTGAACCAGGGGCTGAAAATACCATGATGAGACCACTGCCGGACCACGGCCTTCCGCTTGTCCAACTCAAGGAGCAGCGGCGGGATCTGATTGTCGCCCTGCAAAATCGTATCGGGCCGATCAACGGCTGGGAACTGATGCAGATCGCAACGGTGCAGCAGGCCATCTCGGCCTTCGAGGACGTCATCTCCGACCTCGACGCCGAATTGGAAGCGGCAGCTTGATGCGACCTGGCTGGCTGTGACCTGACCAAGGTCAGGCCTCGAGATAACGGGCCTCGAGCGCCGCACGCTGAGGCGGCCCGAGTCCCATCCCATCCCGAAGGTAGCCTTCGAGATCGCCATAGTCCGCGCGGATCGCTTCGAACGCGGCCGCAAGAAACGAGGCTTCCACCGTGGCCAGCACTTGCCGGACATCGTCGGGAAGATCGCTGCTGGTCGACGGATCGCGCCGATAAAAGCGGTTGGTCAGGAGGTAGTCCTCGGCGATCACATTCTCGGCGACGCCGAGCGCGTGCAGGATCAGCGCGCAGGCAAAGCCGGTGCGATCCTTGCCGGCGGTGCAGTGAATCACCAGCGGCGCCCGATCCTCCAGCAGATGTGCGAACAGGTCACGGTAGCTCGCGGTGCTCTGCCGCACGTAATTGCGGTAGGATTCGCGCATGACATCGAAGGCGTCGTCCGGCGACAGCGCCGCGCCGGCGTCGCGCCGCGTCCGCAACATGGCAACGACACTGGGCTCGACGGGCAGCGAATGAACAACGATCCCCTCAACGGCGCAGCGCGCCGCGTCGCGCTCTTCCCGGCCGCGAAAATCGAACGCGCTCCGTACCCCCAGGCCGCGCAGCACCGCAATGTCGGCCTCGGTCAGATGGCCGAGATGATTGGAACGGAAGATTTGCCGCCAGCGCACCGGGCGCCCGTGCTTGCCGGGATAGCCGCCGAGATCCCGGAAATTGCTGGCGCCGGCGAGATCGAAATGGCGGACGAAGGCTTCCTGCATGGCGACACCCTAAGCGAAGTGCTGCGCTGAAAACATGGCGGAAAGGTCCGGCCGGCATGAAAATGCCAGCCCGCAGCGGGCTTCCTTGCCGGCTCCACATCGAATAGAGACGGCGCGAAACTTCCTCGGTGTCCGGGTTCCATGATTCGTCTCGACAATATCAGCAAGCAACAGGGCCATCAGATCCTCTTCATCGAAGCCTCTGCCGCGCTCCAGCGGGGCGAGAAGGTCGGCCTGGTCGGCCCCAACGGCGCCGGCAAGACCACGCTGTTCCGCATGATCACCGGCGTGGAGCAGCCCGATGAGGGTCAGGTCGCGGTCGATCGCGGCGTGACCATCGGCTATTTCAGCCAGGACGTCGGCGAGATGGCGGGCCGCAGCGCGGTGTCCGAGGTGATGGATGGCGCCGGTCCCGTCAGCGCGGTCGCGACCGAGCTGAAGGCGCTGGAAGCCGCCATGGCGGACCCCGGCCGCGCCGGGGAGATCGACGAGATCATCGCGCGCTATGGCGAGGTGCAGGCGCGCTTCGAGGAACTCGACGGCTACGCGCTGGAGACCCGCGCGCGCGAGGTGCTGGCCGGCTTGAGCTTCAGCCAGGACATGATGGACGGCGACGTCGGCGCGCTGTCGGGCGGCTGGAAGATGCGGGTCGCGCTCGCCCGCATTCTGCTGATGCGGCCCGACGCCATGCTGCTGGACGAGCCGAGCAACCATCTCGATCTGGAAAGCCTGATCTGGCTGGAGCAGTTCCTGCTGGCATACGAGGGCGCGCTGCTGATGACCTCGCACGACCGCGAATTCATGAACCGCATCGTGACAAAAGTGATCGAGATCGACGGCGGTCAACTCACGACCTATTCCGGCAACTACGAATTCTACGAGCAGCAGCGCGCGCTGAACGAAAAGCAGCAGCAGGCCCAGTTCGAGCGCCAGCAGGCCATGCTGTCGAAGGAGATCAAGTTCATCGAGCGCTTCAAGGCGCGCGCCTCGCATGCCGCGCAGGTGCAGAGCCGGGTCAAGAAGCTCGAGAAGATCGAGCGCGTCGAGCCTCCGCGGCGCCGCCAGGCGACCGCCTTCGAATTCCCGCCGGCGCCGCGCTCCGGCGAGGACGTGGTCAGCCTGAAACGCGTCCACAAGGGCTATGGCGCGCGACCGGTCTATGACGGCCTCGATTTCCAGGTGCGCCGCCGCGAGCGCTGGTGCGTGATGGGCGTCAATGGCGCCGGCAAGTCGACGCTGCTGAAGCTGGTGGCGGGCTCGACCGCGCCCGACGACGGCACGGTGGCGCTCGGCGGCAGCGTCAAGATGGGCTATTTCGCGCAGCATGCGATGGATCTGCTCGACGGCGAGCGCACCGTGTTCCAGTCGCTGGAGGATTCGTTTCCGCAGGCCGGACAGGGCTCGCTGCGGGCGCTCGCCGGCTGCTTCGGCTTTTCCGGCGACGATGTCGAAAAGAGATGCCGGGTGCTGTCCGGCGGCGAGAAGGCGCGGCTGGTGATGGCGATCATGCTCTACGATCCGCCGAATTTCCTGGTGCTGGACGAGCCGACCAACCACCTGGATATTGCGACCAAGCAGATGCTGATCGCCGCGCTTTCCGAATATGAAGGCACCATGCTGTTCGTTTCCCACGACCGGCATTTCCTTTCCGCGCTCTCCAACCGCGTGCTGGAGCTGACGCCGGAGGGCATCCACCAATACGGCGGCGGCTACACAGAGTACGTCGCCCGCACCGGCCACGAGGCTCCAGGATTGCATCCGGGCGTGTAGCGGTCTCGGTTAGGCAAACCGCCTAGACCGCCCCGTTCGCCGCGGCCCTCCATGGACGAGTGGTCGTTGACCTCTGCGGCAGAGCGCAAGAGCGCTCTTT
>DASUIA010000121.1:0-3928 GCA_036273255.1 Bradyrhizobium sp.
CAGGTGCGCTGCGCCTGGGCCTTGCCGTAGTCGAGCGTCATGCCGCCGAACGGCCGCTGATAGATCTTGCCGTCCTCGGTGCGCGAGAACGGCACCCCCCAATGCTCCAGTTCGTAGACGGCCTCGGGCGCATTGCGCACCATGTATTCGATGGCGTCCTGATCGCCCAGCCAGTCCGATCCCTTGACGGTGTCGTACATGTGCCAGCGCCAGTCGTCCGGATGCATGTTACCGAGCGCGGCCGAGATGCCGCCCTGCGCCGCGACCGTGTGCGAACGGGTCGGAAATACCTTGGTGATGCAGGCGGTGCGCAAGCCGGCCTCGCTGCAGCCGACTACCGCGCGCAGCCCGGCGCCGCCGGCGCCGACCACGACGACGTCATAGGTGTGATCCTCGATCGGATAGGCCTTGCCGTTGGTGGCAGGGCCACCGCTGCCATTTGCGGCTTTCCCGTTGCCGTCTGCGGCCATCGGTTACACTCCGGATGACAGTTTGAGGATCGCGTAGATCGAGGTCAGCGCCACCGCGATGCAGAAGAAATTGTTGGCCATGACAACGGCAAGCTTCAGCATTTCGTTGTGGACATAGTCCTCGATCACCACCTGCATGCCGATTTTCATGTGCCAGGTGCTGGCCACGATGAACAGCAGCAGGATGATCGCGATCGGCAGCGAGCCGAGGATCTGCGCGGCGCCAGCCTGATTGCGGCCGAGCAGCATCATCACCACCACGATCACCGGTACGATCAAGAGCGTCATCGCCACCGCGGTGACGCGCTGGCGCCAGAACTCCGAGGTGCCGGAATGCGAGGCGCCGAGGCTCCGCACGCGGGCGAGCGGGGTGCGCATCGATTTCACGGCGTGGGTATCCGGTACGGTCATCGTCCGCCCCCGATCGCATAGGCGATGATCCACAGCAGCACCGTGAGCGAAATGCCGCCGATCAGCGCGGCCCAGGTCAATCCCTCGCGCTCGCTCGCCTTGAAACCGTAGCCGAGATCCCAGATGAAATGCCTGACGCCGCTGAGCAGATGATGCAGCAGCGCCCAGGTGTAGCCGAATACGATCAGCCGGCCGATGAAGCTGCCGGTGAAGGCCTGCACGTCGGCATAGGCGGCGGGACCGGTCGCCGCCGCGATCAGCCACCAGGCCAGCAGAAGCGTCCCGAAATACAGCGCCATGCCGGTGATGCGGTGGACGATGGACAGCGCCATGGTCAGCGTCCAGCGATAGATCTGCAGGTGCGGCGAAAGCGGTCGTTCGATCCGGGTGGTCATCGGCAGCTTTGATGGTTTGCGGGCCCGCGCAGGCCCCTACGGGATCGCGGTAGACGGAATTCTATTTACGAAGTCGAAACCGCGAGTGCAACGGCGAAATCGGACGTTGGCGAATACCTGTTCACACCTATGGATGAGCCTTGCAAACATGGGCATTGACAAGCTCGGGGGCGCCTGTTGGCTCTGGGATACCTGAAGCACGATTCATGAACGCGCTAAACTACGGGTGCCCGATGGGCGGGGGGAGACCGAATCGATGGTCGCGGGGCTTGATATCTCCGAATTGACGGAACTGGCGCTGCTGCTGGTTGCGGTGGGCGCCCTGTCCGGATTTCTCGCCGGCGTTTTCGGCATCGGCGGAGGCGCCATCCTGGTGCCGGTGTTCTACGAATGCTTCCGGATCGCCGGCGTGCCGGTCGAGGTGCGGATGCCGCTGTGCATCGGAACGTCGCTCGCCATCATCATCCCGACCTCGATCCGCTCCTACCGCGCCCACCGCGCCCGCGGCGCGGTGGACAGCGAAGTCCTCGAGGCCTGGTGGCTGCCGGTATTGATCGGCGTGATCGCTGGCAGCGTCACCGCACGCTACGCCCCCGAACGGCTGTTCAAGATCGTGTTCGTGATGGTGGCCTATTCGGCCGCGGCACGCCTGCTGCTGGCACGCGCGACCTGGAAATTCGGCGACGATCTGCCGCGGGGACCTCTGATGAAGGCCTATGGCTTCATCGTCGGGCTTCTCTCCACCCTGATGGGGATCGGCGGCGGCCTGTTTTCGAACTTGCTGATGACGTTCTATGGCCGGCCGATCCACCAGGCGGTCGCGACCTCGTCGGCTCTCGCGGTTCTGATCTCGATCCCGGGCGCGCTCGGCTATGTCTATGCCGGCTGGCCCGCGGCGGCGCGCTATCCGGGCGTCGCCGCGCTGCAACTGCCGTTTGCACTTGGCTATGTTTCCCTGATCGGCGCGGTGTTGGTCATGCCGACCAGCCTGTTGACGGCGGGACTCGGCGTCCGGGTTGCGCACGCGATGTCGAAGCGGACGCTGGAAGTAGCGTTCGGGTGCTACCTTCTCACGGTCGGCAGCAGGTTTGTGATGAGCCTGCTGTAGGGGTGAGACTTCCGCGGGATCGAAGGAAGCTGCGGCCGTGGATCGAAGCGGTACCGGTGCGTAGCTGGCGCTTGAACCGACCGCTTCAGCGATTGAGGGCCACTTCGCGGAACGCGGTCACCAGCGGACGCTCGAGTTTTCCGTCCATGCCACGGAGTATTTCATAGGCCTCTGCGCGCGGCATGCTGGGCTTGTATCGGCGGTCCTCGATCAACGCCGCAAATATATCCGAAATGGTCAGGATCCGAACGAGGTCCGCAATGCTGCCCCCGCAAAGCGCATCCGGATATCCGCTGCCGTCGAGATATTCGTGATGGTGCCGCACTGCGTCGAGGATTTCCGTGGTGATGCCGCCGGTCTCGTTCAATACATCGTAACCCACCGCGGCATGCGTCTCGATCAGGGCGCGCTCCCGGTCGTCCAGTCGCCCCGGCTTGTCGAGGACAGCGAGCGGAATTCTGGCCTTGCCGATGTCGTGAAAGATCGCGGCCTGATACAGCCGGCCCATGTCGGCCTTGCCGAGCCCGAGACTCAATCCGAAGGCAACCGCCGTTCCCGTCACCAGCAGGCAATGCTGGTAGGTGCCTTCGTGATGCCGCCTCACGGTCTCCAGCCAATGCGAAAAACCGTCCTCGGCAACCGCCTCGGCGATCTGGCTTGCAGCGCGCATGGCGTCGGCGACATCGATTCGTTGACCGCTCAACGCCGCGGAGAACATCGCGGCCAGCGAGGCCGCGCCGCCAGAGGCCGCACCCAGTGAGGCCCGGTCGGTCTGCGCCGATACGGTCGGGCCGACGGAATTGGCAAGCGCCAGGACCAGCGAGCGCTGATCGACGGAATTGACGAACACTTGGGTGGCGCCGAGCGCGTAGGCCTGCGCCGCAAACAGCCGCGCCTTCTGATCGATGATGAATACTCGCCGCCGGATGCCGTTGAATCTTTCCGCCGACGCTTTCAGTGCCGCGATGTTGTCGGGAAGACTGAGGTCAGCGGCTACGACGATCGCGCCGCATTCGGCGGGAATGCTGGTTTGAGCGCCAAGCAGTGCTGAACTGACGCGAAAGGCCGGTCCCAACAGCGGCCTGAGTTTTGCGACCTTTTCCTGACTGTCTGCGACGATATGCACCAGCATGGAGCGGCGACGCTAGCGATGTCTTGCGGAATGGTGCAAACGCAGTCTCAGCCGCATCACACGTTCAACGTCATTTCGATATCGAGCCGTGATTCTCAACAGACTATTTCTTCCTGGGGGATGCTTGCTTCAAAAAGGCGACGCCGATCTGATCTCCGGCAAGGCGCACCAGCCGGCACCGGCGGTAGGCGAGCCCGGTCGACGACAGCAGCAGGAAGAACTCCTTGAGGTCCAATCCCTCGAGCGAACCTTCGACGCTCAGCCGCGCGCCGCTCTGGGATACGTCGATCATCAGGCAATCCCGGCGCCACGTGCCGTCGATTCCCATGATGTAGACATGGATGCCCTTGTCGAAATCGACGCGCTCGCTCTTACGGTCTCCAAAGGCCATCGCTGGTGATTCCGGCGCCCT
>DASUIA010000122.1:0-8429 GCA_036273255.1 Bradyrhizobium sp.
GGTCCAACTCCCACGGGCTCGGCTGTCCGACGACTTCCTCCGCAAACGCCGCGCCACCCGCCAGCAGCCAAATCCCCGCCGCCGCCAATCCCAGCCACCGCCGTCCGCTCTGTCCCTTCGACATCTTCATGCCGTTCGCGCTCCCTTGATGCAACCTCAACGCATTCCGCCGCCTGGCGGAAGATGCTGCACGACCCGCCCCCGACAAACGGCCCCGGGATGTCTTTGGGCTGGGCTGTAAGCACGCGTGAAATCCAGACTCTCAAACCATAATTCTCGGCCTCTCGCAATGAAGTAGTAAGTCGCAAGGCGACTATCTGCATCTATCCGGTTGCTGTCGCATTTTACCGTAAAATCAAGCGAAACAGACGAATTTACCGTCGGCCGCGCTTGACAGGCGGATTGCCCGATGTAGGCACGGATCGACTGTTCCCGCGGAACCCGATTCGCGACTAATGGTGCACTGCTCCGGCGCCGGATTGCCTTCAAGGCGCCGTCATTGCCTATCAGTCCACGGCACGGGCCGGCGCTTGCGGGACCATGCCGTCAATCGGGAATGCCGTCCAAGGAATATTCAAAGGAACTGGAGAAATCGACCCTGATGGGGCTTTCGAAAGACCTGAACGGGCGCATCGCAAGCCGGGACGAACAATCCGTCGCTGGTTTGAGCCGATCGGTGCGAGCGATCCTGGCCGCGGCCGGCTTCGCTCTCGCGTTCCTGCTCGGCCTGACCGCGGCCGCCAGCGCCCAGGGCGCGGTGCGCTCGGTGCATGGCGACTGGCAAATCCGCTGCGACACCCCACCCGGCGCTCAGACCGAACAATGCGCCCTGATCCAGAGCGTGGTGGCCGAAGACCGCTCCAATGCGGGATTGACCGTGATCGTGCTCAAGACCGCCGACCAGAAGAACAAGCTGATGCGGGTGGTCGCGCCGCTCGGCGTGCTGCTGCCGTCGGGACTGGGCCTCAAGCTCGACAATGTCGATGTCGGGCGCGCCGGGTTCGTGCGCTGCCTGCCCAATGGCTGCATTGCCGAAGTTGTGATGGACGACAAGCTCCTCAATCAGTTGCGGAACGCCAAGACCGCGACCTTCATCATCTTCGAGACCCCCGAGGAAGGCATCGGTTTTCCGCTCAGCCTCAACGGCCTCGGCGAGGGATTCGACAAGCTGCCGTGAGGAGGCGGGCGCTCGGGCGAACCTGCCTCCCGATCGGCCCAGCCCCTCCCCTTTTCGCGCGATCGTGACTATGTTGACCGGAGTGTCGCCCCGGCCCTCCGCTCCGCGCACGAGCACGGCCGATGCACCAGATTGGAGACTGCATGATCGATCCCGCCATCACCTCGTTGCTCGACCGCGCCAACCTCGACCGCGATTCGGTACGCCATGAAGTCGCGCGCGGGCTGGCGGGGGCAGACGATGGCGAACTGTTTCTGGAATACGGCCAGACCGAAGCGCTGATGTTTGACAACGGCCGGCTGAAACAGGCGACCTACGACACCTCGCAGGGCTTCGGCCTGCGCGCGGTCAAGGACGACGCGGTTGGCTACGCGCATTCCTCCGACGTCTCGCTGCCGGCCCTGATCCGCGCCGCCGACGCGGTGCATGCGGTGAGAGGCGGGTATTCGGGGACGTTCGCGGCAGCCCCCCCGCACACCAATGTGCGTCTCTATGGCGACGACAATCCGCTCGATGCGCCCGGCTTCGAAAGCAAGGTGAAGCTGCTCGCCGAAATCGACGCCTATGTCCGCGACCGCGATCCGCGGGTGCGGCAGGTGACGGTCAGTCTCGGCGCGACCTGGCAACTCGTCGAAATCCTCCGTCCGGACGGCGAGAGCTATCGCGATGTCCGCCCGCTGGTGCGGGTCAACATCTCGGTGGTCGCCGGCCAGGGCGATCGGCAGGAAAGCGGCAGCAAGGGCTATGGCGGCCGCGAAGGCTATGCGCGCTTCATCGAGACCAAGGCGTGGCGGGAGGCGGCCGACGGCGCGATCCGCGAGGCGCTGGTCAATCTGGAATCCGTGCCGGCACCGGCCGGCGAAATGGATGTCGTGCTCGGCGCCGGGTGGCCCGGCGTGATGTTGCACGAGGCGGTCGGCCATGGCCTCGAGGGCGATTTCAACCGCAAGCAGACCTCCGCCTTCGCCGGCCTGATGGGCCAGCAGGTCGCGGCCAGGGGCGTGACGGTGGTCGATGACGGCACCATTGCCGCCCGGCGCGGCTCGTTGTCGATCGACGACGAGGGCACGCCGACCAACCGCACCGTACTGATCGAAGACGGGATCCTGGTCGGCTACATGCAGGACCGCCAGAACGCCCGGCTGATGAACATGAAACCGACCGGCAACGGCCGCCGCCAGAGCTATGCCCATGTGCCGATGCCGCGCATGACCAATACCTACATGCTGGCGGGCGGCCGCGATCCCGCCGAAATCCTGGCCTCGGTCAAGAACGGCATCTACGCCGCCAATTTCGGCGGCGGTCAGGTCGATATCACCTCGGGCAAATACGTCTTCCAGTGCACCGAGGCCTACCGAATCGAAAACGGCAAGCTCGGCGCGCCGCTGAAGGGCGCCATGCTGATCGGCAATGGACCGACCGACCTGCACCGGATCACCATGATCGGCAACGATCTGGCGCTCGATTCCGGCGTCGGGACCTGCGGCAAGAACGGCCAGGGCGTGCCGGTGGGCGTCGGCCAGCCGACGCTGCGGATGGAGCGCATCACGGTCGGAGGAACCGGCGGATGAGCGCAGACACCGAAACTGCCCCCAAGACCAGCACCTGGCGCGGCCAGTTGGCCCAGCTCGTGGCGATCGTGCTGATCGTGTTTCTCGCCAAGGGAGCGATCGCCGAGCCGTTTTACGTGCCGTCCGGGTCGATGGAGCCGACGCTTTTGATCGGCGATGCCCTGTTGGCGTCGAAATATCCCTACGGCTACAGCGCCGCCTCGCTGCCGATCCAGATCACCTTGCCGGAGACCGGGCGGGTGTTCGGCGGAACGCCGAAGCGCGGCGACGTCGTCGTGTTTCGCTGGCCGGGCGACCGGTCGCAGGCCTGGGTCAAGCGCGTCGTGGGCCTGCCCGGCGATCGGATCCAGATGCGGCAAGGTCAGCTCTTCATCAACGACCATGCCGCCTCGCTGAAGCCGGATGGCATCGGCGAAGCCGAGGACGATAGCGGCGGATCCGAGCCGGCCTATCGCTTCATCGAGACGTTGCCCGGCGGCGTCAGCCATCCGATTTTGAAGCTTCATGACAATGGCCGGCTCGACAACACCCCCGAAGTGACCGTGCCGAAGGGCCATCTGTTCGTGATGGGCGACAACCGCGACAATTCCGCCGACAGCCGCGTCTCGGTGCGCGACGGCGGCGTCGGCCTGCTGCCAATGGACGACCTGGTCGGCCGCGCCGATGCCGTGGTCGGCTCCTGGGATCTCGGCATCCGCGGCCAGCCGGTCTGGACCTGGCTGTCAGGCTTCCGTCTCGCGCGGTTCTTTACCTCGGTGCATTGAAGGGCAGGTCGCCAGCCAACGGCAATGGCGCCTGGCCACGTCATGGACAGCGATGGATTCCTCGCCGCGGTATCAATCAGGCTGTTGCCGACGAGCAGTTGCGGCTGCTCGCACCAGCTTTACCGCACGACGCCGGAGATGAATCCCGCCTTGCGGCGCGGCGGCTTGATTTCCTTCTTCAGAAAGCAGTGCGCATCTCGTCCGACATAGCCGGGGCGCGCATAGGTCCAGGCCCGGCATTTGTTGTCGGCAGCGCACGCCACCTTGCAGGCCTCGTCGCCGTCACCTTTCTTGAGATCGAAGTTGCGGTAGTCGCCGCCGTATCGGTCGATCGAGGTTTCGATCGAGCCGTCGCGCCGTTCGACCACGCCGGCACCGCGCACGCCCGAGACGCAGCAATTGTCCTTGGTGCGCGGGGGCACGCTGCTCTTCAGCCGGCACAGTGCGGAACCGCCGGCGATATCGGTCGGATAGTTGAAGCTCCAGGCCCGGCAACGCCGGTCGCGTTCGCACAGCAACGCGCAATCCACGGGATCGCCGGACTCGACCGGCGAACTCTGGTAGTCGCCGCCCGGACGGTCGAAATTGGTCTGAGCCCGTGCCGGTGGCGCGGCTGTGAGCGCCGCTGCGAGGGCGAGCGCGATCAAACCTGCTTCGAGCCGGCGGTCTCCCCACATTAACATTGGCTTTCAACTAGTTGCGCGTCGCGCTTCGCGGTCTGCCATTTGATCGCCATGAACCTGTACGGCGGATGAACGGCGCTCAGCCGGTCCTAGAACGCGTATTCGTCATAGGCCGGCTCGACCGAGCCATGCCAGGGGCCGTGGAATTTCTCCAGCATTTCCTCGGCCGGGCTGCGGCCGGAATCGAGAATCCGTTCCAGCGGCTCGAGATGGCGGCTTTCATCGCGGCCGAGGTGATCGGCCAAACCGCGCCGCCGCAAGCCGGAATGCGCCAGCGTCAGGCATTCCTTGGCGATTTCGAACAGATAGCGGTCCCGGATCCGGGTCTTGAACCCCATGCGTGGCACGTCGTCGCGCATGGCCTGGCGCTCCTGCGCATTCCAGTGCTTGACGATGTCCCATGCCGCATCGAGGCTGGTGTCGTCGTAGAGCAATCCGACCCAGAATGCCGGCAAGGCGGGCAGCCGGCCCCACGGCACGCCGTCGGCGCCGCGCATTTCGAGATAGCGTTTCAGCCGCACCTCGGGGAAGATCGTGGACAGGTGATTGGCCCAATCCGACAGCGTCGGACGCTCGCCGGGAAAGAACGAATTCCGCCCGTCGAAGAAATCGCGGAACGACGATCCGGCCACGTCGATATAGGAATCGCCGCGCTTGACGAAATACATCGGCACGTCGAGCGCATAATCGACCCAGCGTTCGAAGCCCATGCCGTCCTCGAACGCCCATGGAATCATGCCGGAACGCGCATTGTCGGTATCGCGCCAGATCTCGGCGCGGAACGACAGGAAGCCGTTGGGCTTGCCTTCGGTGAACGGCGAATTGGCGAACAAGGCGGTCGCCACCGCCTGCAGCGCCACCGATACCCGGAGCTTCTTGACCATGTCGGCCTCCGAGCGGAAGTCGAGATTGGTCTGCACCGTGCAGGTCCGGTACATCATGTCGACGCCATATCGACCGACTTTCGGCATGTAGTCGGTCATGATCCTGTAGCGGCCCTTCGGCATCACCGGAATCTGTGCTCGCGACCACGACGGCGTCATGCCGAGCCCGAGAAACCGGATGCCGAGCGGCGCCGCCACCTCGCGTACCTGCGCCAGATGCGCCATCAGTTCCGACTGGGTCTGGTGCACGTTCTCGACCGGCGCGCCCGAAAGTTCGAATTGTCCGCCGGGCTCCAGCGAAATCGCGCCGCCGCCGGTGACGTCGTAGAGCCCGATGATGTTGCCGCGCTCCATGATCGGTTCCCAGCCGAGCAGGAGCTTCATACCCTCGAGCAGGGCGCCGATCCCGCGGGCCCCTTCGTAGGGAACGGGAAGGTGGCCCTCAGCCGTGAACGGCGTCTTCTCGTGTTCGGTGCCGATCCGGAATTCGGCAACGGGCTTCACGCCGGCCTCCAGCCACGCGACCAGTTCGTCGCGCGACTGCAGCGGCGTCATATCGATCTGGTCACGCGCCATGCAATTCTCGGATGAAAGGCGCTTCGACCGAACGCGCGCGGTGTCGGGGTTGACCCCGGACTGGCCGGCCCGGGGATGCTTGAGGCGATGACAATATCATCGTGCGGGCGCGCCGTCTCTTGCGGCGACCGCCGGAGCCTCGTCGCAGGAGCAGCCGAGCCGGTCGAGCAGGGCGCAGAGCTTGAGCGCATCGGCATCGGACAATTTCGAACCGACATGCTTTTCGATCGCGGCGGAATATGCGCTCCACATCTTCTTCTGCAGTTCGCGGCCGGCTTCGGTGATCTCGACGAACTGGCCACGCTTGTCGATCTTGCATTCGCGGCGCGCCGCCAGCCCCTCCTCCACCAGCCGGTCGATCAGCCGCGAGGTCGAATATTGCGGGATCAGCATCTGCTTTTCCAGTTCCACCGGGCGCATTTCGCCGCTCGGCGCGCGCGACAGTTCCAGCAATGCATCGTACCAGGCGAGCGGCGGGAACCCTGCTTTCTTCAGATCCTGCTCGACGGCGTCGAGCACCCGGCTCTGGAGCCGCATCAGGCGAATCCAGGCAGCCGTGGCTTCGGTCGATGGTTTGCGTTTCATGGCTCCGTCCATAGATCAGGCGCATCAGTGTACCGCACTAAATGCATCTGCATCAATCTTGACTATTCCATGCATATGCATTTAATTGCCCCGGCCTCAGCCAACCACATCGACCGCAGGAAGGAAATTCCCATGAAGCTCTATTATTCGCCGGGCGCCTGCTCGCTCTCTCCCCATATCGCGCTGCATGAAGCCGGTCTCCAGCACGATCTGGTCAAAGTCGATCTCAAGGCGAAAAAGACCGAGAACGGCGACGACTTCACCGCCATCAATCCCAAGGGGCAGGTTCCGGCGTTGCTCCTGGACAGCGGCGAACTGCTGACCGAAGGCCCGGTGATCGTGCAGGTCATCGCCGACAAGGCCGCCGGCAAGAACCTGGCCCCGGCCAACGGCACCGACGCGCGCTACAGGATGCAGGAATGGCTGAACTTCACCACCAGCGAGCTGCACAAGAATTTCAGCCCGCTGTTCAATCCGGCGATTCCCGATGAGGTCAAGAAATTCTTCATCGACCGGATCATCGGCAAATTCAAATATGCCGACTCCCAGCTTGCCGGCCGCGACTACCTGATGGGCAAGCAGTTCACCGTCGCCGACGGCTATCTGTTCGTGATGCTGGCCTGGGCGGACCGCATGAAGATCGACCTGTCGGGAATGAAGAACCTGATGGCCTTCAAGGACCGCATGGCCGCACGGCCCAACGTGCAGGCCGCGCTCAAGATGGAGGGCCTTCTCAAGGCGGCGTGAAACGTCCGATCCGGGCTACGACGGGGTACCTACGCCGCCGCCTGTTTCTTCGGCGGAAAGCGGCCGTAGAAGGTCTCGTCCTTGGCTGCCATCTCGATCAGGAGTTTCGGCGGGGCGAAGCGCGAGCCATATTTGGCCTCGAGCTTGCGGCAGAGCTCGACGAAGTTCCTGGTGCCCATGAAGTCGATGTAGGACAGCGTGCCGCCGGTGAACGGGGCGAAGCCGAATCCCAGGATCGAGCCGACGTCGGCCTCGCGCATGTCGGTGATGACGTGGTCCTCCACCGTGCGCGCGGCTTCCACCGCCTGCACCACCAGAAAGCGCTGCTTCAGTTCCTCGACATCGAGCGTATCGGGGTCGAGGTGCCTGGGCTGCAGGCCGCCCAATTGCGACCACAGGCTCTTCTGGCCCTTGCCCTTCTCGGGGTAATCGTAAAATCCCTTGCCGTTCTTGCGGCCGAAGCGGCCCTGTTTCTCGACCATCTCTACCAGCAGCTTCTTCTGGCTCTGGTCGATGGCATTGGCGCCGAGATCGGCCTCGGTCGCCTTCATGATCTTGAGCACGAGGTCGAGCGCGACCTCGTCGGACAGCGACAGCGGCCCGACCGGCATGCCGGCCATCTTCGCGGTATTCTCGATCATCGCCGGCGGCACGCCCTCCATCAGCATTTCCAGGCCTTCGGCGGTGAAGCGCAGCACGCAGCGGTTGGCGAAGAAGCCGCGCGAATCATTGACCACGATCGGCGTCTTGCCGATCACCCGCACATAATCCAGCGCGGTGGCGAGCGCGACATCGCCGGTGTTCTTGCCGACGATGATCTCGACCAGCATCATCTTCTCGACCGGCGAGAAGAAGTGAATGCCGATGAACCTGCCCTGGTCCTTGAACTCCTCGGCCAGCGAATTGATCGGCAGCGTCGAGGTGTTGGAGGCAAAGATCGCGTCGGATTTCAGGAGCGGCTGCGCCCTGGCGTAGGTTTCGGCCTTGACCTTGCGGTCCTCGAACACCGCCTCGATGACGAGATCGCAATCCTTCAGCGCGTTGTAATCGGCGGTCGCGCTGATGCGCGACAGCACCGTGTCGCGGTCGTTTTCCCTGGCGCGGCCCTTCCTGATCAGATCGTCGATCACGGATTTGGCGTGGGCCTTGCCCTTGTCCGCGCTTTCCTGGTCGCGATCGATCAAGACCACATCGATGCCGGCACGCGCCGAGACGTAGCCGACGCTGGCGCCCATGAAGCCGGCGCCGATCACGGCCAGTTTCTTCACCCTGGTCGGCGGCACATTCGGCGGCCGGCGGGCCCCCTTGTTCAATTCCTGCATCGACAGGAACAGGCTGCGGATCATCGCGGCCGCTTCCTTGCTGCGCAGGATCTTCGCGAAGTAACGCGATTCCACCCGCAGCGCGGCGTCGATCGGCAACTGCAGGCCCTCATAGACGCA
>DASUIA010000123.1:0-42462 GCA_036273255.1 Bradyrhizobium sp.
AGCCCCCGAACCACAACAGGCCAAATTCGATTTCGAGCCCTCCGCCACTCGGGCGGCGCAACGTCGTCGCGCCGACCGAGCTTGCGTCACTTTGGAGAACGCGGCATGAAGCATAAACCGTGCCGGACACCTGTGGGACGAGCCCGGCCATGACGAAAAAGCAAATCATTCTCATGCGCCAGATTTCCGGATGATGACGACCGCGTTTGGTCTGGTTCCCGCTGATATCAGCGCCAACGTCGCGGCCGCGATCTGCGCCATCGCGTTTCTGTCGGGGACCGCACGCGGATTTTCCGGCTTCGGCTCGGCGCTGATCTTCATGCCGCTCGCCAGCAGCATCGCCGCGCCGCGTCTGGTAGCGGCGCTGCTTTTGATCATCGATTTCGTCGCCGCTACGCCGCTGCTTCCGGACGCCTGGCGACAGGCCGACCGCCGCGCCACGGCGGTCATCGTGCTGGGCGCGCTGGTCGGCGTGCCGCTTGGCACCTATTTCCTGAGCCGGCTCGATCCGGTGACGACGCGCTGGATCATCTCGGTATTCGTGCTGGCGTTGCTGGCGCTGCTGCTATCGGGCTGGCGCTACCGCGGCCGGGATCATCTGGCACTTTCCATCGGCATTGGCGGGCTGGCTGGCTTCTGCAGCGGGCTGGCGCAGACCGGCGGCCCGCCGATCGTGGGTTACTGGCTTGGCCGGCCGATCGCGCCAACCGTCGCGCGCGCCAACATCCTGCTGTTTTTCGGTGCCTCGGATTTCTTTTCGCTGGTCAGCTATGCATTCACCGGGCTCATCACCCCGGATGCGATCCGGTTCTCGCTGCTGGTCGGTCCGGTCTATGCCGTCGGCGTCTGGTTCGGCACCAGGCTGTTCGGCCGCGCCAGCGAGCGGCTGTTTCGCACCATCTGTTATGTACTGATCGCGGCAGCCGTCATCATTGGCCTGCCGCTGCTGGACCCCGTGCTGAGGTGATTCGTGACGACGGGTGACCGCTGGTCTCAGCGCGCTCGAACGAGCAAATCAAGTGGTACCTTGAGCACGTTGGCGATCAGCCGAAGCGCCGCCGCCGTGCCAGTACGCCGGCCGTTCTCAATATCCGAAATATGACCCTGGCTTAAATTTGCCTTGAAAGAGAGTTGCATTTGCGTGATGTCGCGCCACTCGCGCAGCACGCGCACGGGATTCTCTCCGCCGGTCATGCGATCGACAACGTCCTTCGGCAGCAATGGACCGCCACCGGCAATTTCTTTGCGCGCTTGTGCGACAATCCGCGCCGACCCCGCATCCTCATCCGCCTCGGATGCCTTGGCCACCAAGAGCTCGTAATCTTTCTTTGGGAGAATTGCGACTTCGCCACGCGGGGTCTTCTGGAATCGAACAGTCATGGCGTCCTCTTAGTCATATATTTCTCGCCGATGTCCTACTGCCGCAACAATGATCGTTCCCTTGTCCTCGTAGAAGATCACTCGCCAATCGCCGACGCGAAGCCGCATACCGACTTGTCCTTTGAGTCGCTTCACATCGCCATGGCCGGTCGTTGCAAACTCCATCAACTTTCCATCTATACGGCGGCGCACATCGGGCGATAGCTTGATCCATTGCCGGCTGCTTGTGGCCGTGAAGGCAATCTGCTTCATACACTGATATCGCACATAGCGATATTGGAGTCAACGCTGCATCACCAGATCGCAATA
Organism: Bradyrhizobium sp.; assembly: GCA_036273255.1. GTDB lineage: Bacteria > Pseudomonadota > Alphaproteobacteria > Rhizobiales > Xanthobacteraceae > Bradyrhizobium. The sequence goes on from DASUIA010000123.1 coordinate 1,690, forward strand.
CGCATAGCCGTCGCGCAGGACGCGCTCACCGGTGGCGATGGCGAGGCGGTGGGTGAAGATCGGGGCGGCCAGCACACAGGTATGGAATTCGCCGTTCTCGCCGCAGGGATCGATGCCGTCGGGCAAATCGGTCAGCAATCGCCGATCGAATTTGCGGCCGGCGAACTCCGCCGGCAGCTTGTTCAGGTCGACGGTGGCGAGGTACGCCTCGAATCCATCGGCGATCATCGCCTGTGCCAGCGGCAAGGTCGGCCGTTCCCAGAGCGGAAATACCGGCGTGACGCCGGTGCCAGCGAGTTTCTGCTCGCGATAGGTCCTGATGTCGCGAAGAAACAGATCGCCGAAGATGATGTGGGTGATGCCGTCCTGCGCGGCGGCGGCGATCGCCGCGCCCATCCGTGTCTCATAGACCTCGTTCGGGCAGGGAAACGGGATCGGCACGATACGAGGCGGCAAACCTGCCGCCTCGCATTGCGCCAGCAGGATCTCCTGCCGGACGCCATGGATCGACACCCGCCCGAACGTCTCGGTTGTCGTCGTCAGCGCGCCAACCACGTCGAACTCACCCGCGCGCCGTACGGCATGAAGCGCGTAGGCACTGTCCTTGCCGCTCGACCACGAAATCAGCGCCTTGGGCCGCGACGGCATCACCGAAGCGGATACCGGGGCATCGCCGACCTGGGTGGCGGCGCCCGGCGACGCCGTTTGGCCGCCGGCGCCGGTTCCGTATCCCTGAGCGCGCCGATCTTGCGCAGCGCGGCGTCCGCCGCGTGCTCACCGCTTTCCCACGCCCCGTCGACCGTTCCCCATAGCGTTTCATGGGCCGCCTCGCCGGCGAGGAACAGGGAGCCGACCGGCTCGGTCAGGACCCGGCGCGAAGGCTGCCAGCCCGGTCCGGCCGACGACATCGCGCCCAGCACACGGGGCGCCGCATTCCAGTTGGTGGTGCTGGCTTTCTTGACCCCGGAAACGAGCTCGCTGCCGAACAGCCTGGTCAGCCATTCCCTCGCAAACGCCGTCATCGCGGGGGCGCCCTGCGCGGCAAGGTCGCGGCCGAACGAGCCGGCAACGTCGATGATGCACAGCGCCGAACCCGCCCTGTTGGCGAACATCAGTGCGGTTTGCGTCGAGTTGCTCTGTTCGATCAGGATATCGTCGCGCGCGAGTCCGAGCGGGTTGCCCGGCAATTGCAGGGCGATGCGATCGTAGCTCCCGAGGCTCAGCTTCGCCGCCGCATCGAGCTGGCGCTTGGGCATGTCGGGCGTGAACCTGATGCTGCCTGCGGCCAACACGTTGCTCGATACCGTGATGATGGCGGCGCGCGCGGCAATCCTGCCGGCGGGCGTTTCCACCGTGACGTCGCGCCCGCTCCAGGTGATGTGACTTGCCGGCGTCGACAGCGCCAGCGGCAACTGCTCTCCGAGCTTGGCGATCAGCGTGCCAAGGCCCTGGCGGCAGGCGATCGCGGCGGTGCGGTCCTGCGCGCGGGCCTTGTCCATGACGGAAACGTCCTTCAGGTCCTTGCCGGTGAAACTGGCGCCCAGCACGAACTCCGCGGTTCCGGTCCAGTCGCCGAGATCCTTCGGCAGGGCCGCGGCACAGGACATGTCGGCCCTGCCATGCGAGGCGTCGTCGATGGCGCGGTTGGCGCGCACCAACGCGGCGAGAAATTCCTCGGTCTCGCCGGCCCGCGCATACCGGCGGCCGATGCGGATTTTCTGACCCAAGGGCGCCGGATAGACCTCGAGCCCGGCGCTGCGGGCGAAGCGGGCCATCGGATTGGTGTCGGGGCTGTGCAGCCAGCGCGCGCCCCGATCGAACGGCACCTCGTAGGTTGCGGTGTCGGTGAGACAACGGCCGCCGATCCGGTCGGCGGCCTCGATCACGATCACGCTGCGGCCGGCGGCCTGGACACGCCGCGCCGCGGCGATGCCGGCGGCGCCCGCGCCGATCACGACAATGTCAGCCTCGCGCGGCAACGCTGCCGCCCGCGCGCGGGAGCCCAGCGCCGGCAGCACCGCAAGGGCCGCGGACGCCGACAGCAGATCGCGGCGCGTCATTGTCATGTCATGGTTTCCGGAACTTTGAAAAATGCGGGAACGTCCAGTGAACTTGCCGCATCCAAGCCGGGGCAGCAACCGTCATGGTAAATCAATCATGATTGATCAGGCGAACCGATGAACCAAATTGCAACGGCTTTCGACCATGATAAAGAGCAGAAAAACGACCGGAAAGGGCGTTGGGGGAAACTAGATGGGCGTCGTGCTCGATACCGTCGGCAAGTGGATCGCGGGCTACCTCCAGAAGGAAGTGCCGGGCTATGAGCCGTTTACGCCCAGCGATCCCGAGCACCTGCGCGGCATTATCGAGCCCAGCGACGTGATCCTGGTCGAAGGCAACAACCGCGTCTCCGGCATTATCAAATACCTCACCCAGTCCACCTGGTCGCATGCCGCGCTGTTTGTCGGGCCGATCGACGGCGCGGTCGAGCCCGATGGCGAGCCGCATGTCCTGATCGAGGCCAATATCGGCGAGGGCGTGACCTCGGCGCCGCTGTCGAAATATTTTCCCTATCACACCCGCCTGTGCCGGCCGGTCGGCCTGTCATATGAAGACCGCTACACGGTATGCCGCTACGCCATCAACCGGATCGGCTTCGGCTACGACACCAAGAACATCCTCGACCTGATGCGCTATCTGATCCCGCTGCCGATACCGCAACGCTGGCGACGGCGGATGATCGCGTTCGGCTCCGGCGATCCCACCAAGATCATCTGCTCGGCGCTGATCGCCCAGGCGTTCGACGCCGTTCGCTATCCGATTCTGCCGAAGATTACCCGGGCCGGCAGCAAGCAGGCGCGGCGCGAAATCCTGCATATCCGCGATTCATCGCTCTATATGCCGCGCGATTTCGATATTTCACCCTATTTCGAAATCGTCAAACCCACCATCGTGCGGGGTTTCGACTACACCGCTCTGCACTGGGCCGACAAGCAAAAGCCGCTCCGGGAGGTAGCGGGCGGATTCGGACCGTTTCCAGAAACCGTCCGTTCGCCGCCGCTTGTTCCTGAAAAGACTGACCAGGAAGCGCCGCTTCCGGCTCCGGAAGTGATACCGGCTGCCGCCGGTGCGGCACTGGTCGTCGAGTAGTTTTCGCGTCTCCTGCCCGTTCAGGCCGCCGCCGCGGAAGTTGCACTTGGCAATCCGGCGCGGGCGAGCCCGCCATACAATTGCTCATTGGGCATTTCCGAGCGCAGGATGGCGCGCACCGCGACCAGCTTCCCGATATCGATGCCGGTGGCAAAGCCCTTGCTCTCGCAGAGAAACACCAGATCCTCGAACACCACATTGCCGGTGGCGCCCGGCGCGAACGGGCAACCGCCGAGACCGCCCAGCGAGCCGTCGAGGATGCGCGCCCCCATATCCAGCGCTGCCGACGCGTTGGCGATACCCATGCCCCTGGTGTCATGCAGGTGAACGCAGATCGGCTTTGATCCGGCGAGCCGGACCGCCGCCCTGGTCAGTTCACCGACCTGCTTCGGGCCGGCATAGCCGACTGTGTCGGCAATGCCCACCGCATCGACACCCGCCTCGAAGCATTTTCCGACCAGCCGGATCACCTCGAGCGGATCGACCGGCCCGGTGATCGAGCAGCCGAGCGCCATCGAAATCGCCGCATGAACGATCGGCCTGTGCGTGCTGCGGTCGCGCAGCTCGCAAAGCCGCCTGACATTTGCGATGGCCTCGTCGCGCGAGCGGTTGGCATTGGCCCGGCTGTGCTCCTCGGTCGCCGAGACCACCGTGGCAATCTCGGCGACGCCCGACGCCAGCGCTTCATTGGCGCCGCGTTCGTTGAGTACCAGTGCGATTCCGTGCGCGCCCGCAAGCGATTCGACGGTGCGGACGATCTCGCGGACGTCGGCGAACTGCGGGAACCTCTTGGCGGGCAGGAACGAGCCAACCTCGAAATGTCGCACGCCGGCGGCATATTCGTCACCGATCCAGCGCTGCTTCGCCGCCGTCGACGGGAAGGCTTTCACCAATTGCAGGCCGTCCCTGAGCCCTACTTCGCGCAGGATCACTCGATCGTCGGGATAGACGGAAACGCGGGTCATGCGAGCCTCACAGTCGCGTTGGCGGTTGCAGCAACTTCCCGGGGCGAGGATTCGCGCCGCTCAAGCTCGGCGCGAATTGCTTCGCTGTCGGCGCCGAGCGCCGGCACTTTCAGGCCCTCGCCGATGCTGGCCCCGTTCCACTCGACCGGCAGCGCCGGGACGCGGAACGGCTCGCCGTCGACATTGACACTATGGACGAGACCGCCGGGCCGCAGCACGTGCGGATCGCTCAGCAGATCCTCGGGACGATTGATCGGGGAGAAACAGATGTTCAAGCGGTCGAGCGTGGCGGACAGCTCGGCCGCGTTGCAGCGCCTGATCTCTTCGGCGACACGCGGAATGATCCTGCAGCGCGCCATGATCCGGTCGGTGGTGTTGCGCAGCGTCGGATCCTCAACAAACTCCTCGAGTCCGAACTCGCGACAAAAACTCTGCCAATGACCTTCGGTGACGACACCGATGAAGATGCGTTCGCCGCCCGCGGTCTCGAAAATATCATAGATCGGCCACGCGTGCTCGCGCTCCGGCATCGAGCGCGGCCGATTGCCGGTCATCTCATATTCGACCATGTGCTGCGCAACCATGAACAGGCAGTTCTCGAACAGTCCGATGCGGATGTCAGCGCCGCCGGCGCCGCCGCGCTTCTGATAGAGCGCGGCGAGGATGGCAATCACGCCGAACATGCCGCCCATGATGTCGTTGGCGGACGATCCGACGCGCTGCGGCTTTTCCCTGGTGCCGGTCATGGTTGCAAGCCCCGACATCATCTGCACCACCTCGTCGAGCGCCGGACGATGTTCGTAGGGGCCGGAAAGGAACCCCTTGTGCCCCGCGACGATCAGATGCGGATATTTCCGGCGCAGTTCCGCGGCGCCGAGGCCCTGTTTGTCGAGTTGCCCGTCGCGGAAATTTTCCAGGAAAACGTCTGCGCCGGCGAGCAGGCGGTGCATGGCCTCGCGATCATCGGCGTTGGCAAAGTCGAGCACCAGGCTGCGCTTGCCGCGGTTGAACAGCGGGAAGAACGAGGTACCCATGCCGCCCAGGCTGCGGGTCTTGTCGCCGGCCGGCGGTTCGACCTTGATCACTTCGGCACCGAGCTGCGCCAGGATCATGCCGCAGGTCGGGCCCATCACCATATGGGTCATTTCGACCACCCTGACGCCCGCCAAGGGCAATTCCGTCGCCGTCATTGCTGTCTCCGTGTGGGGCCACCAGCTATCGGCCCGCCGTCACGCCAGACTAGCGCTCCGGGTGCGATCTGAAAACATCCTCTGACGGAGGCCTGCTCGCTGTTCCATGGCGCCGCTCACGGGGCGGCGCCGGCTCTTGTCGAACCGGGCGCGCATATCTACCTCTCGCGGGAACTTGCCAGAGAGGACAAGCCGTCATGCTCGATGCCGCAGTCAAGGCGCTGTCGCAAATACTGTCGCCGCCGATGCGCTCGATTCTGTGGCGTTCGATCGGGCTTGCGCTGGCGCTGATCGTGGTGCTGGCGATCGGCCTGCAGCGGCTGCTGAGCTGGTTTGCGACCTATGGCGAGGGCTGGGCCGAAGCGGTGCTGGGCCCCGGCTTCCATACCCCGCTCAACCTGCTGGCATGGATCGTTTCGATCGCCGCCGGCCTCGGTGTCGTGCTCGGCGCGGTGCTGCTGATGCCCGCGATCACCTCGCTGGTGGCCGGCGTGTTCGTCGACGAGGTCGCCGATCATGTCGAACGCGAACATTATCCGTCGGAACGCCCCGGCACGGCGCTGCCGTTTGGTCTCGCCATGACCGAAGGCGTCAAGACCGCGTTGCTCACCGTACTGGTCTATCTGATTGCGCTGCCCTTCGTTTTCGTTGCCGGGGCCGGTTTCATCGCGTTCTTCATCGCGACCGCCTGGCTTTTGGGGCGCGAATATTTCGAACTCGCGGCGATGCGGTTTCGCAGCCCGGCCGAGGCCAAGGCGATGCGCCGGGACAACGCGGCCACGATTTTCACCGCGGGACTGGTAATCGCGGCTTTCGTGTCGATCCCGATCGTCAACCTGGCGACGCCGCTGTTCGGCATGGCCTTCATGGTTCACATGCACAAGCGACTGTCCGGCCCGCGGCCGCACCTGATCGAGCCGTCGCAAAAGACCGGCGTGCCGGCCGCCTGAGGCCGGCTCAAGCCGTCATGGTCGCGCGCGTCCCGGCCATTCGCGTCTTGCGTCCGAACGGCGGAAGACGCGCGCATGACCAGCGAGACCGAAGAGATTGTCGGCAGATTCGCGGCGCATTCCGTAGATCGCTGCGGCGCAGATCGCAGCTCCCGCGATCACGTCTGCCAGATAATGCCCTCCGACCGGCAGCGTCGAAACGATCATCACGGCATTGATCGCCGCCACCGGAATGAATAGCGACCTTGTATCGCGGAGCGCATAGGTGATGAGAATGCCGAGCATGGTGTGGAAGGAAGGAAAGCTCACGACGCCTTGCACCATCGAAACATCGATCGTGGTCAGCGAGCCGTCACGCAGTGCATTGAAGGCATCCAGGAACGGCCACATCTCGCCCTGACCGGCAAAGTTGCCGAACAGATTTTGCGCCGGCGCAAAGAAGACAAATGCGCCCGCCGCAGGAACCAGCACCATGCCGACGGCGAGTCCGAGCGAGACCAGGCACAGCAACGCCAGAAATTCCGAAAGCCTCACGCCGTCGCCGCGAATGGTGAGCCAGACGATGACGCCTTCGGTGAGGGGGGCGGTACTCGCATAGGCCCTTTCCAGCAGCCTGGCCAGGTGAGGATGATCGTTGACGGCGCCGAGAAAGGCCAGCCAGTTGAATCCGAGATGGGCGTCCAGCCTCGCAAGCAAGGCATCGCGCAGCGGCAACGCCTCGGCGGTGGCGAGATAGGTAAAGACGAGCCCGACGCTGCCGACCGCAAATATCGCGGTGCAGCCACGAGCCAGCAGCGAAAATCGTTCCAGGGCCGCGCGCAGAAACGTCGCGACACGGTCGTCATTGTTGCGAAGCCGGTATGAAACCAGCACATAAAAAGCGTAGGCGGCAATGACGTAGATCAGCGAATGCACCAGCGCCGGCCATGCGGCCGGGTCGAACGTCAGCGTCGACATCGGCAGCCACATCGACTCGACAAGCGCGAGACCGGCAACGCAGGTCCAGACCACAACCATGTTGCGGCGTGCCAGCGCGCCGCAATCGGAGAACATCAGCCATTCCCCAACCCGGAAGCGGTCCTTGTCGGTCACCCCAACGGTCGACATTGAATGAATGCACCCATGGCCAGAGCTCGCCGAGAGCAACCGACCGGAGCCGCTGGGCACCGGACCTCTCGCGCGCCGAGCATCGACACCTTTGGTTAAGAAATCGACCTGACGGCGCGGACCCGGTTCCGCCTATCAGGTAACGAAATCCACCGTGGAGGACCTTGCCTCTGCCGCCTCGACCTGCTGAGCAGCTTCGACGCGCTGCTGATCGGACTTGATCGTCGCCACATCGGCGTTGGCGGTTTGGTCCGCGACGAGTTTGACTTCTGCCTGGCTGACCACGATCTGCGCAGGGTATGCGGGAACGATGGTGTTCATATCTCCCTCCTGGAGTTCCCACAAAATTGCAGTCATTCGTTCATGTTATCTTAAGAGGTTCGGTTAACGCGGCTGCCAATTTCGCCGGGGCGCTCTGGCCGTCCGCGGGGAAAAATCTCTCGCTGTCGTCACGCCGATGAATCCCGGGGGCACTTATACCAACGGTCCCGGATGATGACTCTCTATCTTCGTCATGGCCGGACCTGTTCCGGCCATCCACGTCTTTGATGCTGTTCGGCTTTCAAGACGTGGATGCCCGCGACAAGCGCGGGCATGACGAGTCAATTACGCTGGGCCGTTGGTATTAGACCGTCTTCTCCGGCCAGCGGCAGAGATCGTTGATCAGGCAGACCTCGCAGCGCGGCTTGCGCGCCAGACAGGTATAGCGGCCGTGCAGGATCAGCCAGTGATGCGCGTGCAGCATGAATTCCGGCGGGATCGCGCGTTCGAGTACGAGTTCGACTTCGAGGGGCGTTTTGCCGGGCGCGAGGCCGGTGCGGTTGGCAACCCGAAACACATGCGTATCCACCGCCAGGGTGTGCTCGCCGAACGCCATGTTGAGCACGACATTGGCGGTCTTGCGGCCGGCACCCGGCAGGGATTCGATCCCGGCGCGGGTGCGGGGCACCTCGCCGCCGAATTCGGCGAGCAGCTTTTCCGACAACGCGATGACGTTTTTCGCCTTGTTGCGGTAGAGCCCGATGGTCTTGATATAGTCGCGCACTTTTTCCTCGCCGAGCCCGAGCATCTTTTGCGGCGTGTCCGCTACCGCGAACAGCGCGCGGGTCGCCTTGTTGACGCCTGCGTCGGTTGCCTGGGCCGACAGCACGACCGCGACCAGCAGCGTATAGGGGTTGAGATGCTCGAGTTCGCCTTTCGGCTCGGGATTGGCCCTGCGGAAGCGGCTGAACGCTTCACGAACCTCCGCTGCCGTCCACGGCTTGAATGACGTCCTGGCCGGCCTTTTTGACCCCGATTTAATCCCGGCGTTCTTCCCCGGCTTGCCGCGCGCCGGCTTGACCGCGGTTGGAACGCGGACCTTGCTGGCGCGTTTGACCCCCGCGGATCGGGATTTCGATGAGGTTTTGCGGATGATTTTCGGCATGACCGGGGTATACTGACACGCCATGACCGCAGGCAATGAATTTGATCCGGCAGAGGCCGATCCAAAGCTATTCTCGGCGCTGCTGACGCCGCACCGCTCGCTGAGTGGTACCAGCTTTCTGGTCCTGATGGCGGTGCTCAGCGTGATGAGTTTCGCCGCCGGGCTGACGTTTCTGATGATGGGGGCCTGGCCGGTGTTCGGCTTTTTCGGCCTCGACGTGTTGGCGGTCTACTGGGCGTTCCGGATCAATTTTCGCCGCGCCAAGGCGACCGAGGAAATCTCGGTGACGCCCTCCGAGTTGCGGGTGCGCCGGGTCAGCCACCGTGGCCATGTCGTCGAGTGGGTGCTGAACCCGCTCTGGGTACAACTCGACCAGAAAACCCATGCCGAATTCGGCATCGAGAAGCTCTATCTGCTCTCCAAGGGCCGCCGCGTCTCCATCGCGAGCTTCCTCGGGCCGGACGAAAAGGCAAGTTTTGCCAAGGCCTTGATGGATGCGCTGCAGGCTGCCAAGCGCGGCCCGACCTATCATCCGGCATCGTGACGGCTTGTCGGGAATCGGGTGGTTTGGACGCGGCAGGCGGCCTACATCGGGGATCATGATGAACCTTGCAATCCATGACCACCGCCTGACCAAACCCGGGCCCCAGGACGCCGCGCTTCGTGACTATGATTCGGTGCGGCGCGCCATCGCCTTCATCTCGGAACGCTGGCGCGAGCAGCCGACCATCGAATCGATGGCGGATGCGGCGGGCGTCACCCCCGATGAATTGCACCATCTGTTTCGCCGTTGGGCCGGGCTCACGCCCAAGGTCTTCATGCAGGCACTGACCCTCGATCACGCCAAGGGGTTGCTGCGCGATTCCGCCAGCGTGCTTGACGCCGCGCTCGATTCCGGTCTCTCCGGCCCGGGGCGGTTGCATGATCTGTTCGTGACCCATGAAGCGATGTCGCCGGGCGAGTGGAAGGCCGGCGGCGCCGGCATGACGCTGTCCTATGGATTCCATTCCTCGCCGTTCGGTACCGCCGTGGTGATTGCCACCGACCGCGGGCTGGCCGGCCTCGCCTTTGCCGATCCCGGCGACGAGCAGGCCGCGCTCGCCGACATGCAGCGGCGCTGGCCCAGCGCGAGCTATGTCGAGGATCGCGAGGGCACCGCGGCACTGGCCCGGCGCATTTTCGACCCCCAGCTTTGGCGTCCCGACCGGCCGCTGCGCGTGGTCCTGATCGGTACCGATTTCGAAGTCCGAGTGTGGGAGACGCTGCTGAAAATCCCGATGGGCCGGGCGGTGTGCTACTCGGACATTGCCAGCAAGATACGCCGGCCGAAGGCCTCGCGCGCGGTTGGCGCCGCGGTTGGAAAGAACCCGGTTTCGTTCGTGGTGCCGTGCCACCGCGCACTCGGCAAGGACGGCGCGCTGACGGGCTATCACTGGGGCATCACCCGCAAGCAGGCGATGTTGGGCTGGGAAGCCGGCCAGGTGGGCCTGCATTAGCGTGATAGGTAGGTAGATTCCATGGGGCGGTGAGCCGTTTCCAGAACACCGCCCTGCCGCTCACGCGGCGAGGTCGAGCTTGGAGGCTACGGTAGCGTCGGCGTTGAGCCGGTAGATCACCGGCACACCGGTCGCCAGTTCGCGCGCAAGGATTTCCCTGGGCGACAGCTTCTCCAGCACCATGATCAGCGCCCGCAGCGAATTGCCGTGCGCGGCCACCAGCGTACGCTCGCCGCGCAGCACACAGGGCAGGATCTCCTGGACGTAATAAGGCAGCGTGCGTGCCAGCGTGTCCTTCAGGCTTTCGCCGCCGGGCGGCGGCACGTCGTAAGAACGCCGCCAGATATGGACCTGCTCCTCGCCCCATTTCTTGCGGGCGTCGTCCTTGTTGAGACCCGACAGATCGCCATAGTCGCGTTCATTGAGCGCCAGATTGCTTTGGGTCCGGAGTCCGCTCTGGCCGATTTCGGCCAGCACCAGATCGAGCGTATGCTGGGCGCGCAGCAGCACCGACGTAAAGGCGATGTCGAAGGACAGCCCTTGCGTCTTCAACTGGCGGCCGGCCTGCTTCGCTTCGGCCACTCCCTGCTCGGTCAGATCGGGATCCTTCCAGCCGGTGAAGAGATTCTTCAGATTCCATTCGCTCTGACCGTGCCGCACCAGCACGAGAAGACGCTCGCTCATTCTTTCATTCCGTTCAGATTTCTAGAAGTCTTTCAGTCCGAGCACGTCGGCCATCGAATAGAATCCGGGCTTTTGACGGCGCGCCCACAAGGCGGCCTTGACCGCGCCCTGGGCAAACATCGTCCGGTCCTCGGCCCGGTGCGTGAGCTCGATGCGCTCCATCGGACCTGCGAAAATCACGCTGTGCTCGCCGGTGACGGTGCCGCCACGCAGCGACGCAAAGCCGATATCTCCCGAACGGCGGGAACCGGTCAGACCATCGCGGCCGCGCGCGGAATGCTCAGCGAGCGCCACCTTGCGGCCCTCGGCCGCCGCCTCGCCCAGCATCAAGGCGGTGCCCGACGGGGCGTCGATCTTGGCCTTGTGATGCATCTCCAGAACTTCGATGTCGAAGCTGTCGTCGAGCGATTGCGCCACGCGCTTGACCAGCGCCGCCAGCAAATTGACGCCGAGGCTCATATTGCCGGATTTGACCACCGTGGCGCGCGAGGTAACGCTTCGGATGACGGCCTCGTCCGAAGCCGAAAGCCCGGTGGTACCGATGACATGCACAAGACCCCGCTGGGCGGCGATCGCGACATTGGCGATGGTCGCGCCGGGAACCGTGAAGTCGAGAATGCCGTCGGCGCTTGCCGACAATGCCCACAGATCGGCGGAGAGTTTGACATCATTGGCCGGCAGCCCGGCGAGGACGCCGGCGTCCTTGCCCAGCAGTTCCGAACCGGGCGCCTCGAGCGCCCCGGCGAGGATCGCGCCGGGCGTTTCCGCAATGACGCGCGTCAGCGCGCGGCCCATCCGGCCGCCGGCCCCCGCAACAATCAGGCGCATGTCGGACATCTGCTTACCTCACCCTCGCCGTATAGCGGCAGCGGGCTGTTCCGGCAACCGACGGGCGCACCCGTCAGGGCTGCGGGCCGTCAAAGCCTTCGATGATCACGAGATCGGCTTCGGCGTGCGGGCCGCGGATCTCGACCAGGCGGGCATATTCCGGCGAATTGTAACAGGCGAGCGCGGTCTCATAGTCCTTGAATTCAAGCACCACATTGCGCGAGCGCGACGAGCCTTCCTTGGCAACGAAGCGACCGCCGCGAACCAGGAATTTGGCGCCATATTTCGCAAACACCGCGCCATTCTGCGCGACATATTCCTTGTAGCCGTCCATGTTGTGAACGTCGAGCCGCGCCACCCAGTACCCTTTTGCCATTGGCCTTCTCCTCTTTTAGCCCAGTGCCTGGGCGATTTCTGCCTGGATCGCATCCGCCGCCGCCCTGGGATCGGAAGCCTCCACCACCGGACGTCCTACCACCAGATAATCCGCCCCGGCGGTGATGGCGCGGGCCGGCGTCATGATGCGTTTCTGGTCACCGCTGGCAGCCCCCGCCGGCCGAATGCCGGGGGTTACGAGGTCGATCCGAGGCCCGACGATCCTGCGCAAGGCAGCCGCCTCCTCCGGCGAACAGACAAGGCCATCGACGCCGAGCGCCTGCGCCCGTTGCGCGCGCGCCTCGACCAGTTCGGCGACGCCGAGGCGGTACCCGGCGTCGTGAAGATCACGATCGTCGTAGGATGTCAGTACGGTGACGGCGAGGATCTTCAGCCCCGATCCCGCCTTCGCGCCGACCGCTGCCTTCATGGTCTGCGGATAGGCGTGTACGGTCAAGAACGTCGCGCCGAGCGTGGCAATGCTCTCGACACCCCGCGCCACCGTATTGCCGATGTCGTGCAGCTTGAGATCGACGAACACCTTCTTGCCGCCGTCGACGAGGCGGGGCACCAGCGGCAATCCGCCGGCATAAGCGAGCTGATAACCGATCTTGTAAAATGTCACGCTGTCGCCGAGCCGGGCTACCATCGCTTCGGCGGCGGCGACGCCGGGCAGATCGAGCGCCACGATCAGGCGGTCGCGGGGGGCGATACTGGTCGTCGGCATATTCCCTCACATCATGCGCTGGGAGACTTCGATCAACTGGCGCACCAGCGCTTGCAGCGCCTCGATATCGGCCGGATGTTTCAGCCTGTCCATGTCGTCATAGGCGTCGCCGGCAAAGGACAGCGCGAGCTGATTCGGAATCACCGTGGCCCGGCACGCCGACAGGATCAGCCGCAGCGCCGCCAGCGCCCGTGTTCCACCGAGCCGGTTTTCGGAAGCCGCCGCGATCGCAAAGACACGCTCGCGAAACACCTGGCCGCGGGTTTCATGGGCGTCCTGCACCCTCGTCACCCAGTCGATCGCATTCTTGATCAACGGTGGCACCGAGGAATTGTATTCCGGCGTCACGACCAGCACGCCATGATGGGCACCGATCATGCGCTTGAGATTGATCGCATGTTTGGGCACGCCTGACTTCGTCTGCAGGTCGCCGTCATAGATCGGCAGCGGAAAATCGCCGAGCGAGATGCGCGTGACATCGACGCCGGCCTGCGCCAGCTCATGGGCGGCGGTCGCCGCAAGCCTCGCATTGAGCGAGCCGGTGCGCAGCGAACCGGGGATCACGAGGATTTTCAGGGCAGGCATGGGTTCATGGCCGTCGAGGGCGGACCGCGGCCGGCGACCGGGCGGCATCAGCCCTTGCGATACACCCAGACGCGTGCCGGCGGAAGGTTCATCCAGATCCGCTCGGAGGCTTCAGTCGAGACGCCGGGCAGCGATTTCGGAATCGGCGGCGCCACCGAATAGGTGAACTGCACGAACGGCGCGCCCGGCGCCAGCGCCAGGAAAGCATCGCGGATCAGTTTGAGGCGGGTCAGCATCGGTTTGGTGACGAGCGGCAGCCCGGACACGACTGCGGAGGCCGGAACGCTGAGCATATCCCACAGCGAATCCCGCAACCTATAGGCATCGCCCTGCACCACCTTGGCATGCGGGTAGCGATCGCGCAGCAATGCGCAGAACCCCGGATTGTATTCAACCAGCACCAGGCGCTTTTGATCGATGCCGTGGTCGATGAGTGCGTTGGTGATCGCACCGGTCCCGGGTCCAAGCTCAACCACCGGACCCCTGGAGTTGACGTCGACATACTGCGCCATGGTGCGCGCCAACACACGGCCGGAGGGCATCACGGCGCCCATGTGCAGTGGCTTTTCGATCCAGGAACGGAGAAAGCGAACTTCGTCGTCGAGACGAGGAGGCTTCTTCAACACGCGCGCGGACGATTGCAATGGCATTTCACTACCAGGCGGGACCGCACATGTGCGGCAGTGTCAGAATATAGTCATAAAGACGTATAGCTACACGCCCAAGCGGTCAAGCCGAATGGTCATTGCGTGGCCGTGCGATTGCCGAAGAAGTCCTTGACCTTAGTGAAGAAACCCGCAGCTTCGGGTTGCGTTGCACCAGATGATAATTTTTCGAACTCAGCCAGCAATTCCTGCTGCTTCCTCGTCAGGTTCTGCGGCGTTTCGACGGCGACCTGGACATACATGTCGCCGGTCTGGCGCGAGCGCAGCACCGGCATGCCCTTTGATGCGATGCGAAACCGCCGGCCGGACTGAGTTCCGCTGGGAATTTTCACTTTGGCTTTGCCCTTGTCGATGGTCGGCACCTCGAACTCGCCGCCAAGCGCGGCCGTCACCATCGAGATCGGCACCCGGCAATGCAGATCGGCGCCATCGCGCTGAAAGAACTGGTGCGTGGCGAGCGACAGGAAAATGTAGAGATCGCCTGGCGGCCCGCCGCGAACGCCGGCCTCACCCTCGCCGGCGAGCCGGATCCGGGTGCCGTCTTCCACGCCTTGCGGAATATTGACCGACAATGTTCGCTCGCGCGTCACCCGTCCCGACCCCGAGCAGGAGGGACAGGGATCTTCGATCATCTGGCCGCGGCCCTGACAGCCGGGGCAGGTTCGCTCCAGCGTGAAGAAGCCCTGTGCCTGCCGCACACGGCCGGCGCCGCCGCACACCGAACAGGTTCTCGGCCGGGTCCCGGCCTTCGCGCCGGTGCCCGAGCAGGACTCGCAGGTAACCGAAACTGGAATCTCGACCTGGGCAGTCTTGCCCTGAAACGCCTCTTCGAGGTTGATTTCCATGTTGTAGCGCAGATCCGCACCACGTTCGCGCCCGCCGCCGCGCCCGCGCTGCCCGGCCATGCCGAACAAGTCTTCGAAAATATCGGAAAACGACGAGGCAAAGCCGGCACCGAATCCGGGACCGCCGCCGCCCTGCTCGAAGGCCGCATGGCCGAAACGGTCGTAGGCCGCGCGCTTGTCGCCGTCTTTCAGGACCTCATAGGCTTCGTTGATTTCCTTGAAGCGGATTTCGCTGGCGGCGTCGCCGGGATTGCGGTCCGGATGCCATTTCATCGCGAGCTTGCGGAACGCCGCCTTGAGCTTGGAATCGTCCGCCGTCCGATCGACTTCCAGGGTTTCGTAATAGCATCGCTTGGTAGACATCCGTCAAATCCGCCCGAAGTTCGTCGTCATTCCGAGGGAATGCGTTTTGAAAGATGCAGCCTGCGGCTTAACGAAAAATGACCCCCATCCATCGAGACGCTCGTCGCGCTCTGAGGAATGAGGGTCATGGCCGTTCGCCGCTTAGGCAGATTTCTTGTTGTTCTTGTCGTCGTCGACCTCGGTGAACTCCGCGTCGACCACGTCATCCTTGGCAGCGTCCTTGGCCGCATCACTCTCGGCCTGCTGCTTGTACATCGCCTCGCCGAGCTTCATCGAGGCCTGCGCCAGCGTGTTGGTCTTGGCCTTGATGGCCTCGGCATCGTCGCCCTTCAGCGCTTCCTTCAAATCGCTGACGGCATCTTCGATGGCCCGGCGCTCGCCGTCCTCGACCTTGGAACCATGTTCGGCCAGCGCCTTCTCGGTCGAATGCACCAGGCTGTCGGCATGGTTCTTGGCATCGACCGCCTCGCGGCGCTTCTTGTCCTCGGCGGCATTGGCCTCGGCATCCTTGACCATTTTCTCGATGTCGGCCTCTGACAGCCCACCCGAGGCCTGGATGCGGATCTGCTGCTCCTTGCCGGTTGCCTTGTCCTTGGCCGAGACGTTGACGATGCCGTTGGCGTCGATATCGAAGGTCACCTCGATCTGCGGCATGCCGCGCGGCGCCGGCGGAATGCCCATCAGGTCGAACTGACCGAGCACCTTGTTGTCGGCCGCCATTTCGCGCTCGCCCTGGAACACGCGGATGGTGACGGCGTTCTGGTTGTCCTCGGCGGTCGAGAACACCTGACTTTTCTTGGTCGGGATCGTGGTGTTGCGATCGATGATGCGGGTGAACACGCCACCCAGCGTCTCGATGCCGAGCGACAGCGGGGTGACGTCGAGCAGCAGCACGTCCTTGACGTCGCCCTGCAACACGCCGGCCTGGATCGCGGCGCCGATGGCGACGACTTCGTCCGGGTTGACGCCCTTGTGCGGCTCCTTGCCAAAGAACTGCTTCACCATTTCCTGGATCTTCGGCATCCGGGTCATGCCGCCGACCAGCACCACTTCGCCGACTTCGCCGGCGGTGAGGCCGGCATCCTTCAGCGCCTTGCGGCAGGGCTCGATGGTCTTCTCGACGAGATCGTTGACCAGCGCCTCGAACTTGGCGCGCGTCAGCTTCATCGTCAGATGCTTCGGCCCGGTCTGGTCGGCCGTGATGAAGGGCAGGTTGATTTCGGTCTGGGTGGTCGAGGACAACTCGATCTTGGCCTTTTCGGCGGCCTCTTTCAGGCGCTGCAGGGCGAGCTTGTCGTTGCGCAGGTTGATGCCCTGCTCCTTCTGGAATTCATCGGCCAGATAGTTGACGAGCCGCATGTCGAAATCTTCGCCGCCAAGGAAGGTATCGCCGTTGGTCGACTTCACCTCGAAGACACCATCGCCAATCTCGAGGATCGAGACGTCGAAGGTGCCGCCGCCGAGATCGTACACCGCAATGGTGCCGGATTTCGACTTGTCGAGACCGTAAGCGAGCGCGGCCGCGGTCGGCTCGTTGATGATGCGCAGCACTTCAAGGCCGGCGATCTTGCCGGCGTCCTTGGTGGCCTGACGCTGGGCGTCGTTGAAATAGGCGGGAACCGTGATGACGGCCTGCTCGACCTTCTGGCCGAGATGGGCTTCCGCGGTCTCCTTCATCTTCTGCAGGATGAAGGCGGAGACCTGCGAGGGCGAATAGGTCTTGCCGTCGGCTTCGACCCAGGCATCGCCATTCGACGCCTTGACGATCTTGTAGGGGACGAGCTTCTTGTCCTTCTCGACCATTGGATCGTCATAGCGGCGGCCGACCAGCCGCTTGACGGCGAAGAAGGTCCGCTCGGGATTGGTCACCGCCTGGCGCTTGGCGGG
The DNA here is from genome assembly GCA_036273255.1 of Bradyrhizobium sp. Lineage (GTDB taxonomy): Bacteria > Pseudomonadota > Alphaproteobacteria > Rhizobiales > Xanthobacteraceae > Bradyrhizobium. The sequence continues at coordinate 18,933 of DASUIA010000123.1, forward strand.
CTGGCCGACGAGGCGCTCGCCGTCATCGCTGAAGGCAACGATCGACGGGGTGGTCCGCATGCCCTCGGCATTTTCGATGACTTTCGCGTTCTTGCCATCCATTACGGCAACGCACGAATTGGTGGTGCCGAGATCGATCCCAATGACCTTTCCCATGGTCCTCATATCCTTCTTTTTGCGGCAGGTTGGCTGGGCCCTGACGGCGCACCAATCCAAACCCCCAACGATCAAATGCTCGCGATATTGCGACGGTGAGCCTCATATAGGAGGGGGGGCAGGCCCCGCAAGGACCGGGACGCAACCTTCACCCGCGAAAACCGCTCCCGTTGAAAGATAGTGTCCGCTAGCTGTTCCGCGGGCTGCCCCGGCAGACCGCAAGGCGAACGGGGGGTCGGCGGCTGAACGGCTGTGGGCTTATCGGACCGGGGTCCCGGCTGTTGCCGGCGCGGCAAACCGGTTAAAAGGCGACCGAAACGGAAAGGCCGCCGCCGGGTGCAAGACCCTGACCGGCCACCGTCGAACGGCCCCAATACAACCTCAGTAGATTTTTCATGAACCAGATTCGACTGCTGTCTGCGGCTATCCTGCTCGTCGCGAGCACGCTGGCCTTCGCGCCGGCCCGCGCCGCAGGCCCGGTTTTCCCGCCGGGATCCCGGGTCGGGATGACGCCGCTGGTCGGGCTCGTCGCCGCCAAAACCTTCGTTGGCTTCGAAACCGAGGACCAGGGCGTCAAGGTGCTGGTGGCGGAGCTTCCGGCCGCCGCCTATGGCGAGGTCGTGAGCGCCTTCAAGGCCAACCCTGCCGGCAGCAATGGCATCAAGCCCGAGAGCATCGAGACCGCCGCAGGGGTCGCCTACTACACGGCCGAAAACGCCAAGGATGGCACCACCAGCGTGCGGCGCTACTCGATGATCATGCCAGGCGGAACATTCTCGGGCTATATCGCGGTACAGGTCCCCGAGAACGCCAGCAAGATCTACACCGATGCCGCGGTCCGGCAGATGTTCGCCTCGGCGGCCATTCGCAAGGAAGTGCCGGTCGACGAGCAGCTTGCGCAGATGCCGTTCAGCGTGAGCGATCTCGCCCAGTTCAAGAATGTCCGCACGCTGGCGCCGGGAGCGGCCATTCTTCTCGCCGATGGCGACGAGACCGCGGGCTTCGAGGCCGCCCCCTTCATGCTGATCGGCGTGATGGGATCGGCGCCGGCGCAGCCGCAGGATCGCGACCGGTTTGCCCAGGAGGCCGCGACCGCGATTCCCGGCGTGCGCGAGGCGCATCTCACGGTGTCGGAGGCGATCCGTATCGACGGCATGCCCGGCTATGAAACGCGGATCGACGCCGTCAGTGGCAAGGACAACACCCCCGTCACCGTCGTGCAGTGGCTGCGGTTCGGCGGCCCGACGTCGTTGCGGATCATCGGCAGTTCGCCGCGCGACCAGTGGGAAAAGGCGTTCCCGCGCTTTCGCGTGGTGCGCGACGGAGTTCACCGCCGCTGATGGTCGCGATCAACTAGCCTTTTGTTTGACGCGTTTTCTTCACGCGAACCGGAGCCCACTTCGCTCGAAAACGCCATAATCGCTCAGGCGGCGCTGTTCGGTTCGTTGCCATCGGCGGCGGTTGGCGCCTTGGCGCCTCCCTTGGAGACACCGACCAGGGCCGGACGCAGCACGCGCTCGCCTATCATGTAGCCGGCCTGCACCACCTGTACCACCGTGCCCGCAGGCACCGACGGGTCAGGGACCTCATACATCGCCTGCTGGAAATTCGGATCGAACTTCTCGCCCGAGGGATCGAACTTCTTGACGCCGTTCTTCTCGAGCGCGTTGAGCAGCGACCGCTCGGTCAGCTCCACGCCTTCGATCAGCGCTTTCAGGCCGGGATCGGCGGCCGCCCTGGTATCGGCTGGAACCGCATCGAGCGCGCGCTGCAGATTGTCGGCGATATCGAGCACGTCGCGCGCGAAGCCGGTGATCCCGTAGGTCCGCGCATCCGCCACCTCGCGGCTGGTGCGCTTGCGCAGATTCTCCATCTCCGCCAGGGTGCGCAGCATCTTGTCGCGCGATTCCGTGGCTTCCTTGGCGAGCGCCTCGACCGATCCTTGCTCCGGATCATCGGGCATCACATAGGGCTTGGAGACCACCGGCTCGCCGGCCTGCGCCGCGTTCGCCGGATTCTCGTTTGGCCGGTTCGGATCGGTCATGGGCTGCCTTTTCGAAAAATCGCTTTGGATCAAGTCAATGCGGGATTTGCTGGCGGGATATCGTGCTTTGGGCGCGGAAAATCAAGCGCCCCGCGGACGGGATCACCCGGCTAGCATCCGGCTGACGATCCGCGCCGCATAGTCCACCGTCGGAATGACCCGGGCATAGTTGAGCCGGGTCGGTCCGATCACGCCGAGAACGCCGACAATATGGCCGGCGCCGTCGCTATAGGGCGCGATGATCGTGGAGGAGCCCGACAGCGAAAACAGCTTGTTCTCCGATCCGATGAAAATCCGCACCCCTTCGGCGCGTTCGGCGCGACCCAGCAGATCGATCACGCCCCGCTTGGTTTCGAGATCGTCGAACAGCAGCCTGACCCGTTCGAGATCCTCGAGCGCGTGCAGATCCTCCAGCAGATTGGCATGACCGCGCACGATCAGTTGCCGATCGTCGTTGTCGCCACCCGACCAGCTTGCGAGCCCGGCGGCGATTACCTTCTGCGTCAGTTGATCGAGTTCGGTGCGGCTCTGCGCCAGTGCGGTTTCAAGTTCGAGGCGCGCCTCGGCCAGCGTTCGCCCCCGGATCCGCGCATTGAGAAAGTTGGTGGCCTCGATCAGCGCCGAGGAGGGAACGCCTGGCGGCAGCGTCAGCACCCGGTTCTCGACCTGGCCGTCTTCGCCGACCAGCACCGCCAGCGCCCGTTCCGGTTCCAGCCGCACGAACTCGATATGCTTCAGCCGCGAATTGGATTTGGCGGTGAGTACCACCGCCGCGGCCCGGGTCAGGCCGGACAGCCGCGTCAAGGCTTCCCCAAGCGCGGCTTCGACCGATTGCGCCTTGCCGACCGACGCGAGCTGGGTCTGGATCGACTGCCGCTCCGGTTCGGTCAGATCGCCGAGCTGCATCAGGGCATCGACGAAAAACCGCAAACCCAATTCGGTCGGCAGCCGGCCGGCCGAGGTATGCGGGGCATAGATCAATCCAAGCTGCTCAAGGTCGGACATCACATTGCGGACCGAGGCCGGCGAGAGCGGCACCGCGATCAAACGTGAAATATTGCGTGAACCGACCGGTTCCCCGGTCGCCAGATAGCTCTCGACGATCTGGCGAAAGATGTCGCGTGAGCGCTCGTTAAGCTGGGCAAGCCCGGCATTCGGGGCGATCAGGCCGATCGGGTCGTGGTGGGCCACCATCTACTCCCTGCAACTGACCTGATTTTGTCCATCCCGGGCGCCGGTGACAAGCAGTCATTGGACCCCGTGGAATGCGGCCAAAGGCCTTGCCGCTGTCGCTTCCCCCACCTACAAGCACCGCGAGACCTGAAACGCTGCTGATTTCTCGGAGGATTCCCATGCGGCCAAGCCGCCGTGCGCCGGACGAACTGCGTGCCGTGTCCCTGGAACGCGGCGTCGTCAAGTACGCCGAGGGTTCCTGCATGGTCAAATTCGGCGACACCCATGTGCTGGTGACGGCAACGCTGGAGGAACGGTTGCCGCCCTGGCTCAAGGGCCAGGGCCGCGGCTGGGTCACCGCCGAATACGGCATGCTGCCGCGGGCGACGCTGGAACGAACCCGCCGCGAGGCATCGGCCGGCAAGCAAAGCGGCCGCACCGTCGAGATCCAGCGCCTGATCGGCCGTTCGCTGCGCGCCACGCTGGACCTCGAGGCGCTGGGCGAGCGCCAGATCACGGTCGACTGCGACGTGCTGCAGGCCGATGGCGGCACCCGAACAGCCTCAATCACCGGCGCCTGGGTTGCGCTGGCCGACTGCATCGGCTGGATGAAGACCCGCAACATGGTCAAGGCCAACGTGCTGCGCGACAATGTGGCGGCGATCTCCTGCGGCATCTACAATGGCACGCCGGTGCTCGACCTCGATTATGCCGAGGATTCCGAGGCCGAAACCGACGCCAATTTCGTCATGACCGGCGATGGACGCATCATCGAGGTGCAGGGCACGGCGGAGAAGACCCCGTTCTCGCAGGACGAGTTCCTGGCGCTGATGGCGTTGGCGCGCAAGGGCGTCGCGCGGCTGGTGGATTTGCAGAAGATGGCCGTGGCGTGATCGGGCTCGCGTAGGCTGATAGACTGAACGCATGCATCGCCGAATCACAGGCAAGCTCGTGATCGCGACCCATAATCCCGGCAAACTTGCCGAGATGCGCGAACTGCTGGCGCCGCATGGCGTCGAAGCGGTCGCGGCGGGCGAGCTTGGCCTCGGCGAGCCTGAGGAAACCGGCGACAGCTTTCGCGCCAATGCACGGATCAAGGCGATCGCGGCCGCAACGGCTGCCCGGTTGCCGGCCTTCGCCGACGATTCCGGACTGGTGGTCGACGCGCTGGCGGGCGCGCCCGGGATTTTTTCCGCGCGCTGGGCCGGCCCCAACAAGGATTTTTCCGTCGCGATGGCCCGTATCGAGCGCCTGCTGCAGGAGCGCGGCGCCACTGCGCCGTCGCAGCGCCGCGCGCATTTTGTTTCCGCGCTGTGCGTGGCCTGGCCCGATGACCATCTCGAAGAGGTCGAGGCGCGCGCCGACGGGACGCTGGTATGGCCGCCGCGCGGTTCGGCTGGTTTCGGCTATGATCCGGCGTTCCTGCCCGATGGACATGCGCGCACCTTCGGCGAGATGACCAGTCCCGAAAAGCACGGGCTGCCGCCGCTCGGTCTCGGATTGTCGCATCGTGCCCGCGCCTTCGTGAAACTTGCGGAGATCTGCCTTGACCCGCGCTGACAGCGAAGCATTCGGCGTCTACGTGCATTGGCCGTTCTGCCTGTCGAAATGTCCGTATTGCGATTTCAACAGCCACGTTCGCCATTCGCCGATCGACGAGGCACGGTTCTCTCGCGCCTTTGCCCGCGAAATCGAAACCACTGCGGCGCGCACTCCGGGGCGGGAAGTGTCATCGATTTTCCTGGGCGGCGGCACGCCCTCGCTGATGCGGCCGCAGACCGTCGGCGCCATCCTCGATGCGATCGGCAGGCACTGGCGCGTCGCGCGCGCTGCCGAAGTCACGCTGGAAGCCAATCCGACCAGCGTCGAGGCGACACGCTTTGCCGGCTACCGCGCCGCCGGCGTCAACCGGGTTTCGCTCGGTGTGCAGGCGCTGGACGATGCGTCGCTGAGCGCGCTGGGACGGCTGCACACCGCGCGCGAGGCGCTCGATGCAGTCGCGATTGCGCGCAGCGCGTTCGATCGCTATTCGTTCGATCTGATCTACGCCCGTCCCGACCAGACTCCGCAAATGTGGGCGGAGGAGTTGAAGCGCGCGATCTCCGAAGCCGCCGAGCATCTGTCGCTCTATCAACTGACCATCGAGGCGGGCACGCCGTTCTTCGGGCTTCACGCCGCCGGCAAATTGAAGACGCCGGGCGAGGCGATGGCACGCGCGCTGTATGACGTCACCCAGGAGGTCTGTGCCGCGCATGGATTGCCGGCCTACGAGATTTCCAACCACGCGCGATCCGGCGCCGAATGCCAGCACAATCTGGTGTACTGGCGTAGCGAGGAATATGCCGGCATCGGGCCGGGCGCGCATGCCCGTCTCGATATCGACGGGATCAGGCACGCGATCGCGACCGAGAAGCGGCCCGAAGCCTGGCTGATGCGCGTCGAAGCCATGGGTCATGGTGTTGTGACCGACGACATCCTCAACAGCGGAGAGCGTGGCGACGAGTTCCTGCTGATGGGGCTGCGCCTCGCCGAGGGCATCGATCCCGGCCGCTATGCCGCGTTATCCGGCCGTGCGCTCGATCCTGACCGGATCGCCATATTGCGGGAAGAAGGCGCCATTGCCGTCGATGTCAGCGGCCGGTTGCGGGTCACGCAGGCCGGATTTCCCGTACTCGACGCGGTGGTGGCCGATTTGGCGGCGTAGATTGGACCGGGCAGCCTCTTACGCGCCAAAACTCTTGGGCGAACCGGCGACCGCCACGCCGCCGCCCGTTCCAACGCGCATGACGGCCAGTCCGCGTTCGTTGGTGCCGTCGGCGCGAAAGCGGAACAGGCCGTCGATGCCGGCAAAGCCGGATGGATTGGTCAGCACATCGGGAGAAAACCGGGTTGCACCCTGCGTTCTCGCCAGCGCCGCCACCAGTGCCACTGCGTCGTAGGCAAGCGTCGCGGTTCGCACCGGATCGGCACCATATTTGGCGCGGTAGCGGCTGGAGAAGCTGCGGAAACCGGCCGGATCCGGCGCCGCATAAAGGCCGCCCTGCAAAGCGGGGCTCGCGAACACGCGCGGATTGTCCCACAAGCCGGTGCCGAGCAACTGGATATTCTTCAGATTGGCGCCGGCTGCGGCCAGCGCATCGGCCACCTGCACCACCGAATCGCCGTCATCGGCAATGAAGAGCGCGTCGGCGGCGCCGAGGCTCGAGGCCACGGTTCGCGCCGCAGTGGCGCGGTCGGCATCGTATTTCTGAAACGCGACGATGCGGCCGCCGCGGCGGCCAACCGCCTGCTTGAACGTGGCCTCTACGACATTGCCATAGGCATTCTCGGGCAGTAGCGCGGCAAACGATCGTTTCCCGAGACTGGCGGAATATTCCACAATCCGGTTCACATCGGACTCCGGAAGGAAGCTCAAGAGGTAGACTCCCCGGCCGGCGACACTTGAATCGGTCGAGAACGCGATCACCGAAATGCCGCGCGCCCGCGCGAGTTGAGCGGTCGCCGGAACCGAGACCGCAAACAGCGGGCCGAGAATGATCTCCGCGCCTTCGTCAAGCGCCTGCTGCGTTCCCTGCTGCGCGCCTTGCGGGCTGCCGGCGTCATCCTTGATCAAAAGCTGAAGATTCGGGTTCTGGAATTCCGCCAGCGCCATCTCGGCGGCGTTCTTCATGGATTGCGCGGCAACCCCGGCATTGCCGGACGCCGACAGCGGCAGGATCAGGCCGACCTTGACCTGGCCATTGCCGACCGCGAGCGGCTGCTGAGGCGGTCCGCCGGGCGTCGCCTCCTGCGAGCCGTACTGGCCGAGGCTTTGCTGGACGCCCGCGCAGGCCCCGAGCAGAGGAGCGCCGAGAATCAAGCCAACCACGCTCCGCCGGGTTGCCCCGGCAGGCCAAAATTTGCGATCGAGCGCGCCCACCATCGGTTCTCTAGCTCTTGACCGAATGGAATCGGTCAGGACATTGCCTCCCGGCGATCAGGAGGGTGGATTCAGGCATATTGTCAACGAATAGTTAACCAAAACAAAAAGATTAAAGCGATGCGACATCGGCGCGCCGGATGCCGGTTTCAGGTTCCTCGCCGGCTCACGGCCGGCAACACACCCGGGCAGAATCGTGGCGTCCCCGCCTTGTTCCCACTAGATTGAGCCGATGCGCGCCAAAGCTGCCTCCCCAGATACATCCGAAGGCGTCACGGGTTTCACGGCCCGCAGCTTTTCGGTCGGCGGCCAGTTGCTCTCCGCCCCCAAACCCCGGCCGGGACTCTATCTGGTCGCGACCCCCATCGGCAATCTCGGCGATATCACTTTGCGTGCGCTGGAAACGCTTGCCGGTGTCGACATCATCGCCTGCGAAGACACAAGAATCACCCGCCGGCTGACCGAGCGTTATGCCATCGCGGCACAGCTCCAGCCCTATCACGAACACAACGCCGCGGCAGCCCGGCCGAAAATCATGCACCGGCTGGCACAGGGCGCCGCCATCGCACTGGTTTCGGACGCCGGAACCCCGCTGATTTCAGATCCCGGATTCAAGCTGGTGCGCGAGGTCTGCGCGGCGGGTCATGCCGTGACCGCGCTGCCGGGAGCATCGTCGGTGCTGAACGCGCTCTCGGTGGCAGGGCTGCCAACGGACCGGTTCTTCTTCGAAGGGTTCCTGCCGGCCAAAGCGGCCGGCCGGCGCGCGCGACTGACCGAGCTTGCGCGAATCGACGCCACGCTGGTGATGTTTGAATCCGGCAATCGCCTCGTCGACAGCTTGGCCGACCTCGCCGCGATCATGGGCGGACGCGACGCCGCGATCTGTCGCGAACTGACCAAGATGCATGAAGAGATCCGGCGCGCCCCGATCGCCGAGCTGGCGCGCGCGGCCGCCGCGCAGGAGACCCGCGGCGAATTCGTGCTGGTATTGGGCCCGCCCGCGGCCGGCGCGCAGATCATGCCGGAGCAGGAACTGGACCGGCTGTTGCGAAATCGGCTGGCGCACGAAAGCGTCAAGGATGCGGTGGCGCACGCCGTCGAATTGTCCGGTCGGCCTCGCCGCGAGATCTATGCCCGCGCCCTGCAACTCGCCCGGGATCATGATGCGGAAGACGATGATGGCCAAGACGGATGACGCCCGGCCTATGGCGGCGCGGTTGAAAGCGGCTGCGCCGAAACGGCTCGCGGCATTTCGAACCGGCGTTTCCGCCGAAACACGCGCCGCGGCCTATTTGATCGCCAAGCGCTATCGGATTCTGGCGAGACGCTTTCGCACGCCCTTTGGCGAGATCGACCTGGTCGCCCGCCGGGGCAACCTCGTGGTCTTTGTCGAGGTCAAGGCGCGCAGCCGCCTCGATGAAGCCGCCTATGCGGTGACGCCACGCCAGCAGCGACGCATCATCGATGCCGCGCAGGCGTGGCTGGTGGCGCATCCCGAACATGCCGAATTCGAGCTGCGTTTCGACGTCATGCTGATTGCGCCGCGGCGACTTCCGCGCCATCTGTTAGCGGCGTTCGACGCCAGCCCTTGAACCTTCCGACCGAGCCAACCCCGCGGACCCGAACATGAAACTGAATATCGCCGTCCAGATGGATCCGATCGCGCGCATCAATATCGGCGGCGATTCGACGTTCGCGCTGCTTCTGGAAGCGCAGCGGCGTGGTCATGGCATTTCCTACTACACGCCGGACAAACTGTCGTTGCGTGGCGAGGAGCTGGTGGCGCCGGTTCAACGCCTCACCGTGCGCGACCAGGCCGGCGATCATTTCACGCTCGACGCGGCGCGGCGCGAGCCGCTCGCGGCGTTCGACGTCGTATTGCTCCGGCAGGACCCGCCATTCGATCTGGCCTACATCACCTCGACGCATTTGCTCGAACGCATCCATCCGGCGACCCTGGTGGTCAACGATCCCGCCAGCGTGCGCAACGCGCCGGAAAAAGTCTTCGTGATGGATTTTGCGGATCTGATGCCGCCGACGCTGATCTCGCGCGATCTCGACGAGATCAATTCGTTCCGCGACGAGCACGGCGCGGTGGTGATGAAGCCATTGCACGGGTATGGCGGCGCGGCGGTGTTTCGCATCCTGCCGCAGGACATGAATTTCGGCTCGCTGTTCGACATGTTTTCGGTGACGTTTCGCGAGCCCTGGGTGATCCAGCGATTTCTTCCCGAGGTCAAGCACGGCGACAAGCGCATCATCCTGGTCGAGGGCGAATTCGCCGGCGCGGTCAACCGCGTCCCGGCCGCGGATGATCTGCGCTCCAACATGGTGCGCGGCGGCGCCGCCAGGGCGACCGAGCTGTCGCCGCGCGAGCGCGAGATTTGCACGCGCCTGGGCCCGGCGCTGCGCGAACGCGGGTTGCTGTTTGTCGGCATCGACGTGATCGACGGCTTTCTCACCGAGATCAACGTGACCTCGCCGACCGGCATTCGCGCCGTGGCGCGGCTCGGCGGCCCCGACATCGCCGCGAAAATCTGGGACGCCATCGAGGCGAGGCGCCGGTAGGCCACCTCGTTCCCTCATTGTTCTTGCCCTGCCCGAAACTTTCAGCTACCTTTGGTTGCAGGAAGAAGGGGCGGCATGGTCCAGCGGGTGTCGACCGTAGCGTTCGAGGGCATTGAGGCCCGTGCCGTCGACGTGCAGGTGCAGGTCGCGCCCGGGCTGCCGGCGTTCACCATCGTCGGGTTGCCGGACAAGGCGGTGTCGGAGGCGCGGGAACGGGTGCGCTCCGCATTGATCGCCTCGGGGCTCGCGCTGCCGGCCCGGCGAATCACCGTCAATCTCGCCCCGGCCGATCTGCCCAAGGAAGGCAGCCATTATGACCTGCCGATCGCGCTCGGCCTGATGGCCGCGATCGGCGCCATTCCGTCGGATGCGCTCGGCGGCTTCACGGTGCTCGGCGAACTCGGGCTCGACGGATCGATCGCGCCGGTCGCTGGCGTCCTGCCGGCGGCGATCGGCGCCAATTCGCGCGATGAGGGCCTGATCTGCCCGGCGCTCTGCGGCGCAGAAGCAGCCTGGGCGAGCCCGGATATCCAGATCGTGGCCGCGAATTCGCTGATCCAGATCGCCAACCACTTCAAGGGCACGCAGGTGCTGTCGCGGCCCACCCCAAAGGTCCATGAACACGAAGCGGCCCAGCTCGATCTGCGCGACATCAAGGGTCAGGAAAGCGCCAAGCGCGCGCTCGAGATTGCGGCTGCCGGCGGCCATCATCTGCTGATGATCGGCGCTCCCGGTGCCGGCAAATCGATGCTCGCGGCACGGCTGCCCTCGATTCTCCCGCCGCTGTCGCCATCCGAACTGCTGGAAGTCTCGATGATCGCCTCGGTCGCCGGCGAGATCGAAGGCGGCGCGCTCACCGCGCGGCGGCCATTCCGCTCGCCGCATCATTCCGCCAGCATGGCGGCGCTGACCGGCGGCGGCGTGCGGGCAAAGCCGGGCGAAATCTCGCTGGCGCATCAGGGCGTGCTGTTTCTCGACGAATTGCCGGAGTTCGACCCGAGAGTGCTGGATTCGCTGCGCCAGCCGCTGGAAAACGGCGAGGTCGCGGTATCGCGTGTCAATCATCGCGTCACCTATCCGGCTCGCTTCATGCTGGTTGCCGCGATGAATCCCTGCCGCTGCGGCCACGCCTGCGAGCCCGGCTATGCCTGCAAGCGCGGACAGCTCGACCGCTGCACCGCGGACTATCAGGCGCGCATCTCGGGGCCGCTGATGGACCGCATCGATTTGCGCATCGAGGTGCCGGCGGTCACCGCCGCCGACCTGATTTTGCCGCCGTCAACAGAAGGCTCGGCGGAAGTCGCTGCCCGCGTCGCCGCCGCGCGCGACCTGCAGCGGGCACGCTACGCCGCGGCCGGATTGAGTGGGGTCCGCACCAACGCCGAGGCGCCGGCCGCGCTGCTGGAACAGATCGCGCAGCCGGATCCGCAGGGAGCAAAGCTGCTTCGCGAGGCCGCCGAGACCATGCGGCTGTCGGCGCGCGGCTATCACCGGGTGCTGCGCGTCGCCCGCACCCTCGCCGATCTCGACGGCACCGAGCGGATCGGCCGGGTGCACCTCGCCGAAGCCCTGTCCTACCGCGCACTCGCCGAAGATATCAGGCGCGCCGCCTGAATTCACCGACGGGATGAAAGGCGATCGGTCCCCCTCGACCGGCCGCACCGCTCCGAAACCGATCTTGACACTTCGTTAACCCTGTTCTCATCGGGCGGCGCGGCCTTTCCTCACCTCAAGCACTTTGCAAGGTCGGCGCCGCATCGTCGGCGCCAGCACGCGGCGCGCGCCACGGCGGACACGAGTGGGACGGCGCGAAACGATCGTGGTGGCGAAGGCAATTTCGGGGACGTCGGCAATGGGGATGGTTTTCCGGATCAAATTGGGGCTCCGCCGCTTTGGGCGACGGCATCCCATGCTGACCTTTGCGATCCGTTCGTTCACGATCTTCTCCGCCGCGTTCGGCGGCGCCTATGGCTTCATCGCCGGAAGCCGATCGCCAAATTCCGGCTATGATCCGAACGCTTTTGCCATCGGCGCGAGTTTCCTGTTTGCGATCGCCTGCGTCGCGCTCGCCACCCTGAGCATCCGGCTGCGCTGGATGCGCCGACGGCTGCGCAAGGTCGCCATGCATAACGAGGCTCTGGCCGACCGCAACTGGGAATTGCAGGAGGCCGAGCAGCGCGCCCGCAGCCTGTTCGAATCCCAGGGCGACCTGATCGTTCTGCGCGATGCCGAGGGCTGCATCACCTTCGTCAACGATGCCTATTGCGAACTGGTCGCGCAGCCGCGCGACGCGCTGATCGGCAGCCGCTTCGCGCCAACCATCCTCGAGCAGGGCGACACCGCGATCGAGGCCAACGGCACCCGGATTCACGATCAGAAGGTCGCAACTCCGCTCGGGCCGCGATGGATCGCCTGGCGCGAGGGCCTCGTTCGATCGGACGCCGGCCGGCCCGCGGAAATGCAGAGCGTCGGCCGCGACGTGACCGACCGCACCGAAACCGAACGCGCGCTGGCCGAGGCCCGCGATCTCGCCGACGCGGCGAGCCGCGCCAAGTCCCGCTTCCTAGCCATGGCATCCCATGAAATTCGCACCCCGCTCAACGGCATCATCGGCATGAGCGGGCTGCTCCTGGATACGCCGCTCACGCCGGAACAGATGACCTATGCGAGAGCGGTGAAGACCTCTGGCGATGCGCTGCTTTCGCTGATCGAGGAGCTTCTGGACTACTCCAAGATCGAGGCCGGCAAGATTGACCTGGAACAGCGCCCGTTCGCACTGAGCTCGCTGGTCGAGGACATCACCGAGCTGCTGGCACCGCGGGCCCAGGCGCGGCAGATCGAGATCGCCGCCTATGTCGACGAGCGGCTGCCGACCGAAGTGATCGGAGACGCGGCGCGGCTGCGGCAGGTGCTGCTCAACCTGGCAGGCAACGCCATCAAGTTCACCTCGACCGGTGGCGTGGCGCTGATTGTCGAGCCGGGTATCTGGCCCAACGAGATCAGCTTTCTGGTGCGCGATACCGGGATCGGCATCGCGCCCGAGGCGCAGCAACGGATCTTCCGCGAGTTCGAGCAGGCCGACGACCGCATCGCCAGCAATTATGGCGGCACCGGACTGGGGCTCAGCATCAGCGAGCGTATCGTCAAGCGGATGGGCGGCCGCATCACGCTGGAAAGCGAGCCGGGGGCCGGCTCGACCTTCGAGGTATCGCTGCCTCTCGCGGCATCCCGCCTCCATGGCGGCGAACGAGCGCCAGTTGCGGCACCGGATCTGGACGGCGAGTCGATCATGCTGGTGGCGCCGCAGACCATCGAGGCCTCGCTGGTGGCCCGGCGATTGCAGCGCTGGGGCAGCCAGACCTGCATGGTGTCGGATCTCGCGGTGGCGCAGGCATTGCTGCCCGAACGCGCATGGTACGCCGTCCTGGTCGATCATGCATGGGGTGCCGACGAGGTCGAACGGCTCGCCGACGCGGCACGGATCCATGCAGCGCGGCGCATCGTTCTGCTCACCCCGGTCACGCGGCACGAGTTCAAATCTTCCTCCGCCTTCACCGGCTATCTGGTCAAGCCGCTGCGCGCGGCATCGCTGGCGGCCCGCCTGACCACGACGCCGGAAGTTCTCGCGCCCGACCTTGCCGCCGATCCCCTGATCGACTCGCCTGCCGCCGTCGAGACCCCCGTCATTGCTCCGTCGCGCGGCCTTTCGATCCTGGTCGCGGAAGACAACGAGATCAACGCGCTGTTGATGCGCTCGCTGCTGACCCGGCTGGGACACCGCGCGGTCATCACCACCAATGGCGAGGCCGCACTGGAATCCTGGCTCGCGGCGAAATCGGCCGGTGCTCCCTACGACCTGATCTTGATGGACATCCAGATGCCCCAGCTCGACGGCATCGAAACCGCCCGGCGCATCCGCGGCCGTGAGGCCGGCCAGCCTGGCCGTCAGACCCCGATCCTCGCTCTCACCGCCAACACGCTGGTGGAGGATCGTTACGCCTGCTTCGAAGCCGGGATGGATGGATTCCTCATCAAGCCGCTCGATCGCGAAAAACTCGCCGACGCGCTCGCCGGCCTCGCCGCCTCGCGGCATCTCGTGAGCTGAAGGCCAAGCGTCATTCCGCGCCCCTAAAGCCGGCGCAGCGCCACCTGTTCGACGACGTGGTCGGCACCCTTTTTCAGGATCAGCGTCGCGCGCGGCCGGGTCGGTCGGATGTTATCCTCGAGATTGGCGAGGTTGGTGCGCTCCCAGATCGCCAGCGCGGTGGCGGCGGCCTCCTCGTCGGACAGCGGCGCATAGCGATGGAAATAGGAGCGCGGGTCGGTGAACGCCGTGTCCCGCAGCGTCAGGAAGCGCCGCACGTACCAGTCGCGCAGCACCGATTCCTCGGCATCGATATAGACCGAGAAATCGAAGAAGTCGGAGACCACGGGGACCGCCTTGCCGTCGCGCGGCAGCCGGCCGGTCTGCAGGACATTGACGCCCTCGACGATCAGGATGTCCGGGCGGTCGACCTCGATCCATTCGTTCGGAATGACGTCATAGGTCAGATGCGAATAGACCGGCGCCCGCACCCGCCGCCTCCCCGCCTTGATGTCGCTCAGGAACGCAAGCAGGGTCGGCAGGTCGTAGCTCTCCGGAAAGCCCTTTTTCTGCATCAGGCCTTGCCGCTCGAGCACGGCATTGGGAAACAGAAAGCCGTCCGTCGTCACCAGATCGACCTTTGGCCGCGGCGACCATCGCGCCAGCAGCGCCTGCAGCACGCGTGCGGTGGTCGATTTGCCGACCGCCACCGATCCGGCGACGCCGATGATGTAAGGCACCTTGCGGTCCTGGATGCCGAGGAACCGGCGTTGCGAGAAATACAGCCGCTGCATGGCCTCGACATAGATCGACAACAGCCGCGACAGCGGCAGATAAATCTCCTCGACCTCGCTGAGATCGAGCCGGTCGTGCATCGAGCGCAGCGCCGCGATCTCGCTCGCTTCCAGCGTCATCGGCGTATCGTCGCGCAGCCGCGCCCACTGCTCCCGGGAGAATACCCGGTAGGGATTGTATTGCTGGTCCGCCGCCCGAATATCCATGCAGCCGCCTCAAACGTTTGGGCCAAGCCCTTTGGTTGAGCTAGTCGCGCTTGCGCGCCGCCTTTTCTTCCAGCCCGGACATCGTCGTCCGCTGCGCCAATGCGGCCTCGACTTCGTCGAGCCTGATACCACGCGCCTTCAACAGCACCAGGAAATGAAACAGCAGATCGGCGCTCTCGGCGATCAGATGATCGCGATCGTTCTCGACCGCGGCGATCACGGTTTCGACCGCCTCCTCGCCGAATTTCTTGGCGCAATGCTCCGGCCCCTTGTCCAGCAGCTTGCGGGTGTAGGACCCCTCGCCGCCCGAGACCGCGCGGGCATCGACCGTGGCAGCCAGATCATGAATGGTGAAACGTGGCATCGACTCAACTCGCACACGCGCCCGAACAAGGGGTGGACGCTCTTCCCGTGCTGTCTAGCACTTCTGTCACCGGGAGTCGTCAGGGATCGAGCCGCATCGGCAGCCCGGCGCGCACCATGTGGTCCTTGGCTTCGCGTATGGTAAATTCACCGAAGTGGAAGATCGATGCCGCCAGCACTGCGGTCGCATGCCCCTCGCGGATGCCGTCGACCAGATGATCGAGACTGCCGACGCCGCCCGACGCGATCACCGGCACCGAAACACTGTCGGCAACCGCCTGCGTCAGCGCAAGGTCAAATCCCTTTCGGGTGCCGTCGCGATCCATCGAGGTCAGCAGGATTTCGCCGGCGCCGAGCGAGACGACTTGCTGGGCATATTCGACTGCATCGATGCCGGTGGAATTGCGGCCGCCATGGGTGAATATCTCCCAGCGGTCCGATCCGCCGCCGCGTGTCACGCGTTTGGCGTCGATCGCGACCACGATGCACTGATCGCCGAATTTCTCTGCCGCCTCCTTGACGAATTCGCGTCGGCTGACGGCGGTGCTGTTGATCGACACCTTGTCGGCGCCGGAACGCAGCAGGGTGCGGATATCGTCGACGGTGCGGACCCCGCCCCCCACCGTCAGCGGCATGAAGCAGGCTTCCGCCGTGCGCCGCACCACGTCGAGCATGATGCCGCGGTTTTCGTGGGTGGCCGTGATGTCGAGAAAACACAATTCGTCGGCGCCGGCGGCATCATAGGCGACGGCCGCTTCCACGGGATCGCCGGCGTCGCGCAGGTCGACGAAATTGACGCCCTTCACCACCCGACCGTCCTTGACATCGAGACAGGGAATCACACGCACCTTGAACATCCCAAGCTCCTATGGCGTTTCGGGCAAAGTGGCTGCCCGGTTCGCGTGAAGAAAGCGCGTCAAAAAGAGAAACATCTAAGCCGCAGCCCGCGCGGCACGGATCAGCGCCAGTGCGGCGGCGGCATCGAGCCGGCCGTCATAGAGTGCGCGGCCCGCGATCGCACCGGCCAGTTTGCCGGCGCGCGGCGCCAGCAGCGCCTTGACGTCGGCGATCGAGGCGAACCCGCCCGATGCGATCACGGGAATCGAGATCCGTTCGGCGAGCGCGATGGTGACATCGAGATTGAGGCCCTTCAGCAAACCGTCGCGGGCGATGTCCGTGAAGATGATGGCGGCAACGCCGGCATCCTCGAACCGCCGCGCGATGTCCAGCGCCGTGACCTCGGACGTTTCCGCCCAGCCTTCGACGGCGACCTTGCCGTCACGGGCGTCGAGCCCCACCGCCACGCGGCCGGGAAACGCCCTCGCCGCGCGCTTCACCAGTTCCGGATCGCGCCCCGCCGCGGTGCCGATAATGACGCGCGCCACACCCTTGGCGAGCCAGCCCTCGACGGTCGCGAGGTGACGGATTCCGCCGCCAAGCTGCACCGGGATCGTGATCTCCCCGAGCATCGCCTCGACCGCCCGCGCGTTGACCGGCTTGCCGGCAAAGGCGCCGTCGAGGTCGACCACATGCAGATACTCAAAGCCCTGGGCGGCAAACGCGCGCGCCTGTGCCGCCGGATCGAGGTTGAACACGGTGGCGCGCGCCATGTCGCCCCGTTCCAGACGCACGCACTGGCCGTTTTTCAGGTCGATGGCGGGAAACAGGATCACGGCCGCCACTTCAGGAAATTGGCAATCAGGGCAAGCCCGAAGCGCTGGCTCTTTTCCGGATGGAACTGGGTACCGATCGCGGTGTCCCTGCCGACGATGGCGGTGACCGGGCCGCCGTAATCGGCGCGCGCCAGCACGTCCGCCTCGTTGGCGGCGTTGAGATGGTAGGAGTGCACGAAATAGGCGTGGCGCCCCTTCGGGCCGAGCGGCAGCCGCTCCAGCACCGGATGCTCGCGGATCATGTCGAGCGTATTCCAGCCCATATGCGGAATTTTCAGGTTCTCGTCGCGCGGTGAAATCTTCTCGACGTCGCCGTCGATCCAGTTGAATCCGTCGGTGGTGACGTGCTCCCTGCCGCGCGTCGCCATCAGTTGCATGCCGACACAGATGCCGAAGAACGGCCTTGCCTTGTCGCGCACGGCCTCAGTCATCGCCTCGGCCATACCGTCGAGCGCATCCAGCCCCCGGCGACAATCGGCAAAGGCGCCTACTCCGGGCAGCACGATGCGATCGGCCCGAAACACCGTTTCGGGATCGCGCGTCACCATGATCCTTTCGTGCGTGTCCATGCTCCGGGCCGCATGCTCGAACGCCTTGGCGGCGGAGTGCAGATTTCCGGAGCCGTAGTCGACGATGGCAACGCTCACGGCGAAGCTCCCGGATCGGGAAACAATCCGATGATATGGTCCGGCTGTGGCGGCCGGGAGAAGGCCTGGCCCGCGACCTCGCGGGTCGGCGGCGGTCCGCCGCGATCGACGGCGGGTTGATCGTTGCGAAGGCCGCGCTGCTCGGCGGCCCAGCGATCGAAAAACCGCCGCTCGGCGGCCTCCTCGTTATTGGCGACCACGATGTCGAGCTGGCGCCAGTTGCGCCATGACAGCGTCCAGCGCTGAAGGCTCGCAGCCTCGAATCCCATCAGCAGTGCGACCAGCAGATCAACTGCGAAAGTCGCAGCGGAGCCCACGCCGGCTCGCCTCAGTGCGAGGTCGAGCGCGGTCACCACGACGATCCAGCCGACCAGCGCCAGCCACAGCCGATGCCAGACCAGCCAGAGCGGGCCAAACGCGAAAGCCCAGAAGTGAAATCCGTCACGCACGAAGGCAAAACGGTCGGTGGCGCGGATGTCCGAACTACTCGCCTGCGGAGCATGAACTGTGTAGACCGGCATCGCTTCTCTCCGCCGAACGGGATATCAGCCGCCGAGCTGTCCCTTGGTGGATGGCACTTCGCCCGCAGCGCGCGGATCGATCGCGACCGCCGCGCGCAGCGCCCTCGCCAGACCCTTGAAACAGGATTCGGCCATATGATGGCTGTTCTCGCCATATAGGGTCTCGACGTGCAAAGTCACCCCGGCGTTGATCGCAAAGGCATTGAACCATTCGCGAACCAGCTCGGTGTCGAAAGTGCCGACCTTGTCGCGCGGAAAATTCACGCTGAACACCAGCACTGGGCGTCCCGAAATGTCGATCACGACACGCGACAGCGTCTCGTCCATCGGCATGTGGATCGAGGCATAGCGGGTGATCCCGGCCATGGAGCCGAGTGCCTGCTTCACCGCCTGGCCGAGCGCTATCCCGACATCCTCGGTGGTGTGGTGATGGTCGATGTGAAGGTCGCCGTCGGCCTTGACGGTGAGGTCGATGCGCGAATGGCGGGCCAGAAGATCGAGCATATGGTCGAAAAAGCCGATTCCGGTGGCAATGCTGGACACGCCGGACCCGTCGAGGTTTACCGTTACCTCGATATCGGTTTCCTTGGTCTTGCGCCTGATGGTCGCCGTGCGCATGAAAATCCGCTTTCCCGCTCCTGAAAACGCGCCCTTTTAACAGGCTGGTGCTGCCTTCGCTACTGCGGGATGACGCTGTTGGGGCTCAACTTTGGCTTATGGTGAGTGGATTTCGCCATTCCGGCCGCCGATTGTAACGCCGCTCGCCAGTCCCTAAATCTGACGGCAAGAGAGGGTCCTTCATGCACGCATCACCCAATGAGTATCCGGTCTGGCACGGCACCACCATCTTGACGGCCCGCAAGGGCGGCAAGGTGGTGGTCGGCGGCGATGGCCAGGTTTCGATCGGCCAGACCGTGATCAAGTCCAACGCCAGGAAGGTCCGCAAGCTCGGCAAGGGCGACGTGATCGGCGGCTTTGCCGGCGCCACCGCCGACGCCTTCACGCTGTTCGAACGGCTGGAAAGCAAGCTCGAACAATATCCGGGGCAGTTGACCCGCGCTGCGGTCGAACTCGCCAAGGACTGGCGCACCGACCGCTATCTGCGCCGGCTCGAGGCCATGATGATTGTCGCCGACAAGGACGTGTCGCTGGTGCTCACCGGTACCGGCGACGTGCTGGAGCCGGAGGCCGGCGTGATGGCGATCGGCTCCGGCGGCAATTACGCGCTGGCGGCCGCCCGTGCCCTGATCGATTCCGACAAGGATGCCGAGACCATCGTGCGCCGCGCGCTCGATATTGCCGCCGACATCTGTGTCTATACCAACCGCAACGTGACCATCGAGACGCTGACCTCGGCAGGCTGAGCATGACGGCATACGCGTTCCGTCCCATGTCGGCCAGCGACCTGCCGACCATCCGGCGCTGGCTGGAAACACCACATGTCTCGGAGTGGTGGCACGATGCTTCGGAGCAATTCGAACTCGTCGCCGGCGACCTCGCCCATCCGGACATGGATCAGTTCATCGTCAGCGCCGACGCGCGCGAATTCGCCTATCTGCAGTGTTACAGGCTCGGAGTCTGGAATGACGGTTTTGGCCCGCAGCCGGAGGGCGCACGCGGTCTCGATCAGTTCATCGGCGACGCCGACATGCTGGGCCGCGGTCATGGATCGGCGTTCATCCGCGGCTTTGCCGACCGTTTGCTGGCGTCCGGAACGCCGCGTGTGGTGACCGATCCCGACCCTTCCAACAAGCGTGCGGTGCGGGCCTATGAGAAGGCCGGATTTTGCCGCGAGCGCATCGTCGATACGCCGGACGGCCCGGCGCTGCTGATGGTTCGCAACCCATGACCTTGTCGCCGCTTGCTCTCGCGCCCTGCAAAACCTAACTAGGATCCATGACCGACTTCTCCCCCCGTGAAATCGTCTCCGAACTCGACCGCTTCATCGTCGGCCAGACCGACGCCAAGCGCGCCGTCTCGATCGCGCTGCGCAATCGCTGGCGGCGGTTGCAGCTCACCGGCTCGCTTCGCGAGGAGGTGTTGCCGAAGAATATCCTGATGATCGGCCCGACCGGCGTCGGCAAGACCGAGATCGCCCGGCGGCTGGCCAGACTCGCGGGCGCGCCGTTCATCAAGGTCGAGGCCACCAAATTCACCGAAGTCGGCTATGTCGGCCGCGACGTCGAGCAGATCATTCGCGATCTCGTCGAGGTAGCGATCGCACAGACCCGCGAGCGCAAGCGCAAGGACGTGCAGGCCCGCGCGCAACTCGCCGCCGAGGACCGCGTGCTCGATGCCCTGGTCGGCGCCAACTCCAGCGCCGCGACCCGCGATTCCTTCCGCAGGAAGCTCCGCGCCGGCGAACTCAACGACAAGGAAATCGAGATCGAGACGCAATCCTCCGGCGGCATGCCGATGTTCGAGATCCCCGGCATGCCCGGCGCGCAAATGGGCGCGATCTCGATTGGCGACATCTTCGGCAAGCTCGGCGGCCGGACCAAGACCCGCCGCGTCACCGTCGAGAGCTCCCACGAGCTTCTGGTCAACGAGGAATCCGACAAGCTGCTCGACAGCGACCAACTGGTGCAGGAAGCAATCAACGTGGTCGAGAACAACGGTATCGTGTTTCTCGACGAGATCGACAAGATCTGCGTGCGCGACGGCCGCACCGGCGGCGACGTCTCGCGTGAGGGCGTGCAGCGCGACCTGTTGCCGCTGATCGAGGGCACCACGGTGTCGACCAAGCACGGTGCGGTCAAGACCGACCACATCCTGTTCATCGCCTCCGGCGCGTTCCATATCGCCAAGCCCTCGGACCTGCTGCCGGAATTGCAGGGCCGCCTGCCGATCCGGGTCGAGCTCGAGGCGCTGACGCGCAACGACATGCGCCGCATCCTGACCGAACCCGAGGCGTCGCTGATCAAGCAATATGTCGCGCTGATGCAGACCGAGGGCGTGACGCTCGACATCACCGACGACGCGATCGACGCGCTCGCCGACGTCGCGGTTGCCGTCAATTCCACCGTGGAGAACATCGGCGCCCGGCGATTGCAGACCGTGATGGAGCGCGTGCTCGACGAGATTTCGTTCGCCGCCCCCGACCGCAACGGCGAGACCATCCGGATCGATGCCGACTACGTGCAGAAACATGTCGGCGACCTCGCCAAGAACGCGGATTTGAGCCGCTTCATCCTGTAGCAGCGCGCCCCGCCGCAATGACGGCCAAAAAACCCCGTAGCCCGGATGCAGCGCAGCGCAATCCGGGAATCGCGATGTGGATGAGTGAGCCCCGGATTTCGCTGCGCTCCATCCGGGCTACAAGCAAGGTCCGTAGGGTGGGCAAAGGCGCGGTCTTTCGCGCCGTGCCCACCTCTTTTCTTTACGTTCGCGGCGAGCAACGGTGGGCACGCTTCGCTTCGCCCACCCTACGCAGCCACAACAGCGCGACCGGATTGCATCACCGGCAGCCGTCGTGTGATAGTCGGCTCCTCGTCGAGTTGCTGTTGGCCTGGTGCTGAATGGACTTGCGTTTGCGGGAAAGCTCCTGGCGCCTGATGCTTGCCGTCAATGCCGCGGTCGCGATCGGGGTGTTTTTCTACAAGCTCGCGCGGCCGCCTTACGTCCCCTACATTCATCTCCTGGTCGACTATCATTTCGGCTTCACCAAGCGCGCGCTGATCGGCGCCATCGTGTCGTTGTTTGCGGCCAAGGTGCCGGTATGGCTGGTATTCGCGCTCGCCGGCGGCGCCTGGCTGGTCACGCTTTGGCTCTTCATCGTGCTGTTTCGCCGCACCTTCGGCCACGGCGAAGCGCATCTGCCGCTGTTCGTGTTCATGGTCGGCTCGCCATTCTTCTTCAAGAACTTCATGCACACGCTGGGTCATTTCGATATTTACGGTTGCGCCTTCGCCCTCGGGCTGATGCTGGTGCCGGCGCGCTCGGTCGTCTTCGTGGCGCTGGCCGCGCTGAGTGCCATGATCCTGATCTTGATCCATCACATCCATCTATTGATGTACGTGCCGACCATCACGGTCATCGTGGTGCTACGTCATTATCTGGTCGCGGGCCTCAATCGGACGAACCTGCTGATCGGCGCGGCATCGGTGCTCGGCGTCGGCCTGCTGTTCGCCGCTGCGCAGTTCTACGGCACCGTGACGGTGCCGCCGGAGACATTCGTGCACTATCTGCAGGGCCGCATGGCCGAGCCCTCGCGAACCGATCTGCTGGCTTTCAGCTACATATGGTACCAGCCGCTTTCCAAGGAAATTCACGACACCTGGCAACGCATGCCTTCGAACCTGCTCGGCGTTCCCGTCTACGCGCTGTTGATCGCGCTGCATGCGCCGCTCTGGCGCTATTTTGCCGCATCGATCCATGCGCTCGCGGTCGAGCGGCATCGCCACGTCGTGGTCGTCGCGCTGCTGATGGTGACGGCGGGCTATCTCGTCATCTTTGCCACCGTGTTCGACTATTCGCGCTGGGTCTCGAACTGGGTGGTCTGCCTGTTCCTGATCCTGCATGCGGTGAAGACCCTGCCGGCGTCGCGCGAGGTGCCGCCGATACCGACCGGCGATCGAACGACATCCTTGCTCGGCTGGATCGTCACCGTCGTTCCGCGGGTGGGGATCGTGCGGCCGTTCTGATGCCCATCATCTGGCGCGCCTGATCCGCACATAAAGCGCGCCCTCGCCGCCATGGCCGATATGCGCCTCCTCGAAACCAACCACCAGGGTGCGGAACTCCGGCAGGCCGAGCCATTGCGGCACCTGGCGGCGCAACACCCCGCGCCCGGAATGGACCGGCGCTGAGTTGCCCTTGCCGGTGATCACCAGCACGAAGGTCAGGCCGTCGAGATGGGCACGCTGCAGAAAATCCGACAGCGCGCGGTGGGCGCGGGTCTGCGTCATGCCGTGCAGGTCGAGCCGGGCATCGATTTCCTTGCGGCCCCGCGAAAGCTGCGCGCGCTCGCGGCGTCCGATCGGCACCAGCGGCGGCGGCGACGGCGGCGACGGCTCGAGCCCTGGCAGGCGCGTCCTTTTCGCGGGAGGAAGCTGCTTGAGCGGCGCGGCCGATTCGGCGGCCGCCGGCTCTGGATGGGCCGAAGCCGGCGACCGCTTCGGGATGCGCGGCTTTTTTCGCAACGGTTTGGTCTGTCCGGCTACGCTTTCCCACAGCAGGCGCTCTTCTTCGCTGAGCAGCCGCTTGCGCCGCGGTGGCGCCGACGGATCCGGCATGAAGTTCGTGATCGGACGCTTCATCGGAGGCGACGGTAGTAACGATGGTGACGGCTGCGGCGCGGCTCCCGGCTCGGGGCAATGATCGGTCGGGCCGCCGGCAACGGTACCGCCGCGGCGACCGTCGTGGGCGGCGACGGGACCGCG
>DASUIA010000124.1:0-12726 GCA_036273255.1 Bradyrhizobium sp.
CGCTCGTCATGGTCGATATAGTTGGTAAGGCAGTTCAGCAGCGTGGTCTTGCCGGAACCGGTGCCGCCGGAAATCAGGACGTTGGCGCGGCAGCGCCCGATGATCTGCAGGATCTCGGCGCCCTCGGGGGTAATCGCTCCGAACTTGACGAGCTGGTCGAGGGTAAGCTTGTCCTTCTTGAATTTCCGGATGGTGAGTGCGGGACCGTCGATCGCCAGCGGTGGCACGATGGCGTTGACGCGCGAGCCGTCGGCGAGACGTGCGTCGCAGATCGGCGAGGATTCATCGACCCGTCGGCCGACCTGGCTGACGATGCGCTGGCAGATATTGAGCAGTTGCTGGTTGTCGCGAAAGCGGATGCCGGTGCGCTGAATTTTTCCGCCGACTTCGATGAACACCGTGCCGGCGCCGTTGACCATGATGTCCGCGATATCGTCGCGCGAAAGCAGCGGCTCCAGCGGGCCATATCCGAGCACGTCGTTGCAGATGTCGTCGAGCAGCTCTTCCTGCTCGGCGATCGACATCACGATGTTCTTGATCGCGATGATCTCGTTGACGATGTCGCGGATTTCCTCGCGCGCGGACTCGCCGTCGAGCTTGGCAAGCTGGGCGAGGTCGATCGCCTCGATCAGCGCGCCGAAGATCGTCGCCTTGACCTGATAGTAGGTGTCGGATCGCCGCACATCGACGGTTGGCGCGGCCGCTGGTTTGGCCGGCGAGAGCGGCGGTGAGGCAACGGCCGGAGGTGCCGCCTCGCGCGAAACTGCGGCGGCCGGTCCCGGCGGCGATTCCGTCGGGACTCCGGCCGGCTTCGCCGCCCGGGTGTCGATATCTGTTCCGCTACGCTTACCAAACACGACGGTACTCCATGCGGGCGGCTATCTTGCCCGCAGCTTCTCGATCAGGGGTGACAGGAACGAGCCTCGCGGCTTTTTGGTCTCGCCACGGCCCGTCAGCCGTTGCGCGATCTGCAGAAACATCTCGGTCGTGCGATGTCCGGCGGAGACTTCCGCGATCATCTGGCCGTTATTGGCCGCCGAGCCGAACATTTGCGGGTCGAATGGGATTGCTACCAGCGGCGGGCTTTCGATCGCCTTGGCGAACTCACTCGCATTGATCTCGGGCCGCTTCGGCACGCCGACCTGATTGAGGCAATACATCGGCGCCCTGTCGTTGGGCCGCGATCCCTTCAGCAGATCGACCATGTTCTTGGTGTTGCGCAGGTTGGCGAGGTCGGGTGCGGCGACGATCAGGATGTCGTCCGCGCCGACCAGCGCGCGTCTCGTCCATCCCGACCAGATGTGGGGGACGTCGAGCACGATGCACGGCATCGTGGAGCGAAGCGTGTCGAAAATGGAATCGAAAGCCTCGGCACCGAAATCGTAGACGCGCTCCAGCGTCGCCGGCGCCGCCAGCAGGCTGAGGTGATCGGTGCATTTCGACAGCAGGCGGTCGACAAACGCCGTATCGACCCGATCGGGCGAGAATACCGCGTCGGCGATGCCCTGCGGCGGATCCTGATTGTAGTCGAGGCCGGCGGTTCCAAACGCAAGATCCAGATCGGCAACGACGGAATCAAGCGACAGATCGCGCGCGATCGCCCAGGCGACGTTGTGCGCGACCGTAGATGCGCCGACGCCGCCCTTGGCTCCGACGACGGCGATGATGCGGCCGACGGCCTTGGCCTCCGGCGCCGAAAACAGGCCGCAAATGGAGCGAACCACGTCCAACGCCTCGATGGGTGCGATCACGTAGTCGCTGACGCCGCGGCGCACCAGTTCGCGATAGAGCGTGACATCGTTCACCCGGCCGATCACGACCACCCGGGTTCCGGAATCGCACACCGTGGCAAGGTGATCGAGGCCGGTCAGAATGTCACTGCGGCCTTCGGTTTCCAGCACGATCACATTGGGCGTGGGCGCGCTGCGATAGGCCTCGATGGCGGCCGCCATGCCGCCCATCTGGATCTTGAGATGGGCCTTGCCGAGGCGGCGATCCTCGCCGGCCGATTGCACCGCGGCAGCGGTTTCCACCGTGTCGCAAAAGGCTTGTACGGACACCCGTGGGGCCGGGGCGATATGATCGTCCGCCGGCGGAGGCGTGACTTCCGGCTGTTGTTCGGGATTCTGGCGGGCGTTGCTGATCATTTGCCTGTATCACTGAGTTTGGCCTTGTCGGCTTCCGGATAGAGCGTCGTACTCGTAGCGCCCTTGCGGTACTTCTCGAAGCCTTCGGTACGTCGGAAGGTATAGGCGGGCGTCTCGGTGCGCGGTTGCACGAGATCGGACGGATTGTCGACCATCGCGGCCATGTTGCGCTGATAGGCGCAGCCGAAATTGTAGTAGTCCTTGTTCTCGATATAGCTCTTGTCCTTGATCGAGGGACCAAGGTCCTCGGGCCACAGCCCGCACGGACCGGCGATCGCCGAGATTCGCGGATAGTTCAACCTAATCGCCGCCATCTGGCGCGGATCTTCCGGATGATAGCGGTGGACGACGAAGCCGCGTGGCGGCACGCCGGCTGCCGCGACGAGGGAGTGAACTTCCCGCATGGCGTCCGCGGCCGGTGCCGCGTTCGGCGTGCCCACCGGCAGGTCCGCGATGATCGCACCGGTCCCTTCCTGAAGCCAGGTCTGCGCCATGCCCATCACATCGGCGCGCTGGGAAGCGGACAGCCCGCCGCGGGCGTGACCGACGAAGATCACCACCGAGCGATTCGCTTCCTGAATCGCAATCGGATGACGCAGCCGGTAGTCGTCGGGGATGCTCGACGTCACGTCGTCGCTGGTATGGGTGCACGCTCCAAGTGCGACGGCCAGCCCGACAAGCGTCCCCGCCATGCGGAAGGCACGATTGCGGTCGACGGGTATCCTGATTGTCATCTCTCTCGTCCTTGTCCCGTCTTCAGTCCGTGATGAAACCGTAGGTGCCGCGATAGTTCTGGGCCGGCTCGACCCGGCCGGGAACGCCGTAGATGCGGTTGATGCTGCCGAGCAGGTCGGCCTGCGGATCCGCCGCGGCGGCAAATCCGTCATCCGGCCGCGACAGGTCCTTCTGCGGCACGGCACGAACGACATAGGGCGTCACCAGCACCATCAGCTCGGTCTGGTTGTTGGCGAAATCGCGGCTTCGAAACAGCGTGCCCAGGACCGGCAGCGTCGACAGGCCGGGCATTCCGTTGATCGCCTGCTTGGTTTGCTGCTGGATCAGGCCGGCCATTGCCATCGAGCCGCCGGAAGGAATTTCCACCGTCGTCTCGGCGCGGCGGGTCTTGATCGAGGGAACCGAGATGCCGCTGATGCTGATCGAATTGTCGTTGGAGACCTCGGAGACTTCCGTCATCACGTGCAGGCTGATCCGGCCCGCGCTCAGCACGACCGGGGTGAAGTTGAGCGAGATGCCGAATTTCTTGAAGGCAATCGAGGGCGCGCACTGCCCGACCGAGCCCGCTGCCGTGGTCTGGCAGGTTACGCCGGTCGGAATCGGGAATTCGCCGCCGGCAATGAAGGTCGCGGCCTCGCCCGAGATCGCGGTCAGATTGGGTTCGGCCAGCGTACGCACCACGCCGGCGCTTTCCATCGCCCGCAAGGTGGCCTTGACGGACGGGGTGGCGCCGAACGAGGTCGACAGGGCGTTGCCGCCGACGAGCGGCTGACCATTGGCCGTGAAGGGGTTTGAGTTGTTGAAGGTGACGACCGAGTTGCCGTAGTTCAGACTGGCGTTGAGGTCGATGCCCATCTGCTTGATGATCGAGCGCGCGACCTCGGCGACCGTGACTTTCAGCATCACCTGATCGCGGCCGCGGACCGCGATCGAATTGACGACCTTGTCGGCCCCGCCCACCAGCCGCGCGGCGAGATCACCGGCCTGCTGGGCCTCGATCGGCGAAGCCACCGAACCGCTCAGCATCACGCCATCGCCAACGCCCTCGATCTGGATGTCGGCGTTCGGCAACGTCTGCTTCAAGGCGGCGCGCACCCCGTTGAGATCACGTTTGACGGCGATATCATAGGCGGCGATCTGCTGGCCGGCGGCGTCGAAAAAAACGATGTTGGTCTGACCGACGGCGGCGCCGATGATGTAGGCACGTTGTGCGGAGCGCACCACGGCGTTTGCGATCTTCGGATCGGCGACCAGCACATCCTTGATGTCACGCGGCAAATCGATCACGATGGATTTCCCGACGCCGAGCGCAAGGAAGCGTGCATTCATCTGCCCGTCGGCGGCAACCGGCACGGCCGCCGCCGCGGCGCGGTAGTCCGCGGCCAGCACCGGGCTCAGACCCGGATTGAGCGTCAATGCAGCGACCGCCGAGAACGACAGGGCGCGGGTCACGAAGGCCCGCATCACCGGCTTATTTCCCCTGCACTTCATTTCAGACGTCCTCTTGGTCACTTCTGTATCGTCGCTGGGCTGGAAACGCCGTAGCGAACCACGTTGATGCTGTCGCTGCGCCTCGGGCCCTGATCGTCATCCCGGTTGTCGACCATGTTGACGTCGGCGATGCTGCGCAGCGCCAGCGACAGCGTGCCGGTCTGGTGCGCACGGGCGAGGGTTTCCGCCTGCTCGGGCTTCAACTCGAGGGTGACGGTCTTGCCCACGACGGCGTTCTGGCCCTCTTTTTCCTTCGGAGCCTGATCGATCGCGAGAACGCGGACGTTGGAGAGGATGATCTCGGAACTGACGTGATCGGGCGATCCGGCACGGTCCGGATTCTTGTCGCGCTTCGAAAGAATGACGTCGACCCGGTCGTTGGGCAGGATGAAGCCGCCGGCGCCGGTCTCGGGCGAAATCTCGGTGGAAACGGCCCGCATGCCGGTCGGCAGGATCGCGGCCATGAAACCCGACCCGTTGGCCCTGACCAGCTTGGGCTCGCGAATCGGCTCGCCCGCGATGAACGGCGAACGCGCGATCGAGCCCACGATCTGGTTGGCCGCGTCCGGGTGTTCGCTGCGGCGAATGAAATTGTTGCTGACCGTCGCTGCCGGCCAGGTCTGCCATTGCAGGTCTTCGGGCTTGACCGACTGGCCGAGGCCGATGTCGGACTTCGCCACCAGGACGTCGGCCGTCGGCAGTTGCGCGACCGGCACGGTCGGGGAAGGCTTGTCCGAGCCGCTGGCGAGATATGCGGCAATGCCGCCGGCGCCGACGGCGATGGTCAGGACGACAATGCGTGCGGTATTCATTACGCTTCACTTTCCACATTACGCCGCGACGCTTCCGTCGCCGTAACGGGAGTTGACCAGTTATTCGTCAAAGCATGGTTAATGAGGCGTATCTAAATCGCCTTAACGCCGGGTTTATTCGGTCGCTTTCAGCCAATCGCGAGGTGAGCGAGGTCGATCGCCTTCACCCACTCGGTCTCGGGATAGATCGTCAAAGCGCCGATCGCGAGGGCGATGCCGTAGGGAATGCCGCTTTCCTTGGCGTGCAGTTTGAGCAACCAGGCCTGACCGGCCAGCGGATAGGGTAACGGCCATTGCCGGAACTGAAGCAGCAGCAGCGTCAAGGCACCGCCGAACAGCGAGGCATAGACAAGATAGCCCATCAAATGGGCAAACCCGAACCAGAGCGCCGCCGCGGCCGCCACTTTCGCATCGCCACCGCCAACCCAGCCCATCGTGAAGCAGATGAAGGCCACCGTGAGCACCACCATCCCCGCGGCCACGTGCAGAAGCATGTCGTGGAAACCCATGCCGCCGGCAACTGCGAGCACCACGAAGCCTGCGGCCAGCAGTAAAGACACCCGGTTCGATATCGTCATGGTGAAGAGGTCGCTGGCGGCGGCGAACGCCATCAGGGCCGGAAATAGCAGGAGGCGCGCGAGATCGAGGATCATGAGGCTACAGGCCGTAGGACGGATGCGGGTCGAAGCATCGCCGAATCCTAGCGGCGATAGTTAAACAATCGGAAAACGACCGCCTGCCCTACCAGATGCTGGCAATGCGGCAGGCGAGCGCGCCAAGCGCGAGCAGCAGCGCCAGACAGACGATCCGGACGGGGGCATCGTCCATGCCGGCCGGCGGCGACGGCCTTGCTGCCGCGGTGGCGACGGTATCGTTCTTACGCATGGGAAACCGACGGGTGGGAACGACAAAGGCCCCGGTATGCCGGGGCCTTTGGAATTCGGGTGGAACGGCCGCTTACTTCAGCGAGTTGTTGATCGAGGCGAACTTGGTGTTGAGGTTGGTGCCGAGGCCGTTGACCACGGCGATAATCGCAAGCGAAATGCCGGCTGCAATCAGGCCGTATTCGATCGCGGTGGCGCCGGACTCGTCCTTCACAAAACGCGCAATCAGGTTCTTCATCGGGTAACTCCATGTACACGTGGCTGGTCGAACTAAGGTTTGGTCTCGCCGGCGTTCTCAGCACCGTGACCATGGCGTTACCCTAAGGTCGGAGAATTGCAGCGCAGTTAACTCGATTGCAAAAACACCGTGGGATCGGGCTGTTATTGAGCAGAGTAAATTTGGAATTAAGGTGGTCGCTGAAATGCGCGGCGAGCCTCACGCTTTTGGCCGGATTCACCGCTCCTTAAGCGCAAGCGGGTAACCCTCGGGAACCGGATCCGGCGAGGCGTCGATGTCGAACTTACCCCTGGAAGTCGTCGAGATGTTCGGCGAGACGATTGCCAAGGTCGTGCCGATCACCATTGTCTTGGCCGTGGTGTTCTCGGTACTGACCCACTTCTGGGCCTGCAATCCCGGCACACCGTGGTGGCGCAAGCGCGAACTCGTCACCGACACCTGCTACTGGTTTTTCGTGCCGTTGTTCGGGCGGGTATTGAGGATCGGGCTGCTGGTGCTCGGCGCCGGCGTCGTCTTCAATATCCATGACGCCGACGCCCTGATCGCCTTTTACGACAACGGTCATGGGCCGCTGTCCGAATTGCCGCTCTGGTTCCAGGCGATCCTGTTTCTGGTTCTGTCAGACTTCATGCTGTACTGGCTGCACCGCATGTTTCACGGCGGCGCCTTCTGGAAATACCACGCAATCCATCACTCGTCCGAGGATCTGGACTGGATTTCGGCGGCGCGCTTTCACCCGGTGAACCTGTTCCTGGGTACGATCGCGGTGGACGTCATTCTGCTGATGGCGGGGATCTCGCCCAACATCATGCTCTGGGTCGGGCCGTTCACGACCTTCCATTCCGCCTTTGTCCACGCCAACCTGAACTGGACGCTCGGCCCGTTCAAATACGTGCTGGCGACGCCGGTCTTCCACCGCTGGCACCACACCTCGCTCGAACAGGGCGGCAACACGAATTTCGCGGGGACGTTTCCGCTCTGGGACATGCTGTTCGGAACCTTCCGGATGCCGGAAAGCCAGCTCCCGATGGTCTACGGGGTCGACGATCAGGTGATTCCTTCCGAGATCACCGGGCAACTGGCCTATCCGTTCCGGCAGTAGTACGGTCGAGCGGCGGCGTTTCCGAACCGCCGCGACCGATCAGACACGACGCATCGATTCAATATTCGACCGCCAGGCGTTTGCGGATTTCATCGAGCCGGCGCTCGAGCGCATCGAGCCTGGCGTGAAGGCCGCGGTCGTGAAGATAGAAAAAATAGCCGACGGCGAGCAATCCGAAAACCCAGTGATGGCCTTCGATGTAGAGCAGGAACTGATCGATCGCATGACCGACAGAGCCAAGAATACCCAACGCAGCATCCATCGCAGTCCTCCCGCTGCAGCAAATGATCGATAAAATCCGGAAGACCAGCGAAAGATCGCCCCCGCCGCCTATTTGTGATGCTTGCGCAGATAGGCGTGCAGCGACTCCGTTCCGGTCTCGGCAAGCAGGGTCTTGAGCATCATGTCCTTGCGGCGGCCTTTCGCAAAATGCTCACCATAGGTCTTGCGCAGCGACCCGACGCGTGTGTTGCCGTGCTTCCTGTCGATGCGGCCGGTGTTGTCGCGGTGTCTGCCGTCAAGCACCTTACCCTTCTTGGCCATCCAACTCTCCCGTGGTGTAATATGCGCAATGTAATATGCGAAACCCTATCACGATCCCGCGGCGCCGTGTAGGCCGCCGATTTGGCCCCCGGCCTCGAGAGATTGCCGCTGGCAAGAACTTCTGAATTGGAGACGAGCCCAGCATGCCATCCGTGTTCGAGACCGCGCCCGCTACATCGGCAATCCCAATCATTTTCGCCACCAAATCGACATGGGACGGGATCCGCGCCGCGCTGCCCTCGCCGGCCCGACAGTTCGCCGCGGCCAATGGCTTTGTCGCCAAACCCGGCGCGTGCCTGACGTTGCCCGGTCCCGATGGACACATTGCACAAGTCCTGTTCGGACTGGAGGAAGCGGCCGGCAAACCCCGCGATCCGTTCCAGCCCGGCGCGTTGCCCGGCCTGCTGCCGCCCGGACTCTACCGCTTCGCCAACGCGCCGCACGACAGCCGTCTTGCAGCACTTGCCTTCGCGCTCGGGAGTTACCGTTTCAGCCGCTATCGCAGCCCGGATGCGCCCGATGTCAGGCTGGTGCCGCCCGACGGCATCGACGTGGCTGACATCGCGCGCATGGCGGACGCAGTCCATCTTGCCCGCGACCTCATCAATACGCCGTCGAACGACATGGGGCCCGAGCAGTTGGCGCAGGCGGCGCAGCATCTCGCCCAGCGTTTCGGTGCCGATTTCAACTGCATTGTCGGGGACGATCTGGCGCGGCAGAACTTCCCGCTGATTCATGCGGTCGGCATGGCCTCGCCCCGCGCCCCGCGCCTGATCGATTTCAGGTGGGGCGACCCCGCTTATCCTCGGGTGACGCTGGTCGGCAAGGGCGTCTGTTTCGACACCGGCGGACTCGATCTCAAGCCATCCAGCAGCATGCTGATCATGAAAAAGGACATGGGCGGCGCCGCCAGCGTGCTGGCGCTGGCGCAGATGGTGATGGACGCCCGCCTCAGGCTGCGGCTGCGGGTTCTGATTCCTGCAGTCGAGAACGCGGTCGCCGGCAATGCCTTTCGTCCGCTCGATGTCTTCCGTTCCCGCAAGGGCCTTACCGTGGAAATCGGAAATACCGACGCCGAAGGCCGGCTGGTGCTGGCGGATGCATTGGCCCTTGCCAGTGAGGAAAAGCCCGATCTGCTGATCGACATGGGGACGCTGACCGGCGCCGCGCGGGTCGCGCTCGGTCCGGATTTACCGCCCTTCTACACTCATGATGAGACGCTCGCGCAAAACGTTGCACGCCTTGCCGACCGGGAGCATGATCCGTTATGGCGCTTGCCGCTATGGCCGGCATACGATGCCTGGCTCGACTCCAAGGTCGCCGATCTCAACAACGCGCCGTCGGGCGGCTTCGCCGGCTCGATCACCTGCGCACTGTTTCTGCAGCGCTTTGTCGAGAACGCCAAGAGCTGGCTGCATGTCGATATCTATGGCTGGACCCCGTCGGCGAAGCCGGCACGGCCGGAAGGCGGCGAATGCCAGGCCGCGCGCGCGCTCTATCAATTGCTGGGGGAACGCTATGGATGACCCGCGCCTGACCCCGGCACGGCCGGATCTCGCCGCACAATATCTCGAAGGCAGGATCGAGGCGTCCCGCTACGTCGCCGGCGAAGAGTTCGAGATCGTCGACGGCATCGCACCGCTGCGCGCCGAGCCGTCGTCCGGCGCCCTGCTGCTGACGCAGGCATTGCGGGGCGAGCGCGCCACCATTTACGACCGTAATGGCGAGGGGTGGGCCTGGGGCCAGTTGAACAGCGACGGCTATGTCGGCTGGCTTCCGGATCGTGCGCTGGCAAAGCCGGCAGCGGCCCCGACCCACAAGATCACCGCGATCAGGACGTTCGCGTTTCCAGGTCCCTCGATCAAGCTGCCGCCGGTCGACACGCTGCCGATGGGGGCAAAGATTGCCGTAATTCGCGAGGACGGCGCATTTGCGGTGACACACAACGGCTGGCATCTGCCGCTGCCGCATCTCGCCGGCCTCGACCGCCATCAGCCCGATTTCGTCACCGTCGCCGAACGGTTCGCCGGCACGCCGTATCTGTGGGGAGGCAAGAGCAGCCTCGGCATCGATTGCTCCGGGCTGGTCCAGATCGCCCTGAATGCCGCCGGCACCGGCTGCCCGCGCGACAGCGACATGCAGCAGGGCGGCCTTGGCCGTGCGCTGGATCCGGCGCAGCCGGGGAATCTGCGGCGCGGCGACCTGATTTTCTGGAGAGGACATGTCGCGATCGCGCGCGATGCCGTCACCCTCGTTCACGCCAACGCCCATCACATGGCAACGACAATCGAAAACACCCGCGACGCGATCACGCGCATCAGCGCCACGGGCAGCGAGGTCACGGCCATCAAGCGGCTCGCCTGAACCTCGCTCAGACCGCTGCGGCCCCGCCTGGGTCGGCTTCGAGCCGGAACGCCGCTGCAAACAGCGCGCGGGTGTAATCAGTCTTCGGGTTCTTGAACAACACCGCGGCAGCTCCCTCCTCCACCACCTTGCCGTGACGCATCACGATCAGATGGCTCGCAAGCGAAGCGACCACCCGCAGATCATGCGAGATGAACATATAGGTGAGGTCGCGCTTGCGCTGCAGTTCGCGCAACAGATCGACCATCTGCGCCTGGAGCAGCATGTCGAGCGCGCTGGTCGGTTCATCCAGCACGACGAAATTCGGCTCCAGCACCACGGCGCGGGCGATACTGATGCGCTGGCGCTGCCCGCCGGAAAATTCATGCGGATAACGAAACCGCGTCGCCGGATCGAGCCCGACATCGCGCAGCGCCTTGATCACCCGCGTCTCGCGCGCTTCCTGCGACAGCGCCGGCTGGTGTACGCTGAGGCCTTCGGCAACGATATCGCCGATTGACATTCGCGGGCTGAGGGCGCCGAACGGATCCTGGAACACGATCTGCATATCGCGGCGGAACGGCCGCATCGCCTTGAACCGCAGTCCCTGGATATTGCTGCCGAGGAACACGATCGGCCCGTCGGAGGAAATCAACCGCAATAGCGCGAGGCCGAGCGTGGTCTTGCCGGAGCCGGATTCGCCGACCACGCCGAGCGTTTCGCCCTTGCGCACGGATACGCTGACGCCATCCACCGCCTTGATGTGTCCGACCGTGCTGCGCAGCAGGCCGCGCCTGACCGGAAACCAGACCTTCAGCGCGTCCGTCGACATCACCACCGGAGAGTGGGGTCGGGGCGGCGCCGGGTCGGGCTTCGGCTCGGCGGCGAGCAGCGCACGGGTGTAGGGATGTTTGGCCGCGGTGAAGACCTGCTCCACCGGCCCGTGCTCGACAATCTTGCCGCCATTCATGACGCAGACCACATCGGCGATGCGGCGCACGATGCCGAGATCGTGGGTGATGAACAACAGGCTCATGCCGAGCCGCGCCCGGATCTCGGCCAGCAAGGTCAGGATCTGCGCCTGCACGGTGACATCGAGCGCGGTGGTCGGCTCGTCCGCAATCAGGAGATCGGGCTCGTTGGCGAGCGCCATCGCGATCATGACCCGCTGGCGCTGGCCGCCGGACAATTGATGCGGGTAGCTCCCCAGCCGCGTTTCCGGATCGGGAATGCCGACCTGGGTGAGCAGTTCAAGCGTCCGCGCCCGCGCCATCTGGCCGCGAATGCCGCTGTGAAGCTGCAGGATCTCGCCGATCTGGGCCGCGATCGTGTGCAACGGATTGAGCGAGGTCATCGGCTCCTGGAATATGATCGAAATATCATTGCCGCGAATGCCGCGAATCTCGCGTTCCGACAGGTCGAGCAGCTCCCGGCCCTTGAACTGAATGCTGCCCGACGGATGAGAGGCGGTCGGATAGGGCAGCAGCTTGAGGATCGACAGCGCGCTGACCGACTTTCCGGAGCCGGATTCGCCGACCAGCGCCACGCACTCGCCGCGCTTGATCTCGAACGAAATGCGATCGACGGCGATCGAGGTGCCGCTCGGCTGATGGAATGCCACCGACAAATCGCGAACGTGGAGCAGCGGCTGGTTGATGGCGTCCACTACGAAAGCTCTTCGATAAGTTGCGGCAGAGCTTCACGAGTCAGACGACCGATACCATCCGGTAGTTTCAACGACCGATCGAACGATAACATCCGGTTGCATCCGGCGCGCACCGCCGTCACCACATGGATCGCGTCGGGAAGTTTAGGCATGGAAGCGGTTGGTCTGGAAGCGTCGGAACTCGGCATACCGGCGAACCTCCGGTAGTCGGCCGTTTCCATCAAGACATCACGCGTCACCGGATGCAGACTGAACAAGCCACTGTGCAAAATCAGTTCCATGTAGTTTCGACGTCTCACGGGATCGGCTCTCGGTAGCACCTCCGCAAGCGTCAATTCGCTCGTGACGGCCAGATTAAGGTCGCTGCGCAGCAGTCCAAAAAGCGTACGAAGACAGCCAGCAATATCGTCGCTGCCCTCGACGGCATAAATGAACACATTGGCGTCAAAATACAGCTTGGACGAGGTACTGCCTTCAGTCATCCCACTCATCCCGCTGACGCCGTAAATCTGCGTCGATCTCCTCTGCGGATCGGAAGGGGGGACGGCGCATCGCAAAAATCTCATCTAGCGTCATGACCTTTTCCGGCCTCTTCTCTTCCTCAACAATGGTCACAGTGACGGTCGACGAAGGATCGACTCCAGCGCGCAAGTCGTCCGGAAGTTTCGATGCCGGATAGTTTTCGCGAACAATTCGGTTCATGTGGCACCTCCGCATGCCCAGGATAGCACGATTTCAGCGAAACGTCTTGCGCGGGTCGAATGC
>DASUIA010000125.1:0-30858 GCA_036273255.1 Bradyrhizobium sp.
TCGCCAGCATCTTGCCGAGGGTGGACTTGCCGGCGCCACGCAGACCGATCAGGGCGATGCCGGCGAATGCCATCGGCTGCGCCGAGGTGCCATGGGCATGTCCGGACAGCACATCCCTGGCCCGGGCGATCTGGTCCGGTGTCGCCTGGCGCAAGAGGTCGCGGATCACCGGCCAGTCCGGTGCCGGCTCGCCGGCGGGAATGAGGTCTTCGAGATGCGCCGCCATGGCGTTCGATACCCGGCGCAGCAGCACGATCGAGACGTTGCCTTTGCCACTTTCGAGCTGGGCGATATAGCGTTCGGAAATGCCGGAGACCTTCGCGAGCACCTTTCGCGACATGCCGCGCAGCGCGCGCATGGTGCGGACACGCTGGCCGAGCTGTTCCAGAAAGCTGGATTCGGGATCGTGTTCGGTCATGTCGCCCCGCGAATACGCCTGTTTCGGAAACATAATGCCGGGCGGGATTGACAGCAAGCGCGGGGAGTGGCTTTCTATGAATTATAGTTCTTAAATGTTGGGGAGAAACGTCGTGACACGCTTGAGTTTTCGGGGCGCGGCATGAGCGACGCCTCCGGTTCCTATAACGCCGTGAGCTGGCTGCTCGACCGCAATGTCGACGAGGGCCGTGGCGGCAAGCTCGCCTTCACCGACACGGTTTCCGAACTGACCTACGGCGCACTGCAGCAA
Source organism: Bradyrhizobium sp. (assembly GCA_036273255.1). Classification (GTDB taxonomy): domain Bacteria; phylum Pseudomonadota; class Alphaproteobacteria; order Rhizobiales; family Xanthobacteraceae; genus Bradyrhizobium. The sequence goes on from DASUIA010000125.1 coordinate 689, forward strand.
CAGAGCCGCCGCGTCGCCAACATGCTGCGCCGTCTCGGCGTCCGCCGCGAAGAGCGCGTGGCCATGATCATGCTCGACACCGTCGATTTCCCGATGGTGTTTCTCGGCGCGATCCGCGCCGGGGTGGTGCCGGTGCCGCTCAACACGCTGCTGACGTCGGATCAATACGCCTATGTGCTGGCGGATTGCCGCGCCCGGGCACTGTTCATCTCCGAAGCGCTGTTGCCGGTCGTCAAGGACATGGTCGGGCGGATGCCGGATCTCGAGCACGTCGTTGTTTCCGGTCACGACGCCCACGGGCACAGGAAACTCGCCGACGAGATCGCGCGCGAGAGCGATGCATTTGCAACGGTGGCGACGCATGCCGACGAACCGGCCTTCTGGTTGTATTCGTCGGGCTCGACCGGCATGCCCAAGGGCGTGCGGCATCTGCATGCGAGCCTCGCCGCCACCGCCGAGACCTACGCCAAACAGGTGCTCGGCATTCGCGAGGACGATGTCGGATTGTCGGCGGCGAAGCTGTTCTTCGCCTACGGGCTCGGCAATGCGCTGACCTTTCCGATGTCGGTCGGCGCCACCACGATTCTCAACTCCGAGCGCCCGACGCCGGCGACCATGTTCGCGCTGATGAACAGGTACAATCCCAGCATCTTCTTCGGCGTGCCGACGCTGTTTGCGGCGATGCTGAACGATGAGACGCTGAAAGACGAACGTGGCGGCAGCCGGTTGCGGGTCTGCACGTCGGCCGGCGAGGCGCTGCCCGAATCGGTCGGTAACCACTGGAAGGTGCGGTTCGGCGTCGACATTCTCGACGGCGTCGGCTCGACCGAACTGCTGCATATCTTTCTCTCCAACGCGCCGGGCGATATCAAATATGGCTCCTCCGGACGCCCGGTGCCCGGCTACAAGGTGCGGCTCGTCAACGAGGCCGGTGCCGATGTGGCCGATGGCGAGGTCGGCGAACTCCTGGTGGATGCGCCCTCCGCCGGCGAAGGCTACTGGAACCAGCGCAGCAAGAGCCGCCAGACCTTTGAGGGCCACTGGACCCGCACCGGAGACAAATACATTCGCGACGGCGACGGGCGCTACACCTTCTGCGGCCGCAGCGACGACATGTTCAAGGTCTCCGGCATCTGGGTGTCGCCGTTCGAGGTCGAGAGCGCGCTGATCACCCATCCTGCCGTGCTGGAGGCCGCCGTGGTGCCCGAGGCCGATCCGGAAGGATTGCTGAAGCCGAAAGCCTTCGTGGTGCTGCGCGCGGACGCGAGCACCGACGGCCTGCACGAAGCGCTCAAGGAACACGTCAAGCAGAAGATCGGTCCATGGAAATATCCGCGCTGGATCGAAATCGTCGACAGCCTGCCGAAAACCGCCACCGGAAAGATCCAGCGCTTCAAGCTGCGGCAATGATCAGCCGTCATGGCCGGACTTGACCCGGCCATCCACGTCTTGCGGGGGCAACATAAGACGTGGATGCCCGCGACGAGCGCGGGCATGACGAACGTAAATTCAAGGTCGCAGGAACAAGAGACATGACCGCCATCGCACCCGCCGGCTTCCTGCGGATCGGCGCTTCCAAGCTTGAATACCGCATGATCGGGCCCGCCCCGGACCAGGCCCCGACCATTGTCATGCTGCATGAGGGCCTCGGATCGGCCGGGCTATGGGGCGATTTTCCCGAACGCCTGCAGGTCGCGACCGGAGCTGGCGTGCTGGCCTATTCGCGCGCCGGCTACGGCGCCTCGACCGCGGTGACGCTGCCGCGTCGGCTCGACTACATGCACGTCGAAGCGCTCGAGGTGCTGCCGGAACTGCTCGACCGCATCGGCTTTCGCCGCGGTCTGCTGCTCGGACATTCGGATGGCGCGTCGATCGCGACCATCTATGCCGGCAGTCACCAGGATCATCGCGTGCAGGGAGTAGCGTTGATTGCTCCGCATTTCGTGGTCGAAGACATCGGGCTCGCGGCGATCGCCGAGACCCGGACCGCCTATGAGACCGCCGGGCTCAAGGCAAAACTCGCGCGCTGGCATCGCGATGTCGACAATGCGTTTTACGGCTGGAGCGATGCCTGGCTCGACCCCGGCTTTCGCGACTGGGACATCTCGGATTTCCTTGCCTTTATCCGCGTGCCGGTGGCGATCCTGCAGGGCACCGACGATCAATATGGCACCATCCGGCAGATCGAGATCGCCCGCGAGGAGTGTTACTGCCCGGTGGAGGTAATGATGATCCCGGGCGCCGGGCATTCGCCGCATCGGGACGTGCCGGAGCCGACGCTGGAGGCGATTGCGGCCTTTGCGGCTGCGGTCTTGTCCAGCGAGGGTAGTTCGCGCGGGCGGACCACATAGCTCCATGGCGGACGGAGCATGCAACAAAATGCATATCCCGACGTGTGGAGCTGGACTTTTCCAAAAACATGCATTATTGTGCATAATGTTCGTTCAGCAACCCAGATCAGCAACCCAAGGGGAGCCCAATGGCCGGTGAAGATCGCGTCCTCGCTGGTGGCGCCAGCACCATCGATTTCCAGACCGAGCCGTCGCGCTACCGGCACTGGAAGCTCGATGTCGACGGCGAGGTCGCTACCCTGACCATGGATGTCGACGAGAATGGCGGGCTGTTCGAAGGCTATCAGCTCAAGCTCAATTCCTACGACCTCGGGGTCGATATCGAGCTCGCGGATGCGGTGCAGCGGCTGCGTTTCGAGCATCCCGGCGTCAAGGTGGTGCTGCTGCGCTCCGGCAAGAACCGGGTGTTCTGCGCCGGCGCCAATATCCGCATGCTGGGCGGCGCAACCCACGCCCACAAGGTCAATTTCTGCAAATTCACCAACGAGACCCGCAACGGGCTCGAGGATTCCAGCGAGAATTCCGGTCAGCATTTCATCGCCGTCATCAACGGCACCGCGGCCGGCGGCGGCTATGAACTGGCGCTGGCGACCGATCACATCATGCTGGCCGACGATGGCGCGGCCTCGGTGGCGTTGCCGGAGGTGCCACTGCTCGCGGTGTTGCCGGGCACCGGCGGGCTGACCCGCGTGGTCGACAAGCGCAAGGTGCGCCGCGACCATGCCGACTACTTCTGCACCATCGAGGAAGGCATCAAGGGCAAGCGCGCTGTCGCATGGCGGCTGGTCGACGAGATCGTGCCGAACAGCAAGCTGGAGGCGAGGGTCACCGAGCGCGCAAAGCAATTCGCTGCGACCTCGAAGCGCGGCGGCAGCGGAACAGGCATTGCGTTGACCCCGCTCGTTCGCAGCTTCGACGACACCGGCATTCGCTATGGCCTCGTCAGCGTCGACATCGACCGCGCCGGGCGCATCGCCACGATTACGATCAAGGCGCCGGATGCGCCGCCGCCGGCCGATATCGCCGGCATGATCGCGCAGGGCGCGTCGTTCTGGCCGCTGCAGGTGGCGCGCGAACTCGATGACGCGATACTGCATCTGCGCATCAACGAGCTGCAGACCGCGATGCTGCTGTTCAAGTCGCATGGCGAGCGCGCCAATGTCGTTGCCTGCGACGCATTTCTCGAGAACCACACCGCGCATTGGCTGGTCAACGAGATCAGGCAATACTGGAAACGCGTGCTGAAGCGTCTCGACGTCACCTCCCGCACGCTGGTGACGCTGGTCGAGCCGGGCTCATGCTTCGTCGGCACGCTGGCCGAACTGGTATTTGCCGCCGACCGCTCCTACATGCTGATCGGCTCGAGGCAGGGCGACAACCGCGCGCCGCCGGCCCTCGAACTCACCGCGATGAATTTCGGCCCGTACCCGATGAGTCACGGCCTGACCCGGCTGCAATCGCGCTTCCAGGCCGATCCGGCCGATCTCGACCGCGCCAGGGCAAAGATCGGCGAGGCGATCGAAGCCGAGGAAGCCGAAGCGCTCGGTCTCGTGACCTTCGCGCTCGACGACATCGATTGGGATGACGAGATCAGGGTGTTCCTCGAGGAGCGTACCAGTTTTTCGCCTGATGGCCTCACCGGCATGGAGGCGAATTTGCGCTTCGTCGGGCCGGAGACCATGGAATCGAAGATCTTCTCGCGCCTGACGGCGTGGCAGAACTGGATCTTCCAGCGCCCCAACGCGGTCGGCGAAGATGGCGCCCTGCGCCGCTACGGCAGCGGTCAGAAGGCGCAGTTCGACATGACGCGGGTGTGAGGGCGAGTAGCGAATGGCGAGTAGCGAATAGCATTCCTTTCCCTACTCGCCATTCGCCATTCGCCACTCGCTATTCGCTACTCACCATTCGCCAATACCGGGAGAGGCTGCCATGAACATCATGAACGTCGACTATTCGACCAAGATTCCCAACAATGTGAATCTCGGCGAGGACCGCCAGGTGCTGAAGGCGCTGGAGGGCTGGCATCCCGGTTACATCGACTGGTGGAACGACATGGGGCCGGACGGCTTCCAGCAGTCGCTGGTCTATCTTCGTACGGCCTATTCGGTCGATCCGCGCGGCTGGGCCAAGTTCGACTATGTCAGGATGCCGGACTATCGCTGGGGCATCCTGCTGGCGCCGCAGGAGGACAATCGCGTCATTCCGTTCGGCGAGAACTACGGCAAGCCGGCCTGGCAGGAGGTGCCGGGCGAGCATCGCGCCACGCTGCGCCGCCTGATCGTGATCCAGGGCGACACCGAACCGGCGTCGGTCGAGCAGCAGCGTCATCTCGGCAAGACCGCACCCTCGCTGTACGACCTGCGCAACCTGTTCCAGGTCAATGTCGAGGAGGGCCGTCATCTCTGGGCCATGGTCTATCTGCTGCAGAAATATTTCGGCCGCGACGGCCGTGAGGAGGCCGACGAGTTGCTGCGGCGCCGCTCGGGCGATGCGGATTCGCCGCGCATGCTCGGCGCCTTCAACGAGGCGACGCCGGACTGGCTGTCGTTTTTCATGTTCACCTATTTCACCGACCGCGACGGCAAGATGCAGTTGCACTCGCTGGCGCAATCCGGCTTCGATCCGCTGTCGCGCACCTGCCGCTTCATGCTGACCGAAGAGGCGCACCACATGTTCGTCGGCGAGACCGGCATCAGCCGCGTGGTGCAGCGGACCTGCGAGGCGATGAAGGCCGCGGGCGTCGCGGATCCCACCGACGTCGCCAAAGTCCGCGCGCTCGGCGTCATCGATCTTCCGACCATCCAGAAGAAGCTGAACCTGCATTATTCGCTGTCGCTCGACCTGTTCGGGTCCGAGGTGTCGACCAACGCGGCGAACTCCTTCAATGCCGGGGTCAAGGGCCGCTATCGCGAGACCCAGATCGACGACGATCACCGGTTGCAGAACGCGACCTATCCGGTGCTGAAGCTGGTCGACGGCAAGATCAAGCGGGTCAACGAGCCGGCGCTCACCGCGCTGAACATGCGGCTGCGCGACGATTACACGCAGGATTGCGCCAAGGGCCTGCTGCGCTGGAACAAGATCATTTCGCTCGCCGGCTACGACATCAAGCTGACGCTGCCCAACGTCGCGTTTCATCGCCAGATCGGCGAGTTCAAGGACGTCCACGCCACGCCCGACGGCGTGCTGATCGACGATGCCGCCTGGAACCGCCGCAGGAGCGAATGGCTGCCTTCCGCCGAGGACGGCGATTTCATCGCCTCGCTGATGACCCCGGTGACCGAGATCGGCGAGTTCGCCGCCTGGATCTCGCCGCCGAAGGTCGGCATCGACAACAAGCCCGGCGATTTCGAATATGTGAAGATCGAGACCTGAGAGTAGGACCGAATTTCGTCATGGCCGGGCTTGTCCCGGCCATCCACGTCTTTCTTGCCACCGCTGCGATAAGACGTGGATGCCCGGGACAAGCCCGGGCATGACGATCCTCGCTACGCCGCGTCGACGCGGCGAAACCCGTTCCACATCGCGGTCGCAGCGCCCGAGGTCAGCACCGGCAGAATGCGCGCATCCTGATAATTGCCGTTGAGCGAGACCCGTGGCAGTGCCGTCGGGTGGTTCGCGTTCTCGGGAAAGATCATGCCCGGCCGCGTCGTCACGGCGGTTCGGTATCCGGCCGCCCGCGCCAGCGCGAATTCGCGGGCGCCGGCCGCACCCTTGTCGCCATAGGGATAGGCGAGGTGGACGACGGGACGTTGCATCGCGGCCTCGATTCGCTCGCGGCCCGCCACCATCTCGTGACGGGCGGCTGGTTCGGCCTGGCGGGCGAGATTGCAATGCGTGATGGAATGCGCTCCGATCGCAATCAGCGGATCGTCCGCCAACGACTTCAATTCGTCCCAGGACAGGCAGAGATCCCTGCAGATCGCGGCCTGGTCGACGCCGTGACGCGCGCATAGCGCGCCGATCTCGCGCGCAAGATCCTGTTCTCCCGGCAATCCGCGCAGCCAGTCATGCAGCCGATCGAACGCGGCCTGTTTTGCAGGCGGGGTGTCGGTATCGAAACGCGTGGCTGCGCCGCCGATCTCGACTTCGATCGAATGAGCCCTGGCGATCACCGCCTCGAGTGCGATCCACCACAGCCGGCCAGTTCCTTCCGCAAAATCGCTGGTGACATAGACGGTGAAGGGTGCGTCGAATTCGCGCAGCACCGGCAGTGCGAAATCCCGGTTGTCGCGATAGCCGTCGTCGAACGTGAAACAGGCGAACCGCCGCGAAAAGTCGCGTTCGACCAGCCGCCGATATACCTCGTCCATGGGAATGACGTCGATTTCCTGGGTGCGAAGGTGTAACAGCGTCGCGCGCAGAAACCCGGGCGTGACCTCGAGGTGTCGGTTGGGCTGGAACGCGCCGCCTCGGCCCGGCCGCACCTGATGCAGCATGAAAATGCCACCGATCCCCGCGAAGATCGGCCGCAGCAGATGGTGGGCGCCGGTGAAATACAGCGCTTCCAGTCCGGCGCGGATGACGCTGTGGCGAAGCTGCTTCATTCGGAAATGGTTGGCCCTGACGGTGATGGCAAGAATTAGCGGGCGACCACTGAACAAAGGGTTAGCTGGGTCGCCGCGGGTCGGACCATTCCCTGTTATTTCCAGTTTGACAGCCTCGCAAGGGTTTGTTTTCTCTCGGCTCCGGATCCGCAGGGCGTCGAATGCACGGGCTTTTCAGGTGGAGCAGCAAATGGTGGCCGGGCGTGATTCCGCTGGCAGTCTTTTGGCTGATGGCAGCCTGGATGAATACCGCCCGGGTGGAATCCGATCTCGCCGCGCGCAGCAACGCGGCGCTGAAGGATACCGTGCTCGACAAGAGGCAGATCGAAGTGGCCGGCCGCGACGTCACCTTTGCGGCGGACGCCTTCTCGGAAGCGGGGCGCCTCGACGCGGTGGCGTCGGTCCGGGCCGTCCCGGGCGTGCGACGGGTCAATGACGAAACGAAACTCGTTCCGGAGGCCAAGCCGTTCGTCTGGTCGGCCGAGCGCGACGTGGTCAGGGTGACGCTGGGCGGCAGTTCGCCGTTACCGGCCAGCAAGAACAAGCTGCTCGAAACGGCGCGCGCGGCTCTCGGGGGGGTCGAGGTCGCCGACCAGATGAATCTGGCGCGCGGCGCGCCGCCGCATTTCGACGCGGCGACGGCGCTGCTGGTCGAGCAGATCGGGAAACTGAAGGACGGCAAGATCACGCTTTCCGATGACAAGGTCAGCCTGACCGGCATGGCGCGCGAACTCGGCGGCCGCGAGGCGGTCGCCGCGGCGCTCAAGAAGCTGCCGGAGGGCTTTTCCGTCGCCACCAACGAAATCATGGCGCCGCCCTACATCTTTCAGGCCAACAAGGACCCGGTCGCGGTGACGCTGAAACTGACCGGTTACGTGCCTGATAATACGGTCCACGCGGCGCTGGTGGCCGCTGCCGGCCGCAAATTCTTCGGCGAAAAGATCGTCGACGACCTCAAGGCGAGCATCGGTGCGCCGGCGGGTTTCGCCGCCGCCGTGGGTCCGGCGCTGGGGGCGCTGTCGCGGCTGTCGACCGGTACGCTCGTGGTCACCGACCGCGAAGTGAAGCTTTCGGGCGATGCCTTCTACGACGCCGCCGCGGTGCAGATCCGGGCGGGTCCCGGCAAGGACTTCCCGCAGGGATGGCTATACAAGGCAGATATCTCGGTGAAGCCCGCCTCGGCGCCGGTGGATGCGACCGTCTGCCAGCAACTGTTTTCGGACCTGCTCAGCAAGGGCAGGATTCGCTTCGAACCGGGCCGGGCGGACATCAATCCGGATTCGGTCGGGCTGCTTGACCGGCTGATCGAAACCGCTTCGCGTTGCCCGAACGCCCAAATCGAGATTGCCGGACATACCGACGCCGACGGCGACGATGCCGTCAACCAGGCGTTGTCGGAAAGGCGCGCGCAGGCGGTGAGCGATTATCTGGTCAAGGCCGGCCTGCCCGCAGACCGTTTCACGGCGACCGGTTACGGCAGCACGCAACCGGTTGCCACCAACGATACCGACGAAGGCAAGGCGCAGAATCGCCGGATCGATTTCATGGTGAGGTAGTCCAATGGCCTATCTGGCGGCATTCAACTGGGGCTGGCTGCTGGCGTCGCTGCTGCTGGGGCTGGCGATGGGCTGGATCGCGGTGGTGCATCGCGGTCCCGGCATCTCCACCGTGACGACGCGGTGGCTCGCACTGCTGGCGGCGGCACTGGTGACCGCCGCATTTACCCATCTGGTTCCGGGCCGTCCCGGCTATTGGCTCGACCTCGGCCTCATGATGTTTGCTTTATATCTGGCCGGATGCACCGTCGGATCCTGGTTGCGCGCCTGGGTGATTTCGCGTTCAACCCCGGTGGCCTAGACGCGCCGCGGTGCTTTCGATCAAAGTAGGACAAAAAGGGGCTGCCGAGGCACAAGGTCGCAGCCTCGGGCCAGCCGGTCCTGGAGTGAATACTTCGAAACTGTGCTTCCGCCGCCGCGGATACCACCTAATATATTGATGGAGCGCGTTTTATTCACGCCAAGCGAATTCCACTTCGGCTCGAAACGCGCTACCACGTCCTGCCAGGGAAGCAAGCGTGATGCCGGCGGCGGCGAGGTTCGCCCCGGTCGACTGTCGTCGTAGGATTGCAATTCGAGGTCTAGATGCTTGAAGCAATACGCAGGGCGGCCTCGTTTCTGCGCCACAAGCAAATCCTGCACAAGTTGGGCGTCCTGATCAGCATCACGGTCATCGCGATCGCGTGCTACGTGCTGTACCACATGCTGGCGGGAATCGACGTCGATGAGGTCGTCGAGGCCATCAAGGGAACCGAATCGCGCTCGATCGCGCTGGCCAGCCTGTTCGTGGCGGCGGGCTATTTCACCCTGACCTTCTACGATCTGTTCGCGGTTCGCGCCATCGGCCACAGCGATATTCCCTACCGCATCAACGCGCTGGCCGCCTTCACCAGCTATTCGATCGGGCACAATGTCGGAGCCAGCGTTTTCACCGGCGGCGCGGTCCGCTACCGGATCTATTCCGCCGTTGGATTGAATGCGATCGACGTCGCCAAGATCTGCTTTCTGGCGGGCCTGACGTTCTGGCTCGGCAACGCCGCGGTGCTGGGCCTCGGCATCGCCTATCATCCGGAGGCGGCAACCGCGATCGATCAACTGCCGCCCTGGCTGAACCGGCTGGTCGCGTTTGGCATCATTCTGGGACTGGTGGCCTATGTGGCCTGGGTCTCGACGCGGCCAAGGGTGGTGGGGCGCGGGCCCTGGACCGTGGTTCTGCCCGGTGGCTCGCTGACGCTGCTGCAGATCGTGATCGGGATTGTCGATCTCGGCTTTTGCGCGCTGGCGATGTACGTTCTGGTGCCGGACGAACCCAATCTCGGCTTTGTCGTGGTCGCCGTGATCTTTGTCTCGGCGACGCTGCTTGGCTTTGCCAGCCATTCTCCGGGCGGTCTCGGCGTGTTTGACGCCGCCATGCTGGTCGGGCTGTGGCAGATGGATCGCGAAGACCTTCTGGCTGGGATGCTGCTGTTTCGCCTCCTCTATTATATAACTCCGTTCGTCCTGTCCGTCATCGTACTGACGTTTCGAGAAGTGATCCTGGGAGCGCGACTGAAGCGCCTGCGCCAGGCGAGGCGGGGACTCGATCCCGAGCCGCACCGCGAAGCCGCCTACGTCCGAAAGCGTCGCGACACCGGCCCCTGACGATGCAGCTCCGAACGGAAGAGCAGGTCCGATGGCCATAGACGCCCCTTCTGCTTCCTTGCCCTCGCCGTGGTCGGACCGTTTGCGGCATTCGGCCATCATTCTGCTGGCCGCCGGCATTGCCCTGGCCGTCGTGGTCACATTGGGCGAATTGTCGCTGCTGCGGGCGGCGGCGGTGTTCGTGTGCATCGCCGCGGCGGCGCTGGTGCCATGGCGGCTGCACGATACCGCCGCCTCGCGCGAGGATGTCCGCGGCGTCAACCCGGTCGAGACCGCGGCGGTCAGCGCCGTCATTGCCAACATGCCGGACCCTGCCGTGCTGCTCGACCGTGCCGGCCGCGTCATCCATCTCAACGCCGCCGCGGCCCAGCTCGCGCCGGCGCTGCGCAAGAGCGAACTCGCCCAGTTCGCGCTGCGCTCGCCCGAGATCATCACCGCACTGCGCGAAGCCATCGCGACCTCCGAGACGCGGCGTGCGACCTATCTCGATCACGTGCCGGTCGATCGCTGGATGGAATTGATCGTGACGCCGGTACCGGTGCCGACCCTGTTCGGCGGCACGGATAAATGCATGCTGATGACGTTCCACGATCAAACGCCGCTGCGGCGGGTCGAGGAAATGCGCGCCGACTTCGTCGCCAACGCCAGCCATGAATTGCGGACGCCGCTGGCCGCTCTGTCCGGCTTCATCGACACGCTGCAGGGGCCCGCAAAGGGCGACCCCGCGACGCGCGAGCGCTTTCTCGCCATCATGCATGTGCAGGCGACCCGGATGGCCCGGCTGATCGACGATCTGCTGTCGCTGTCGCGGGTCGAACTCTCCGCCCATGTCCGTCCCGACACGCTGGTGGATATCGTGCCGATCATTCGGCAGGTTGCCGACGGCCTCGAGCCGTTGGCGCGAGAGCGCCAGGTGATCATTGACGTCGAGTTGCCGCAGACGCCGATCCTGATCGCGGGCGACCGCGAGGAATTGCTTCGGCTGTTCGAGAACCTGATCGAAAACGCGCTGAAATACGGTGCATCGGGCGGCAGGGTGGTGGTCGCACTCAACTCGGCCATGACGGGCGAAGATGCCCCGGAAGTCCGCGTGATGGTGCGCGATTTCGGCCCCGGCATCGCGCCCGAGCATCTGCCGCGGTTGACCGAGCGGTTTTACCGGGTCGACGTCGGTGACAGCCGGGCGCAGGGCGGCACCGGCCTCGGACTATCGTTGGTGAAACATATTGTTAACCGGCACCGCGGCCGGTTGCTGATCGAAAGCGTGCCGAACAGCGGCGCCACCTTCACCGCTTGTTTTCCCCAGCCGAAAATCTCGCCACCCGCCTGAAATCGAGAGATTTCAATGGCCTCGTGCTGTCATCCAACTGTCACCAGAGCTTCGTAAAAGCAGCATCGGCCGCTCCTAAACGGACCGGCGTGAGCGCAATCGGGCGCGTCCGGCGCTTCGCTCACCAGATGGAGACCCATATGAATTTCATGAAGGCTATCGTCGCTGCCGGCCTGGTCGCCGTGTCGACGTCGGCGTTCGCCGCCGACATCACCGGTGCCGGCTCCACCTTTATCTTCCCGGTCCTGTCGAAATGGGCGGACGCCTACAAGAAAGAATCCGGCAACGGGGTCAATTACCAGTCGATCGGCTCGGGCGCCGGCATCAAGCAGATCCAGGCCAGGACCGTGACCTTCGGCGCCACCGATGCACCGCTCAGGGTCGATCAGCTCGAAAAGGATGGTCTCGCCCAGTGGCCGATGATCATGGGCGCAATCGTTCCCGTGGTGAACATCCAAGGCGTGAAGGCCGGCGACATGGTGATGGACGGCGAAACCCTTGCCAACATCTATGCCGGCAAGATCACCAAATGGGACGATCCGGCGATCAAGAAGCTCAATCCGATGCTCGCCTTGCCTTCGGCGGCGATCGCCGTCGTTCACCGCTCGGACGGATCGGGCACCACGTTCAACTTCACCGATTATCTTTCCAAGGTAAGCGCAGACTGGAAGTCGAAGACCGGATCCGGCACCACGGTCGAATGGCCGGCCGGCGTTGGCGCCAAGGGTAACGAAGGCGTCTCCGGCAACATCGGCCAGACCAGGAATTCGATCGGTTACGTCGAATACGCCTACGCCAAGCAGAACAAGTTGACCTACACCAAGCTGGTGAACAAGGCCGGCAAGACGGTCGAGCCCTCCACGGAGGCGTTCCAGGCGGCTGCCTCCAACGCAGACTGGGCGCACGCGCCGGGTTACTATCTGATCCTCACCGACCAGCCCGGCGAAAAGTCCTGGCCGATCGTCGCCTCGACCTTCATCCTGATGCACAAGGAAGCGGCCGACAAGGCCAACTCCGCCGAAGCCGTCGCCTTCTTCAAATGGTCGTTTGCCAACGGCACCAAGATGGCTGAAGGCCTCGACTACATTCCGATCCCGGAATCGGTCGTCAAGCTGATCGAGAAGACCTGGTCGTCGGATATCAAGAGCTGAAGCCGAGCGAACGAACTCGCCCCATCTTCACCGGCGCGTCGACTGGCGCGCCGGGGTGCGCGACGCGGGGGCGAGCTGCTGCCGACCGGACGCATCCCGGAGCCGCAGCGAACCGCTCCGGAGCGGACGACTTTCTGATAGCCTTGAAGTAGACAGGGGATTGGCGTGGCGGACATGGCCGTTCAAAGCGACGCAATGGAAGCTGCCGGCCCCTGCGATCGCGCCCGCGCGCTCCATGCCTTCAGACTTGGCGACGTCACCTTCTATTGGATCACGCGTATCTCCGCGATTTCGGTATTGCTGATCCTCGGCGGCATCATCGTTTCCCTGATCGTCGGCGCCTGGCCCGCCATCACGGCGTTCGGATTCTCGTTCCTGACCACGGCCCGCTGGGCGCCGTCGGCTGATCCGCCGGTTCTCGGCGCGCTTGGCCCGCTGTACGGCACGATGGTCACCTCCGTGATCGCGATGATCATTGCCATTCCCATCGGCCTCGGCATCGCGATCTTCCTCACCGAGCTGTGCCCGCAATGGCTGCGGCGGCCGATCGGCATCGCCATCGAGTTGCTCGCCGGCATCCCTTCGATCATCTACGGCATGTGGGGCTTCTTCGTGCTGGGTCCGTTCCTGGCCAATTACTTTCAACCGCTGATGATCGATGGCTTCGCGAATGTTCCGCTGCTCGGAACGATCTTCGCCGGCCCTCCGTCCTATCTCAGCCTGTTCAATGCGGCGCTGATCCTGGCCATCATGGTGCTGCCCTTCATCACCGCCATTTCGGTCGACGTGTTCAAGACCGTGCCGCCGGTGCTGAAGGAGGCCGCCTATGGCATCGGCTGCACCACCTGGGAAGTCGTGCGCAACGTGGTGATCCCCTATACCCGGGTCGGCGTCATCGGCGGCATCATGCTGGCGCTCGGCCGCGCACTCGGCGAAACCATGGCGGTGACTTTCATCATCGGCAACGCGTACCGCATCACCGGCTCGGTGTTTTCTCCGGGCACCACGATTTCGGCAGCGATTGCCTCCGAGTTCGCCGAAAGCGACGGTCTGCATCAGTCCGGCCTGATTCTGCTCGGCCTGTTGCTGTTCGTGCTGACGTTCTTCGTGCTTGCGGCCGCGCGGCTGATGCTGCTGCGCCTGGAAAAGAAGGCGGGGAAATAACCCATGAACCCGATCTACCGGCGCCGCCGCCGCAACGACATCGTCGTCAGGCTGCTCTGCCTGGGCGCCGCGATTTTCGGCGTCACCTGGCTGGCGCTGATCCTGTTCACGCTGTTCTCTCATGGCGTGGCGGGGCTCAATGCGCAGATATTTACCCAGAACACGCCGCCGCCGGGATCCAACCAGGGCGGACTTCTCAACGCCATCGTCGGCTCCGTCATCATGACCGCGATCGGTGTCGGCATCGGTGCGCCGCTCGGCATGTTTGCGGGCACCTATCTTGCCGAATACGGCAGGAACGATCGTCTCACCTCGGTGATCCGCTTCATCAACGACATTCTGCTCAGCGCGCCCTCGATCATCATCGGCCTGTTCGTCTACGGCGCGGTGGTGGTGCCGATGGGCGGCTTCTCGGCCATCGCGGGCGCACTGGCGCTGGCGGTGATCGTCATTCCCGTGGTACTGCGCACCACCGAAGACATGCTGCTGCTGGTGCCCAATCCACTGCGCGAGGCGGCGTCGGCGCTGGGGCTGCCGCGCTCGCTCGTGATCAAGCGCATCGCCTACCGCGCGGCGCGCTCCGGCCTGATCACCGGCGTCCTGCTGGCGACCGCACGTGTCGCCGGCGAGACCGCGCCATTGCTGTTTACCGCGCTCTCCAACCAGTTCTTCAGCCTCGATCTGACCAAGACGATGGCCAACCTGCCGGTCACCATCAACAATTTCGTGCAAAGCCCTTACGAATACTGGAAGCAACTGGCCTGGAGCGGGGCCTTGCTGATCACCCTGACCGTACTTGCGCTGAACATTGGCGCGCGCGTGCTCGGCGCCGAGAGGACCGCAAAATGAGCGAAGTTTCCTTACCGATGAACGCTGCCGGCGGATCCGTCCCCCCCGTGGCATTGCCCGAGGCGCCGGCGAAGGTCACCGCGCGTGGACTGAATTTCTACTACGGTGAGCATCACGCCCTGAAGAACATCAACCTCGCGCTCGGCACCCACCGGGTCACCGCTTTCATCGGGCCTTCCGGCTGCGGCAAGTCGACATTGCTGCGGATTTTCAACCGGATGTACGATCTCTATCCGGGACAGCGCGCGACCGGCCAGTTGATGCTGGATTCGACCAACGTGCTCGACCCCAGGCTCGACCTCAATCTTCTGCGCGCCCGCGTCGGCATGGTGTTCCAGAAGCCGACGCCGTTTCCGATGACCATCTACGAGAACATCGCGTTCGGGATTCGCCTCTACGAGAAGATTTCCAAGTCCGAGATGGACGGTCGGGTTGAGAAAGCGCTGCGCGGCGGTGCGCTGTGGAACGAGGTCAAGGACAAGTTGAACGCCAGTGGCCTCAGCCTCTCCGGCGGCCAGCAGCAGCGGCTCTGCATCGCCCGCACCGTCGCGGTGCGGCCGGAGGTGATCCTGTTCGACGAGCCCTGCTCGGCGCTCGATCCGATTTCGACCGCGAAGGTCGAGGAATTGATCCAGGAGCTGGCGGAGGACTATACCATCGCCATCGTCACCCACAACATGCAGCAGGCCGCCCGCGTCTCCGACAAGACCGCCTTCATGTATCTCGGCGAGCTGATCGAGTTCGACGAGACCGACAGGATATTTACCTCGCCGAGCGATCGACGGACGCAGGATTACATCACCGGCCGGTTCGGCTAAGGAGAATACATGATGGGTTCCGAACACACCGCCAAGGCGTTCGACAGCGATCTGCAGGAATTGACTCGCCTGGTTGCCGAGATGGGCGGTCTCGCCGAACGCATGATCGTCGATTCCGTCGATGCATTGATTCGCCGCGATGTCGCGCTCGGCCAGCGGGTCGTCGCCGCCGATGCCGAGATCGACAATCTGCAGCACAACATCGAGGAGCGCGCGGTGTTGACCATCGCGCGGCGCCAGCCGATGGCGGTCGACCTGCGCGAAATCGTCGGCGCCATGCGGGTCGCGACCGATCTCGAACGGATCGGTGACCTTGCCAAGAACATGGGCAAGCGCGTGGCGGCGCTGGAGAGCGACTTTCAGCCGCTCAAGCTGATCCGCGGCCTCGAGCACATGACCGATCTCGTGCAGTCGCAGGTGAAATCCGTGCTGGACGCCTATGCGGCGCACGATTTGCCGGCGGCGATGACGGTCTGGAAGGGCGACGAGGTGGTCGATGCGATCTGTACCTCGCTGTTCCGCGAGCTCCTGACCTACATGATGGAAGATCCGCGCAATATCAGCTTCTGCATCCATCTGATGTTCTGCGCCAAGAACATCGAACGGATCGGCGACCATGCCACCAACATCGCGGAAACGGTATTCTACATGATCGAAGGCCAGCAGATCCTCGACAAGCGGCCGAAGGGCGATATGACGACGTTTGCCACCACGGTGCCCGGAAACCAGGAGAAGGCCAGCCCATGAGCGCGCGCATTCTGGTGGTCGAAGACGAGGAAGCGCTCACCACGCTCCTGCGCTACAACCTCGATGCCGAAGGTTACGATGTCGAAACCGTCGGGCGGGGCGATGACGCCGACACCAGGCTGAAGGAACGCGTACCCGACCTGATCGTGCTCGACTGGATGCTGCCGGGGTTGTCGGGAATCGAGCTGTGCCGCCGCTTGAGGGCGCGCCCGGAGACCCGTCAGCTACCGATCATCATGCTGACCGCGCGCGGCGAGGAAAGCGAACGGGTCAGGGGGCTCGCGACCGGCGCCGACGACTACATCGTCAAGCCGTTCTCGGTGCCGGAATTGCTGGCGCGGGTGAAAGGCCTGCTGCGCCGCGCCAGCCCCGAGCGCCTTGCCGCCATCCTCACCTATGGCGACATCGAACTCGATCGCGAGAAACGCCGTGTCGCGCGGTCGGGACGGCCGATCGATCTCGGTCCGACCGAGTATCGTTTGCTGGAATTTTTCCTGGAGCATCCGGGGCGGGTATTCAGCCGCGAACAACTGCTCGACAGCGTATGGGGTCGCGATATCTACATCGACGAGCGCACCGTGGATGTTCATATCGGCCGGCTGCGCAAGCTGCTCAACCCGGGCCGCGAACAGGATCCGATCCGCACCGTGCGCGGTGCCGGCTATGCGCTCGATGACCGCTTCGCCAAGGTGGAGTCACCGTAGGCGGCGCGTTGCCCCATCTACGCCCTATCTTGCCGGTTTCGGCGGCTGGCGGCGGCGGTCGCTGGCGGGCTGGTAGGCGACGCGTGAATGGTGCGCGCAATAGGGCAGGCCGGTGAGCGCCTTGCCGCCGCAAAAGAAGAATTCCGGACTGGCGGGATCGCCGACCGGCCAGTGACAGGTCGCCTCGCTCAATTCCAGCAGCGACAGGCGCTGGCTCATCGGCACCACATTGTCGTAGGCGATCGGGTCCGGTTCGACCTCGACTTCGAAAGCGTGGGCGAGCGCGGTATTGCCGCGCGACACCGGGCGCGATACCCGCATCATGTGCTGGGCCGGGCGGGCCTTCCGCTGGCGCGGTGCCGCCGAGGAGGGGCTCTTGGCGCGGCCGGAAAGCCCGAGCCGGTGTACCTTGCCGATCACGGCATTTCGCGTCACATTTCCGAGCTCCGCGGCGATCTGGCTGGCCGAAAGGCCGGCCTCCCAGAGTTTCTTCAATTGCTCGACGCGCTCGTCGGACCAGGTCAATACCGTCATCGCATGTCTTCCCTTTCGGTCGCGCCGGCCGTCAACCAGGCAGCGCAGCGATCTTCAATCTCCAAAATCCCTGTGGTCAGAATCCCTTAGCCCTCGCCGGGCGCGGCTGACGCGCCCGAACGTCTACGCGGAACACTGGGGACTTAGAGGATCAGAACTGCCGCACGAGATGTCGTACCCAACGGCGGAGACGCTACAATATGGCGGGACTCGGGCGCAAGAGTCCGCGTCGGTACTCCACATGTTCCGTCATTTAGGCATTGCAATTGGATTTCTCCATCGCAGCGGTGGCGGCGGAGATTCGTTGCCGGCCGGCCGTGGCCGGACAGCTTCGCGGCAGGTTGACACGCATCGCCGTGGGCCTAGAATGGCCCGACGTGCCGCCCCGAAAAGGCGGCACGTTTTATTTTCCGTGGGCCGGCTGTTGCTGCATCGCGCCAAGGCGCGCACCGCGACCGGCCCCAACCCTCAGTGATCGGCATGACCAAGAGCGCAACGTCGCATTTGCTTCCCGTTTTCGCCAGAGTAGAGCTCGGTTTCGAGCGCGGCGAAGGTGTCTGGCTGGTCGCAACCAACGGTGAGCGCTATCTCGATTTCACCTCCGGCGTCGCGGTGAACGCGCTCGGCCATGCGCACCCGCGTCTGGTCGCGGCCCTGCAGGATCAGGCGGCCAGGCTCTGGCACATGTCGAACCTGTTCAAGAGTCCGGACGGCGAGCGGCTGGCGGCGAGATTGTGCGCAGCGAGTTTTGCCGACTTCGTCTTCTTTGCCAATTCCGGCGCCGAGGCGATGGAATGCGCGATCAAGATCACGCGCAAATATCAGGCCGCCAAGGGCCATCCCGAGCGCTACCGCATCATCACCTTCGAGGGCGCCTTTCATGGCCGGACGCTGGCGACGCTGGCTGCGACCGGCTCGGCAAAATATCTCGAGGGGTTTGGGCCGCCGGTGGACGGTTTCGATCAGGTGCAGCTCGGCGATCTCGATGCCGTCAGGAAAGCGGTCGGCCCGCATACCGCGGGCATCCTGATCGAGCCGGTGCAGGGCGAAGGAGGCGTGCGCGCCGCACCGCCTGCCTTCTTCAAGGCGTTGCGCCAGCTCTGCGACGACCACGGGCTGCTGTTGATCTTCGACGAGGTGCAGACCGGCATGGGCCGCACCGGAGAGCTGTTCGCCTACCAGCGCCTCGGCGTCACTCCCGACGTGATGCCGCTTGCCAAGGCACTCGGCGGCGGGTTTCCGATCGGCGCATGTCTCGCGACGGCGGAAGCCGCTGCCGGCATGACGCCGGGCTCGCATGGCTCGACTTTCGGCGGTAACCCGCTCGCCGTCGCCGCCGCGAACGCGGTGCTGGACGTCATGCTCGAGCCCGGATTCTTCCGGCATGTGCAGAAGATGTCGCTGCTCTTGAAGCAGAAGCTCGCTTCGGTGGTGGATCGCCATCCCCGCGTGCTCGCGGAAGTTCGCGGCGAGGGACTGCTGATCGGTGTGAAGGCGGTGGTGCCGTCGGGCGATCTCGTAACCGCCCTGCGCAACGAAAAGCTGCTCACGGTCGGCGCCGGCGACAATGTGGTGCGGTTTCTGCCGCCGTTGATCGTTGGCGAGGCCGAGATCGATGAATCGGTAGTCCGGCTCGAGCGCGCCTGTGCGGCCCTTTCCGGCCATCAATTGCAACGGGCGGCGGGACAATGAGCAAGTCGCTGCGTCACTTTCTCGATCTCAGCGAGCTTCCGACCAGGGAGCTGCGCAACATGCTGGCGGCCGGCGTCGCGATGAAGGCGAGGCTGAAGGCGCACGGGACGGCGGCGAGGCCGCTCGAAGGCAAGACCCTGGCGATGATCTTCGAGAAGCCTTCGACCCGGACCCGGGTGTCGTTCGACGTCGGCATGCGGCAGCTCGGCGGCGACTCGATCATGCTGACCGGCGCGGAAATGCAGCTCGGCCGTGGCGAGACCATCGCCGACACCGCGCGGGTGCTGTCGCGCTATGTCGACGCCATCATGATCCGCATCCTCAACCATGAGGCGCTGCTGGAGCTTGCGGCGTACGCCACGGTCCCCGTCATCAATGGGCTGACGCGGCGCTCGCACCCCTGCCAGGTAATGGCCGACCTGATGACGTTCGAGGAGCATCGCGGCCCGATCGAGGGCCGCACCATCGCCTGGACCGGCGACGACAACAACGTGCTGGCGTCGTGGGCCCACGCGGCGGAACGGTTTCAATTCAAGCTGAACATCGCAACGCCGCCCGAGCTTGCGCCGAACAAGGCCATGAAGGAATGGATCAGGGCGACCCAGGCCCCGATTTCGCTTGGCAGCGATCCGGAAGCCGCGGTGCGCGGCGCCGACTGCGTGGTCACCGATACCTGGGTTTCGATGGGCGACAAGGACGGCGAGCATCGCCACAATTTGCTGAAGCCATATCAGGTCAACGCCAAGCTGATGTCGCTGGCCAGGCCCGATGCGCTGTTCATGCATTGCCTGCCGGCACATCGCGGCGATGAAGTCACCGACGAGGTGATCGACGGCCCGCAATCGGTGGTGTTCGACGAGGCCGAGAACCGGTTGCACGCGCAAAAGGGCATCCTGGCTTGGTGTTTTGAGGCTGTGGCGTAGGCATTCGGCGCAGCATTGGATTCCAGCGCAGCCGGGACCGATGCGGCTCGCCGTCCCCTTCCATCAGGCCGCCGCCCAAGACCCTTTCGCTCCGCATCGAACGACCCCAGATAAAGGCTCATGACCTCACAATCTCCGGCCACCGGAACTCCCCAGCAAGCGCCCATGCGTGCGCCCTCGGCCGTTCCGGTCGATGACGCGGTGCTGCCGTTCGAGGTCGATGCGCTCGATCTGCGCGGGCGCCTGACCCGGCTCGGTCCCGCACTCGACGACATCCTGACCAAACACGATTATCCGCCGCCCGTCGGCAAGCTGCTCGGTGAGGCGATCGTGCTGACGACGCTGCTCGGCTCGTCGCTGAAATTCGATGGCCGTTTCATTCTGCAGACCCAGACCGATGGCCCGGTGTCGTTTCTGATCGTCGACTTCCAGGCGCCAAACCGCTTGCGCGCCTACGCGCGCTTCGATGCGAAGCGGCTCGAGGCCGGTCAGGACTCCGGCACGTTGCTCGGCAAGGGCCATCTCGCGATGACCATCGATCAGGGCCCGGACATGAACCGATACCAGGGCCTGGTCGCGCTCGAAGGCGGCAGCCTCGAGGACGCCGCACATGAATATTTCCTTCGCTCGGAACAGATTCCGACCCGGGTGCGGCTCGCGGTTGGCGAGGAATGGCGCGGCGGCGACGGGCCGCGACATCGCTGGCGCGCCGGCGGCATGCTGCTGCAATTTCTCCCCAAGGCACCGGAGCGGGCGCGGCGGCCCGACCTTCATCCGGGCGATGCCCCGGAGGGCGTCGTCAGCCATGCTGTCGCAGAGGACGACGATGCATGGGTCGAAGGCCAGTCGTTGATCTCTACCGTCGAGGACGTCGAATTGATCGATCCGGACCTTTCGGGCGAGCGGCTGCTGTTCCGGCTGTTTCACGAACGTGGCGTCCGCGTGTTTCCGCCGCTGCCGCTGCGGGCACAATGTTCCTGCTCGCGCGACGCGGTATCGGCGATGCTCAAGAGCTTTGCGCCGAAGGACCGGGCCGAGATGGTCAAGGACGGCAAGGTGGTGGTGACCTGCGAATTCTGCAGCTCGGTCCATGAGTTCACGCCGGAGCAAGCCGGCGTGGAGTGACAGCCATCTAGTTCAACACCCGCCGGCTGTCGGGACTGTCGAGCGAGAAGGTCGGGACATCGATCTCGAATGGTTCGCCGCTCTCGCTCACCATCTGGTAGCGGCCGCTCATGAATCCCGATGCAGTCGGCAGCGGAACGCCGCTGGTATATTCGAAGCGTTCGCCCGGCGCGAGCACGGGCTGCTCGCCGACCACGCCCGCGCCGCGGATTTCCCGCTTGCGGCCTGAAGCGTCGGTAATGATCCAGTGCCGGGTCTGAAGCTGGACCGTTTCGTCCCCGGCGTTGGTGATGACGATGGTATAGGACCAGAAATACTCCGATCGTTCCGGCGACGAGCGTTGCGGCATGAAATTCGGTTCGACGGTGACTTCGATCTGACGGGTAACGGCGCGGTACATGCGAACAACTTTCCGAAATCGGATGCCATCATATCCAAAACACCGGCCGGAACCAATCACCCTGTGGCATGGCCGGTCATTGGCCGGTCATTCATCTTGTCGCATTTTCGCTCGCCGTTTCAACATGGTTCCGGTCAAAGGTTCGTTGGCGTAGTCCGCCGCAACTTGCCTGCGCGCCCGGGGTCGGTACTATCGGCCGACACGTTCTCCGGCGTCGTGTAAGCCTGTAACCTCGATTTGTCCCATACGGTGCCCGATGACATCCGTTGCCGATCGAATGGCCGAACCGCCCGTCGCGACCGGGCGAGGTGCCGACCCGGCGCCGCACGCCGGCCCGGCGGCGAGTTCGCTGGCGGGAGTCAGCGAGCGTGAACTGCGGCTCGATTTGTTTCGCGGGCTCGCGCTATGGCTGATCTTCATCGACCATTTGCCGCCCAATCTTCTGACCTGGCTCACCATCCGCAACTACGGATTCAGCGACGCGACCGAAATATTCATTTTCATCTCGGGTTACACCGCGGCATTCGTCTATGGCCGGGCCATGCGCGAGGCCGGCTTTGTGGTGGCGACGGCGCGCATCCTGCGGCGGGTCTGGCAGATTTATGTCGCGCATGTGTTCCTGTTTACGATCTTTCTGGCCGAGATTTCCTATGTCGCCACCAGCTTCGAGAATCCGCTCTACAGCGAAGAGATGGGGATCATGGATTTTCTCAAGCAGCCGGACGTCACCATTGTCCAGGCGCTGCTGTTGAGATTTCGTCCGGTCAACATGGACGTGCTGCCGCTCTATATCGTGCTGATGTTTTTCCTGCCGTTGATCCTGTGGCTGATGAAGTGGCGAACCGACGTCACGCTGGCGCTGTCGGTGCTGCTCTATGCCGTCACCTGGCAATACGATCTGCACCTGTCGGCGTATCCAAACGGCGTCTGGGCCTTCAACCCGTTCGCCTGGCAATTGCTGTTCGTGTTCGGCGCCTGGTGCGCGCAGGGCGGTGCCGGACGAATGTCGCGGATTCTCGCATCGCGGATCACGCTTTGGATCGCGTTCGCCTACCTGTTGGCGGCGTTCTTCGTGACGCTGACCTGGTATTTGCCGCAGCTCAGCTTCCTGATGCCGCGCTGGCTCGAGCAATGGATGTACCCCATCGACAAGACCGATCTCGACGTACTCAGGTTTGCACATTTCCTGGCGCTGGCGGCCGTGACCGTGCGCTTCCTGCGGAAGGACTGGCCGGGGTTGAAGTCACGCTGGCTGCGTCCGCTGATCTTGTGCGGGCAGCACTCGCTGGAGATTTTCTGTCTTGGCGTATTCCTCGCATTCGCCGGACATTTCATCCTGGCCGAGGTTTCCGGCGGTGCCGGGCTGCATTTCGTCGTCAGTATTTCCGGAATCCTGATCATGTCCGGCGCCGCATGGCTGTTTTCATGGTACAAACATTCCGCCGACAAGAGTGCCTCGCGGACAAGAAGCACGATCGGCAATGCCGATATGGCAGGGGGGAGTCTATGAGGTCCGGTTCGAGGGCCATTATGGGATTGATGTCGCTGGCCGGCCTTTTCGCCGCCTCGCCGCTGTTTGCCGAGGATGCGGCGCCCCGCTGCGAGGTCCCCGCCTATCTGCTGACGAGCGAGAGCACGCTTTCCAGGGTCGCGGATGCCGTGAAAAACGGCCGTCCGCTGGATATTCTGGTGATCGGCAGCCGGTCCTCGACCATCCCCGCGTCGGAGGCGAGCGCCTATCCAGCCCGCTTGCAGGCAATGCTGCGGGAGAGACTGCCTGCGCTCACGGTCAATCTGGCCGTGGAACTACAGCCCAAGAAGACCGCCGAGGACGTCGTCGGTGGCCTCGCCAAGCTCCTGGAAGGCAAAAAGCCCGTTTTGGTGGTTTGGCAAACCGGCACCGTCGATGCCATGCGATCCGTCGATCCCGATGATTTTCGCAGCGCCGTCGGGGACGGCGTTGTTGCGCTGCAAAATGCCGGCGCCGACGTCGTATTGATGAATCCGCAATACAGTCCGCGCACGGAAACCATGATGGCGCAGGAGCCTTACCTGGACAATATGCGCGTGGTAGCACAGGAGCACGACGTTCCACTGTTCGATCGGTTTGCCATCATGCGCCAATGGAATGATTCCGGAGAGTTCGATCTGTTCAGCGCCGTGCACGGGATCGACCTGGCCAAACGCGTCCATGATTGTCTCGGCCGCGCGTTGTCGACTTTTGTGATCGATGCGGCCCACATCAATCCGGCGCAGCAGAATTGAGGTTTTGTATTGATGCGTTTCCTCTGCCCTTTTTTCGCAACGCTATGGCTGGCTGCCATCGCCGCGCTGATGCCGGCGACGATCAAGCCCGCTCGCGCCCAGGCCGTTCAGCAGGCGCGGTTGGCCGACGGCACCAGGTCCGCCGCCGCAACTGCCGCGACTGGCGACCCGGCGGCTCCGGCGCAGCAGAAGAGCCTCACCGCCAAGGCGATCGACAAGGTGAAGGAGGTCGCGAAATCGGCCAACGACATTTTCAGCCGCGTTCCCTGCCTGCCGCCGAAGGGTGCCAACCCGATAGGATCGTTGCCGCATGTGGCGGGCAAGCTCGCTTCGGGGCAGCCGGTGGTGATCGTCGCATTCGGCTCGTCTTCGACCGCCGGTTTTGGCGTGACCTCGCCCGAGTTCACCTATCCCAACCGACTGGCGGCGCAGTTGCACCGGCAGTATCCCGGCGCCGACATCACCATCCTCAATCGCGGCAAGGGAGGTGAGGACGCGCCCGAAATGATGAACCGGCTGCAGACCTCGGTGATCGATGCAAAGCCGGATCTCGTGATCTGGCAGGTCGGCACCAACGCGGTGCTGCGCAACCTCGATCCCGCGGAAACCGCCGGGCAGGTGGAGCAGGGGATTGCGAGGATCCAGGCCGCCGGCGCCGACCTCGTGCTGGTCGATCCGCAGTATTCTCCAAGAGTGACCGAGCGGGGCGAAAGCGCAAACCGGATGGTGCGCCTGCTCGGCAAGGTCGCCCGGCTGCGCCATGTCGGCCTTTTCCCGCGCTTCGAGGTGATGCGCGATTGGCATGACCAGCAGGCGATACCGATCGACGGCTTCGTCATTGCCGACGGCCTGCACATGAACGACTGGGGCTACGCCTGCTTTGCCCAGTTGCTCGGCGACGACATCATCAAATCGGTTGGACAGATCAAGCTCGGCATCAATGTGCCGGCGAGCGTGCAGACCTACCGGCCGATGTGAGTGGCCGTCACATACACGACGAGGATGGCGTCGAGTGCACGGCCCTCACGCCTTCCGCAGCGCGCCTTGCAGGTCCTCGATCAGATCGTCGCGATGCTCGAGGCCGGCGGAGAGGCGGATGAAGCCCTCGCTGATCCCGAGTTCGGCGCGGCCCTGCGGCGTCAGCCGCTGATGCGTCGTCGTCGCCGGATGGGTGACGAGGGTCTTGGCGTCGCCGAGATTGTTGGAGATCCGCGCCAGCTTGAGCGCGTTGAGGCAGCGGAACGCGGCCGCCTTGCCGCCCCTGACTTCGAATCCGACCAGCGTCGATCCGTCGCGCATCTGCTTCTTGACCGTGGCAGCCTGCGGGTGGTCGGCGCGGCCCGGATAGACCAGCCGCGTGACCTTCGGATGCTGCGCCAGCACGTTTGCGATCACGGCGGCGGTCTCGGTCTGCGCGCGCACCCGGATCGCCAGCGTTTCCAGTCCCTTGAGCAGGACCCAGGCATTGAACGGCGACATCGACGGACCGGTCTGGCGCATGAAGGTATGGATCTGATCGGTAATGAACGCCTGCGAGGCGAGGATGATGCCGCCGAGGCAGCGGCCCTGGCCATCGATATGCTTGGTCGCCGAATACACCACGACATCGGCGCCGAGCGCGAGCGGGCTCTGCCAGATCGGCGTCGCAAATACGTTGTCGACGATCAGCCGCGCGCCGGCATGGTGGGTGATGTCCGCAATCGCGCCGATATCGAGCACGTCGAGCGTCGGGTTGGTCGGGCTCTCCAGAAAGCAGCTTCTGGTGTTCGGCCGCATCGCTTTGCGCCACTGGTCGAGATCGAGACCGTCCACCAGCGTCGAGGCGATGCCGTAGCGCGGCAGCAGATCCTCCACGACATAGCGGCACGAGCCGAACATCGCCTTCGAGGCCACCACATGATCGCCGGCTTTCAGCGGTGCGAGGATCGCAGCGGTCACCGCGGCCATGCCGGTCGCGGTCGCCCGCGCCGCCTCGGCCTCCTCCAGCTCGATCATGCGGCGCTCGAACATCGCCACGTTGGGATTGGAGAAGCGCGAATAGAGATATCCGTCCTCGTCGCCCTTGAAACGCGCTTCGCATTGCTCGGCACTGTCGTAGACGAAGCCCTGGGTGAGAAATACGGCCTCGGAGGTTTCGCCGAACTCGGAACGGATGGTGCCGGAATGGACCAGTCGGGTCTCGGGGCGGTATTGGGCGGTTGACGACGCGCGTGGGATAGCTTCAGACATGTGACCTCCGTCGTGACCACAATCGAAAATGGTCACAAAAAACCGGCCTGGAACAATTCCACAGGCCGGGATCACATAGGTCCCCGGCCTGTTTAGCGATTTATTTAACGTGGCTGCAAGCCGGCCGGCTCAAATCACCACGGGATAAGTCAGGCTCATATTCCGTCATGCCCTTTCCGTCAAGGCAACCATCGGATAACCGGTAAAAAGTCCGTATTTTCAGCGTTGGATGACCGGAGCGAGAGGCCATCCCGAGGACCCCATCGTGTCGTTCACGCTTCAACCCGGCGCCAATGGCATTCTGCCCGACCGCATGATCGCGGCGATGGCCGACAGCGGCCTCGTTCTGCCGGCCTATCCGTTCGTCGAAAGCCAGATCCAGCCGGCAAGCCTCGACCTGCGGCTCGGCGATATTGCCTATCGGGTGCGCGCAAGCTTCCTGCCGGGGCCGGGCGCGACGGTGGCCGAGCGCATCGACGAATTGAAGCTGCACGAAATCGATTTGAGCGACGGCGCGGTGCTGGAGACCAATTGCGTCTATATCGTGCCGTTGCTGGAAAGCCTCGCGCTGCCGCGCGAAATCATCGCCGCCGCCAATCCGAAGAGCTCGACCGGCCGCCTCGATGTGTTCACCCGCGTGATCGCCGACGGCACGCGGCGGTTCGACATGATCGGTGCTGGCTATCATGGCCCGCTCTATGCCGAGATCAGCCCGAAGACCTTCCCGGTCCTGCTGCGGGAGGGGTCGCGGCTGTCGCAGGTCCGCTTCCGCACCGGCGATGCCGTCCTCAGTGCCGTTGAGCTCGATGCGCTGCACGATCGGGAGCGGCTGGTCGATTGCGACGACGCCGATCTCGCCAATGGCGTGGCGCTGAGCGTCGATCTTTCCGGCGCCGGCACCGGCGGGTTTGTCGGCTATCGCGCCAAGCGTCATACCGGCGTGGTCGACATCGACCGCCGCGCCGGCTATGCCGTCGACGAATTCTGGGAGCGGATCGCGGCGCGGCCCGACGGCAGCCTCATTCTCGATCCCGGCGAATTCTACATCCTGGCGTCGAAGGAAGCGGTGCAGGTACCGCCGGACTACGCCGCTGAAATGGTGCCGTTCGATCCCCTGGTCGGCGAATTCCGGGTGCATTATGCCGGCTTCTTCGATCCCGGCTTCGGCTATGCCGGCGCCGGCGGGCAGGGGGCGCGCGCGGTGCTGGAAGTACGCTCGCGCGAGGTGCCGTTCATCCTCGAGCATGGCCAGATCGTTGGCCGGCTGGTCTACGAGAAAATGCTGGCGCGGCCCGATGCCATGTACGGCCAGCGCATCGGCTCCAACTATCAGGCCCAGGGTCTCAAGCTGAGCAAGCATTTCCGGGCGTAGCCGCCAATGCGGCGAACGTTGGCGGTGAAGCCGCCTTCGTCATTTCCCAACTCTGGTTTGCTCCCAAGTCTGGTTAGCTCTCAAGTCTAGTTTGCCGCCGACTTCGCCGCCGGCGTGACCCGCCAGATCGTGCCGCCGACAATCGCGATGGCCAGCCAAATCCGGTTGCGCATGATGGCTCCTTGCAGATCCCGCCTTATACTGCGGAAATCCTGATGGTGCCGATCGCGTCGGCCTGACTTTCGCGTGAAGGGCCGGAAAGCGAAGGGGAGAGCGAGATGGAACGCAGTGAGAGCGGCGCGCCAGAGGCGCAATGGCTGAAATGGCGCGGCATCGCCGATCTCTATCATGCGTATTTTACCGGGCTCATTCTCACCGTGGTGACGCGGCGCGGACCTCTGGATGCGGCGGAATTCGTTTTCAGGGTATTCCGCCGCCAGCAGCAGGAACGCTTCCTGCCGGGTCTGGAGAAGCTCGGGCTCAGCCATTTGCCGCCGGCGGTGGCGGCGGCGCAATATCACTATCTCTCCAACTGGATCGGCGGCGTTCATGTCGAGTACATGTTCGAGACCGACCGCAAGGCCTGGATCCGCTATCCGCCGCCGCGCTGGATCTGGAGGGGCACCGCGATTTGCGGCGTGCCCGGTGAAGTGTCGCGCGCGATGCTGCGCGGATGGCATGCCAATAATGGCGTTGCGCTGGGCAACGCCAGACTCGGCTTCGTCTGCACCAAGCAAAGCGTCGACGGCCAGGACGGCCTGGAAGGCTTCTACCGCGAATACGATCATGCGCTCGGGCCGGATCAGCGGCTGGTGTTCGCCCGCCATCTCGAAGCCCCCATGTTCGATGCGGCGACCGCGCCGGCATTGCCGGTTGCGAAGTGGCCGAAGCCGCGGCTGGAGAAGGCGTATCGCAACTACGCCATGGAATATGTACGGACCGCGGCGCCGGTCATGGTGCAACTATTCGGTCCGGAAGATGCAGGCTACCTGCTGCATCTCACGGGAAAGCTGATCGGCATGCAGTACTTCGACGAGGTCGCGCGCAGTTTCTCGATGGAGCGCGGTTCCGCCGCCGATTTCGCGGTTTTCCTGCGCGCGGTATTCGAGGCGCAGGACGACGTTGCCGATGGCGGCGAAACCGGCGGGGCTTGCGAAATCAGGCAGCAGAGCTGGAAGCTGATGGCCGACGTCGCCGATTATCACCCGGCCTGCGCGAAGCTGCTGGTGGGATTGTTCGAAGGCCTGGCCGCCGGCTGCGGCCGCCGCATCGCGCTCGGCATGCGGCCTGCGGCGGGCGGTTTGCCGCCATTCGTCTGGTCGGTCGGCTAGCGCGGTTGCGCCGCCTGCAACCGTCTGCAATCCCGCAGGGGCCCAATGCGTGCGATGCACATGGCTTCCGGGCTGATCGATGCTAGGAAGCGAGGCGGCGCGGCATCAATCGGGCCCGGAGCAGCCATGTCCGATATCGCCGTTGCTGAAATTCCGATCGCCGAAGCCAGCCGGTCGCCGCTTCCCGCGATGGCCGCGACGGCGCGCAATTCGCTGCTCGATCGCCCGATCCTGCGCACTTTGCTCGAGCTCGCCTGGCCGAATGTCGTCGCGCTCAGCGCCGGCACCTGCGTGGTGATTGCCGAAACCTCCTATATCGGCCGGCTTGGCGTCGAGTCGCTGGCCGCGATGGCGCTGGTGTTTCCCTTTGTCATCCTGACCATGACCATGTCGGGAGGCGCGATGGGCGGTGGCGTGGCGTCGGCGATCGCGCGCGCGCTCGGTGCCGGCGAGGTCGGTCGTGCCTCGGCGCTGGCCGCGCACGCCTTGCTGATCGGCGTCTGCTTCGGACTGACATTCATGCTGGGCATGCTGCTGTTGGGTCCGGCGCTGCTGAAATTGCTCGGCGGCCGGGGCAACGTCCTGGCCAACGCGATCGGCTACACCCAGATCTTCTTTGGTGGCGCGGTCGTGCCGTGGCTGATGAATACGCTGGCCGGAATTCTGCGCGGTACCGGCAACATGAAGCTGCCGTCGCTGTTGATCCTCAACTCCGCCGTCTGCCAGATCGTTCTCGGCGGCGCGCTCGGCCTCGGCATCGGCCCGATCCCGCAATTTGGCATGCGCGGCGTCGCCGCGGGTTCGCTGACCGCCTATTTGATCAGCATATCCGTCATGACGTGGTACCTGTTTTCCGGAAGGGCGCGGGTCGCTCCCAAAATCCGGGGGCTTCGCATTCGCCGCGAGATGTTCGTCGATATTCTGAAGGTCGGCATGATTTCCTGCTTTTCGCCGCTGCAGTCGGTGCTGACCATCAGTATCTTCACCCACATGCTGGCGCGCTTCGGCACCGAAATTCTGGCCGGTTACGGCATCGGGGCGCGGCTCGAATTCATGCTGACCTCGGTTGCGTTTGCGTTCGGCATTGCGTCGGTGCCGATGATCGGCATGGCGATCGGTGCCGAACGGGTGGTTCGCGCAAGAAGGATCGCCTGGACCGCAGGCTGCGTCTCCTTCGTCTCGGTCGGCGTAGTCGCAACGGTCATCGCGATCTTCCCCGATTTGTGGGTAAACGTCTTTACCGGTGATGCCGGCGTACGTGCCGCCAGCCGGCAGTATTTGTCGACTGCGGCTCCGATGTACGCATTCATCGGGCTGGCGATTTCGATGTATTTCTCATCGCAGGGCGCGGCCAAGGTTCTTGGACCGGTGCTGGCGCAGAGCGCGCGGCTGCTGTTGATTGCGGTGGGCGGCTGGTGGCTGTCCGTCCACCATGCGACCG
>DASUIA010000126.1:0-2066 GCA_036273255.1 Bradyrhizobium sp.
TATGGGTCCCCCGAGTTCACAAACGAAGTGCAACACTTCCTGGAGGAGGTGTTGCCATGGGGCGGAGTTACGAGCAGCTTTCCCTGGACGACCGATGCGAGATTGCCCGGCTTCATGCCAATGGCCGCTCGGTCCGGCAAATCGCGGCAGCTCTGGATCGCTCGCCATCAACGGTCTCTCGGGAGTTGAAGCGCAATGGCGGCGCTCAGGTGGGATACAAGCCCAGCTACGCCCAGCAGCAGACCCGGGCCCGGCGCTGGAAAGGATCTCGCCTCGAACGCGACGAGAGCTTGCGAGCAGCCGTCATTGAGCGGCTCGCAAGCGGATGGTCGCCCGAACAGATCGCCGGCCGGCTCAAGCGCGAGCAACGTCGCAAAGTGATCTCCTATGAGAGCATCTATCGTTTCATCTATGCCCAGATTGCCCGCACCAAGGACTACCGCTGGCGACACTATCTGCCCCGCGGCAAGAGCAAACGAGGCTGTCGCGGCAGAAAGGGTGGCGGCTCCCCAAACTTCATTGAAGGCCGTGTTTCCGTGGCAAACCGGCCCATCGAGGCCGCCGATCGCGCGACCTGCGGGCACTGGGAAGCCGATCTGATGATGTTCGCAAAATACGGCCAGGCGATCCTCACCGTGCACGAGCGCAAGTCCCGCCTCCTGCTGGCGATCCGCTTGACCAGCAAGGCGGCCCATGGCGTTGCCCGTCATCTCCTCAACCTGTTCGCCAGCCTGCCACAGCCGCTCCGCCAGACCGTGACCTTCGATAACGGCACCGAGTTTGCTCGTCACCTCTTGCTGCGCGGCCTGGCGATCGAGACCTTCTTCTGCGATCCCTACGCGCCCTGGCAAAAGGGCGGTGTCGAAAATGCCATCGGGCGAATGCGCCGCTTCATCCCCCGCAAAACCGACCTTGCCACGCTCTCGACCAGCCGTTTCCACCGCCTCGTCGCCGCCTACAACAACACCCCACGCAAATGCCTTGACTTCAGCACCCCGGCTGAGACCTTTGCCCAATTGTTGCACTTCGAGTGTGAATCCACCTCCCCGCGTTCGCGGGGACGACTCGCGGAGAGGTCGCCGAATTACCCCGTCGCCTCGAGCCATTCCGCCGCGCCGCGCCACAACGTGTCCCGGTGTTCGGGGCGGAAGAAGCCGAGATGACCGATTTTGGCGACGCCGGCGTCGGATGGTGTGATGCTGACGATGTCCGGCTTGATCGCGGTAAAACCGGCGCACAACAATTCGACCGCCGGGCGCGTGGCCCAGGGATCGTCGGTCAGGCACAGCGCGCGCATCGCGCCCGTGTAGTTTCCGAAATGGCCAAGCGCGGTCGAGAGCGTGCCGTCGTCGAACAGATAACGCGGGCTCATCACCCATTTGGTCCATTGCTCGAACACGCCCTTGGGCAGATCCATGCCGAGGCCGGCCCAGCCCGGCGCGTAGCCGAGCAGGCGGGTCAGCGGCAGGCCGGCCACGTTCATGACAGCATAGACGCGGTAACGCTCCGGACTCGCGATCAGCTTCCAGTAGCCGGCTTGCGCCGCGATCAGGAGCGCGCGCGACACCTCGGTGTTGTTGCCGAGCAATCCCAGCGCCTGGCCACCGAAGGAATGTCCGACATAAGCCAGCGGCAGGTTTTTGTAGCGCTCGCGCATCCAGGCGACCGCGGCGGTCATGTCGAGCGCCGCCCAGTCCGCCATCGAGGCCTTGAAGCCCTTGAGCGACTTGAACTGGTTGTAGCCGACCAGCGATTTCTGCCTGCTGTCGCCGGTGCCGCGATAGTCATAGGTCAGCACCGCGCAGCCGCGCCGCGCCAGATATCCGGCGAATCCTCGGTAAACCTTGCGCGGCACGGCGGTCGCCGAATTGATCAGCACGGCATGGCGCTTGACGCCGCGAGGCAGGAACAGCGAGGCTCCCAAGAGGTAGCCATCGGTCGCGGGCAGAGCGATGTCGTCGATGAAAACGTCGTCCAGCGCAGCGTCGGCCACCGCGATTTCCCCCTGCCTTGGCGAGCCCATAGCAAATGCGAATTCGGCTTTTGTCGCAAGGGCTTGGTTCCAG
>DASUIA010000127.1:0-20720 GCA_036273255.1 Bradyrhizobium sp.
AGGTTGGCCAGAATTTCGGCAAAGCGGACCTCGATGGTCTTGAAGCCGTTCCCCATGCACCATTCGAGCGCGGCGAAATCGGCTGGCTGCCGGCCCTCGTCGTGCCAGCGTTTCAACGCTGCCGACAGCAGATACAATTCCGACAGGATGTCGCCGAATCGCGCCGACAGCATTTCCTTGCGCTTCAGCGCGCCACCGAGTGTCAGCAGCGCCATGTCGGCGCACAGCGCGAAGGCCGCTGAATACCGCGACAACTGCCGGTAAAATCCGCTCGCAGCGCCAGCCTCGGGCGCCGGCGCGAACATGCCGCCGCTCCAGCTTCGACCCCATGCCCGAAACAGCGTCGTCACGCTGTGACCAATATGTTTCCAGAACGCCTTGTCGAAGGCATCCAATCCGCTGGCACGGTCATGATCGCCAAGCGCGTTCATCTCCTCCAGCAGATAGGGGTGGGCACGGATCGCACCCTGACCGAACACGATCAAGTTGCGGGTGAGAATATTGGCGCCTTCGACCGTGATGCCGACCGGCACCGAACGGTAGAGGTTACCGAGATAATTCTGCGGGCCGTCGATCACGGCCTTGCCGCCATGGATGTCCATCGCGTCGTCGATTGCGACTCGCATCCGCTCGGTGGCCTGCAGCTTCATGATGCCGGAAATCACCGCGGGATGCCGGCCCTGATTGAGCGCCGCGCAGGTCAGCCGCCGCGCCGCGTCGAGCAGATAGGCGGTGCCGGCGATGCGGGCGAGCGGCTCCTCGATGCCTTCGAACTTGCCGATCGGCACATTGAACTGTTCGCGAATCCGCGCATAGGCGCCGGTGGTGCGCGCCGCATAGGCCGCCCCGGCGGCCGACAGTGACGGCAGCGAGATGCCGCGCCCGGCGGCAAGCGCCGTCATCAGCATCTTCCAGCCCTGGCCGAGGCGTTGCTGCCCGCCGATGATGTAATTCATCGGGATAAACACGTCGCGGCCCCAGTTCGGGCCGTTCTGAAACACCTGCATCGCCGGCAAGTGGCGGTGGCCGATCTCGACGCCAGGCAGATGGGTCGGGATCAGTGCTACGGTGATGCCGAGGTCCGTCTCGCTGCCAACCAGGTGGTCGGGGTCGTAGGCCTTGAAGGCAAGGCCGAGCAGGGTCGCCACCGGCCCGAGCGTGATGTAGCGCTTGTGCCAGTTGAGCCGCAGCCCGAGCACCTCGCGTCCCTCGAATTCGCCTTTGCAGATGATACCGCTGTCGATCATCGAGGCGGCATCGGAGCCGGCTTCCGGGCTGGTCAAGCCAAAGCAGGGGATCTCGCGACCATCCGCCAGCCGCGGCAGCCAGGCCTCCTGTTGCTCCCTGGTGCCAAAGCGCATCAGCAGTTCGCCGGGACCGAGCGAATTCGGAACCATCACGGTCACGGCGGCGGTCAGCGAGCGCGATGAAATCTTGCGGACCACTTCGGAATGCGCGTAGGGCGAGAAGCCGAGCCCGCCATATTCGGCCGGGATGATCATGCCGAAGAACTTCTTCTGCTTGATGAAATCCCAGGCCTCCGGCGGAAGGTCGCGCCATTCCCAGTTGATCTTCCAGTCGTCGAGCATGGCACAAAGCTGGTCGACCGGGCCGTTGAGAAAAGCCTGCTCTTCCGGCGTCAAGGTCGCCGGCGCATTGGCGAGCAGCTTCGACCAATCGGGGTTGCCGGTGAACAAATCGGCGTCCCACCAGACATCGCCGGCTTCCAGCGCTTCGCGCTCGGTGTCCGACATCGCCGGCAGCACACCGCGCGCCCAGGAGAAGATCGGCTTGGTGATGAAATCGCGCCGGAAGGTCATGGCGATGTCCTCATGATCGATGCAGCGCTCGCGGCGGCGAGGCTCGCCTGCGCTGGATGGGGTTCAACTTAGCAGGAATGCACGGGAATCACTGGATACTTCGCAACAAGAGTAAGGCGAAATTGAATAAAATTCTCCGCTCCGGCAGTGCTTGCGGATAACGGCCAGCCGCCGCCGCAGTTCCGGCAACACTCGACAGCATTCGATACCGCGGGAAGCGGCGGTGCGTTCAGTCCGGCCTTTCCATCTCGAACATGGCGTCCGGCCTGATCTCGAAATAATCACCCTTGCGGCCGGCTCGCACGATCGGGCGCGCCAAGCCGGTCTGATAGACGCCGTCCTTGATCATGGCCTTGTCGATATGAACGGCGACGACTTCGCCGAGTGTCAGCCACGCCTGCGCTTTCTTGCCGTCGGCGCCCTGAAGCTGAATGATCTGCGTCAGCTTGCACTCGAACGACACCGGGCTTTCGGCGACCCGCGGCACGCTGACGAGGCGGCTCGGCGCCGGCGTCAGCCCGGCGATCTCGAACTCGCTGACATCGCGCGCGACATGGGCGGCGGTCGCGTTCATCTGCTTCGCCAGCTCCATGGTCGCGAGATTCCAGCAGAACTCGCCGGTCTCCT
This sequence comes from Bradyrhizobium sp., assembly GCA_036273255.1. Classification (GTDB taxonomy): domain Bacteria; phylum Pseudomonadota; class Alphaproteobacteria; order Rhizobiales; family Xanthobacteraceae; genus Bradyrhizobium. The sequence goes on from DASUIA010000127.1 coordinate 2,448, forward strand.
GAATGTTTTGCACCGAGTCCTTCCACGAGGTCGAGGAGAAGCCGATGATCGGCGGAATGTAACAAAACCCGTTAAAAAAGCTGTAGGGCGCCAGATTGACATTGCCCCTGGTATCCCGCGAGGAGATCCAGCCGATCGGCCGCGGCGCTATGATCGCATTGAAGGGATCGTGCCGCAGGCCGTGGCCGTTCACCGGTTCGTAGTAGTGCAGATCTCTGGTGACTGAAGTATCCACGCCGGCCTGTTCCTTCCATTGGTCCGTCGTTGCGACGCAAGCCATTTCACGTCCGCTGGGAGATGGATTGCTTCGCTACGCTCGCAATGACGATTTTAGCCGTCATTGCGAGGAGCGAAGCGACGAGGCAATCCATATCACGTCAATGACGGAGCCAACGGCGCCTTACCGTGCGGCATCAGGGCCGCCAACAGAAAATCGATCATCTGGTCGAGCGACGGCCCGGGCTTGTCGGCGCATTGCGCAATCATCTGCGGATGGAAGAATCGTATCATCGCAGTGCAGGTGCACATCGCCGCCGCCGGCACATCTTCGACCGCGAACTCGCCGGACGCGGCGCCGTCGGCGATCACCGCCCCGATGGTCTCCGTCACCCGCTCCATGTGGGCAACGCAGACATCCCAGCTCTCCTGCATCGCGATCTCGACCATCTCGTGCAGCTTGGAATCGACGACATAGCGCTCGGTGTTCATGCGGTGAATCGTGGTCAAAAGCTCGCGCAACCGTGAAGCCGCCGATTCCCGCTTGCCGGCAATCGCCTGCGCCGCATCCTCGACCCCGCCCATCAGGCCGCGCGCCACGCCGGCGTGGATCGCCTTCTTGGAATCGAAAAAGCGATAGACGTTCGCCGGGCTCATCCGCAACGCCTTGGCGATGTCGGCCACCGTGGTCTTCTGGTAGCCGATTTCGCGAAACAGACGCTCCGCCACCGCGAGAATCCGTTCGCGGGTGTCGGCTTCGATATTGTCGGAAACGAGCGTCATGTTGGCCGCCAATCTTCAATTATTCCGCGGCCGCAGCAAGCGGAATTGCAGGCTCCGATTCGCCCTGATGCTGCGGCGCAAGATCAATGTGTGCGCTCCGGCCGCTTTCCTCAAGGCTGTTGCGGAACCAGAGGGCATAGAGGCCCGGCAGGTACAGCAGGGTCAGGAAGGTGGCGACAAACAGCCCGCCCATGATGGTGATCGCCATCGGGCCCCAAAACGCCGAGCGCGACAGCGGAATCATCGCCAGGATCGCGGCCAGCGCCGTCAGCACCACCGGACGGGCGCGCCGCACGGTGGCCTCGACGATCGCCTCCTTGCGGGTCAGGCCGTGCGCCACGTCGGTCTCGATCTGGTCGACCAGGATCACCGCATTGCGCATGATCATGCCGGCCAGCGCGATCAGGCCGAGCAGCGCCACGAAACCGAATGGCTGGTTCGCGACATTGAGGCCCAGCGAGGCTCCGATGATGCCGAGCGGCGCGGTGAGGAACACCAGCAGCAGCCGCGAGAAGCTCTGAAGCTGGATCATCAGCAGGGTCAGCATGACCATGACCATCACCGGAAACAGCACGAAGATCGACGCGTTGCCCTTGGCCGACTCCTCGATTGCGCCTCCCACCTCGATCCGGTAGGCCGGCGGCAGGCTCGCGCGGATGTCCTGCAATTTCGGCCAGATCTGGTTGGTGACGTCGGGCGCCTGCACGCCGTCGGCGACGTCGGCACGCACCGTGATCGCCATGTCGCGGTTGCGTCGCCACAGGATCGGCTCCTCATGGGCATATTCGATCCTGGCGATCTGCGACAACGGCACGGCAACGCCATCGCGCGAGGTGACGGTGAGATCGCCGACATGGCCGAGGTCGAGCCGTTCCGACGGCACCGCGCGCGCCACCACGTCGACCTTCTCGATGCCTTCGCGCACCGTGGTCACCGGCACGCCCGAGATCAGCATGGAAAGCGCCTGTGAGACATCCTGCGGGGTGAGGCCCAGCGCACGGGCGCGGTCCTGGTCGACCACGAGCTTCAGATAGGGCGACTGTTCATTCCAGTCGAGTTGCGGATCCTTGACACTGGGATTCTGCCTGACGATGTCGCGCACCCGGTAGGCGATGTCGCGCACCGTCCTGGTATCGGGGCCGATCACGCGGAACTGCACGGGAAAGCCAACCGGCGGCCCGAAATTGAAACGGTCGACCCGCACCCGCGCCTCGGTCAGCGCGCCGTCCTCGACCGCCTTCTCCAGCCTCGCCTTGATTCGCTCCCGCGCCTTGACGTCCTTCGCGACGATGACGATTTCGGCGAAGGATTCGTCCGGCAATTGCGGGTTCAGCCCGAGCCAGAAACGCGGCGATCCCTGGCCGACATAGGCGGTATAGGTCGAGATGTCCTGGTCGTCCTTGAGCAGCGTTTCGGCGGTCCTGACCGACTGCTCGGTGACGCGGAATGCCGTGCCCTCGGGCAGGCGCAACTGCAGGAACAACTCCGGCCGTTCGGAGAGCGGGAAGAATTGCTGCTGCACATGACCGAAGGCCACGATCGAGAGCGCGAAGATGCCGACCGTCGCCAGTACCACCTTGACGCGGTGGTTGACGCACCACTGGATCGTGCCGCGCAATAGCCGGTAGATCCGGGTCTCGTACACCGCATGCGGATCATGGTTGTGGCTGACCGCGATGTTCGGCAGCAGCCTGACGCCGATATAGGGCGTGAAGATCACCGCCACGAACCAGGATGCCACCAGCGCAATCGCCACGATCCAGAAGATGCCGCCGGCATATTCGCCGACCGCGGAATTGGCAAAGCCGATCGGAAGGAATCCGGCCGCGGTCACCAGCGTTCCCGTCAGCATCGGAAGCGCCGTGGATTCCCAGGCAAAGGACGCCGCGCGGATACGATCCCAGCCCTGCTCCATCTTCACCACCATCATCTCCACCGCAATGATGGCGTCGTCGACCAGCAACCCGAGCGCGATGATCAGGGCGCCGAGCGTGATGCGGTGCAGATCGAGCGACATCGCGTTCATGACGATGAAGACGATCGCCAGCACCAACGGCACCGACAGGGCCACCACGATGCCGGTACGCCAGCCCAGCGCGACAAAGGAAACGAACAGCACGATCGCCAGCGCCTCGATGAAGGAGTGCACGAACTCGCTGACCGCATGCTCGACCACCGTGGGCTGATCGGCGATCTGTTCGACATTGATGCCTTGCGGCACCGCCTGCATGAATTCAGCGGTGGCATCCGCCACGTCCTTGCCGAGCTCGAGAATGTTGGCGCCCTTGGCGGTGACGACGCCGATGCCGAGCGCGGGCTTGCCTTCCTGGCGCACGACGAAGCTCGGCGGATCGACATAGCCATGGCTGACGGTCGCGATGTCGCCGAGCCGGAACACCCGGCCGTTGCTCTCGACCGGCGTCTCCGCCACCGCCTTGACGCCATCGAGTGCGCCGGTGACGCGCAACGGCACGCGCTGTGCTGTGGTCTCGACCGTACCGGCCGGCACCACGTTGTTCTGTTTGGCGAGTGAATCGAACAGGGCCTGCGGCGTAATCCCGAGCGTCGCCAGCTTGGCGTGCGAGAACTCGACATAGATCTTCTCGTCCTGGGTGCCGTAGAGATCGACCTTGGTGACGCCGGACACCTTCAGCAGCCGCTGCCGCAGGCCTTCGGCGGCCTTTTTCAACTGCGCGTAATCGGCGCCGTCGCCGGTCATCGTGTAGAGGATCGAATCGACGTCGCTGAATTCGTCATTGACGACGGGTCCGAGCAGGCCCGTGGGAAGCTGGCCCTGCACGTCGGCGAGCTTCTTGCGCAGCAAATAGAACAGATACGGCACTTCCTTCGGCGGGGTCGAATCCCGGAAGGTGACCTGCATCGCCGTGAATGACGGTTTCGAATAGGTCTGCACCTTCTCGAAATAAGGCAGTTCCTGCAGCTTCTTCTCGATCGGATCGGCAACCTGCATCTGCATTTCCTCGGCAGTCGCGCCGGGCCAGATCGCCGAGACGTTGACCACCTTGACCGTGAAGAATGGATCCTCAGCGCGTCCCAGGCGCTGGTAGGAAAATAGACCTGCCGCACCGAGCGCGATGGTGAGAAACAGAATGAGCGCGGGATGGCTGACGGCCCAGCCCGAAAGATTGAAGCGCTTCATGTCACCCTCCGATGTCAGAACGACAGCGACGAGACGACCCTGACCTTCTGGGCCGGATCGAGCTTTTGCACGCCGAGCGTGACTACCCTTGCACCTTCCTCGACGCCGCCCGAGATGACGACGTGATCCGTCTCGTAGGATTTGACGGTGACCGGCTTCAGCGCGACGTCGCCATTGGCATCGACGATGTAAAACGACGGATCGCCGCCCTCGCTGAACAGCGCCGATAGCGGCAGCCGCGCTACCCGTTCGGTGTTGCGATCGGCCAGCGTCAGCGTCGCCGTCATGCCGAGCGAAACGCGGTCGTCGGCGTCGGGCAGCGAGAATTTGGCGAGATAGGTGCGCGTGGCGGGATCGGCCGAGGGCGCGACCTCGCGCAGCTTTGCGGCATACCGCCTGCCCGGGTCGGACCATAGCGTCACGCTGGCAACGCCGTCCTTGGCGCGGCCGAGCAGCGTTTCCGGGATCGCGACCACCGCTTCCTTTTCGGCAAAGCGGGCGACACGGATCGCGGTCTGTCCGGAGGCCACCACCTGGCCGGGCTCGACCAGGGTCGCGGTGACGACGCCGCGGCTGTCGGCTTCGAGCGTGGCGTAGGAAAGCGAATTCCGGGTGAGGTCGACCGAACGCTCGGCGCGATTGAGCCGCGCCCGCGCCTCGTCACCGGCAGCTTTCGCCTGATCCAATTGGGCATCGGTGGTCCAGCCCTTGCCGCGCAGGTCCCGTGCGCGGGTTTCGGCAGCGGCGGCCTGCGCCAGATTTCCGGTCGCGGCCTGTAATTCGGCCTCGGCCTGTTCGGCCTGCAGCTTCAGATCGACTCCGTCCAGCGTCGCCAAGGGCTGGCCGACCTCGACGGTCTGGCCGACCTCGACCAGGCGTTTGGCGACCTTGCCGGGTACTCGAAAACCCATGTCGGTTTCAATGCGGGGCTTGATGGTGCCGACAAAGCTTCGCTCGGGGGATTCGGCTTCGTAGTGCACAGTGGCGACCAGAACAGGCCGGCCGGGCGAAGCCTTGACCGCGACGGCGTCGTTGCAGCCGGCCAGCGCAATCGCCATCAGGGCCAACGAAGCACCTGCTAACAGCCTGGAATAGCTTGATAAAACCGAACGGACCAACATCCTGCACTCCTCCGACTGAGTCCGTGAGGAATGTTGAATAATAACTGTTGAATGTCAATAATCATCAGTAGTCATGAATTCGTGAAGTCAAGGGCGGCGACCCTTCTCCCGGTGCCCCGCGTCCCGATCAGTCGGCGAGCTGAAAATGCTCGAAACGGTGCAATTCCTGTTCGATCCGGCGCTTCAGCTCCTTGCGCGCGCCGCCGCGGATCCAGTTCCATTGCTGCAGCAGCAACTTGCGCTCCCTGCGGTCGGTCTTGAGATCGATGGCGGCAACGATCTCATCGCCGATCAGCACCGGCAGCGCGAAATAGCCGAACAGCCGTTTCTCCTTTGGCACATAGGCCTCGAAGCGATGGCCATAACCGAAGAACAGTTCGCTGCGCTTGCGCTGGATGACGAGCGGATCGAACGGCGAGAGGATGTGCACGGGTTCGGCGGCGGCGCCGCCGGATTCCAGCGTTTCAGGACGTCCCCAATGCTCCTGCTTGCCGGCGCCTTCAAGCGCGACAGCCACCAGTTCGCGGCGACGGACCTTGGCCTCGATCACGCGGCGGACCGCCGCCTTGCTCGGTGCATCGAGGTGGCAGATCGAATCGAGGCTGACGATGCCCTGAGCGCGGAGTGCGCGCGTGAGCAGATAACCGGCGACTTCCATCGGCGAGGCCGGCTTCGGCGGGCTGTCCCAGCCGAAATGACGCGCCATCAGTTGGTAGGTCTTGAGCATGCCATTGCGCTCGCTGATGGTGAGCGCGCCGGTGTAGAAGGCGAGCTGCAACGCCCGCTTCGACGGCTTGCGGCTGGCCCACAGATGTTCCTTGTCGGTCAACACGTCGTCGTCGATGTCGCGGATGGTCAGGGCACCGCCGCGCCGGACCAGCGTCATCACCTTGCGCAGGTCCGCCGGACTGACCGACTTCAACCATCGATGACCTTCGCGCCGATGACGCCTCATGGCCGGGATGAAGAAGCGCAAATCGCGAGTCGGCACATAAGACAACGCATGGGTCCAGTACTCGAATACGCTCTTGTCGACGCTTTGGGCCTGGCGAAGGTCCGCGCGCCGGTATTCGGGAATCCGGCTCCACAGCACATGATGATGCGACCGCTCGATGACGTTGATAGTGTCGATCTGCACATAGCCGAGATGTTCGACCGCCGCCGCGGTCGCCTGCGGCCCGGCGCCAAACGGCGCCGGCGTGTCGAGCCTCTGGGCACGCAGCCAGATGCGCCTGGCGTCGGCCTTGGAAAGGGGGCGGGGTTTATCGGCGGTGGGCATTGCGGCGGCAATTTAGCGGGATTCGCGCCGAATGTTTGGCCCGAAGTGAAAGGCTTCGGTGCAGGTTCTCGTGGAAGCTGCCGATTGAGCTCAGTCCAGGTCCTTATGCGGCGTTGTTTTGACAAGGCTCTGCTGATCGTCGAGGACCTTCTGCCGCTTAACGTCCATTTGGACATGGCTGACAAAGTTTCGAGTCAGCGCCGCAAGAGGTGAAAAGTAATCCTTCGCTACCGTGTAAATCTCCCGCAACCAGTCATTGGGATCGAGCAGGCTCACGTCATTTTCGGAACGCTTCTTCTGGCCCGTTTTGAAACCCATCATGACGCTCGCTCCGTCATTCCCGAAAACTCGCGGCGATTTCGATAAGCCACTTAACGACCTCAGCCAACACATAAATAACGAGGCAACCGACGTCGAGCCAGAACAGAAGTTCGGACAGATAATAGCAAGTCACAGGGAGATTGGTACAGCGTGCTACAAGTACCACTCCAGGAGAGCACTCGACCAATTCGGAGGGCTGACCGCCGAACCAAGTGGGGCGGCGGCTGGAGGCGGCAGGCGGTCGAGACGGCACCCGGTGCGGCGAATTCGCGTCCGAGCCACCGATCGGCGTTGTCAGCGCTTCGGCGGACCGCCGACGCTTCCGGTCGCGACCTCCGCATCGCATGACGCCTTGCCGCGCTCCGGCGCGTCACATTTGTAAACCTTGCCGGTCAGCCGATCGATCAGCCAGACCGTCTCGTCTGTGGTGCTTTCGAGCCCCGCGAAGCGCGTACCGAGCGTCGTAATCAGCGCCGCCAGCAGGATCGCCGCGGCGATCATGGCCGCACCGATCAGAACCGGCATCGAGATCACTGTTCGGTCCGGCGTGTTTGCACGATGGCTCTGATAGTCGCTTTGTCGTTTCGGAGTCTGAAACACGGGCTCGCATTTCTTCTGTTCTTGTGCCGAATGCGGATCGTAGCCGGCCATCTTGCCGAATTATTGTCGGCACATCGGCGTTCCCGCGTCGGCATTGCGACCGCAGCATCGCAGCCGGAGGCCGGCGAGCGAGCCTCGCCTGAGGATGGCCGCGATGGCGGCTACTTCAGGCGCCATCATATGCCTTGCGCAGCTCGGCGATGTCGAGCTTGACCATCCGCATCATGGCCTGCATCGCGCGCTCGGCGCCGGCACGGTCGGGACCGCCCAGCAACTGCGGCAGCACCGACGGCACGATCTGCCAGGAGATGCCGTAGCGGTCCTTGAGCCAGCCGCATTGCACGGCCGATCCACCCTTGGAAGTGAGCGCGTCCCAGAGGCGGTCGACCTCGGCCTGATCGGCGCAGTCGATCTTGAACGAGATCGCATGGGTGAATTCGAATTGCGAGCCGCCATTTAACGCCATGAACTCCTGGCCGGCCAGCGTGAAATCCACCACCAGCACGGAACCCGCCTTGCCGGCGGGGCCGTCGACCGGATTGCGCTGGACTTTCTCGATCCGGGAGTCCGGCAGCAGCGAAACATAGAATTTCGCGGCCTCCTCGGCCTCGCCATTGAACCACAGGCAGGGGGATATCTTGGACATGCAAGCGTTCCTCTCAGGTTGGATGCAATCGTTCGCAGGACGAAGGACCGAACCCCGATCCGACAACTCCGAGGTTTTTTTCATCATCGCGAGGCGTGCAAGCGACCAAGCAATGACGGCTTGGTCAGCCCGAACGGCGTTGTCACTTGGTCTCGGCGGGATCGCGGTGCACGGGATCGACCCACAGCACCGTTTCCGGCTTCTCCACCGGCTCGATGTCGAGATTGATCGCGACTGCCTGGCCGTCGCTGCGCACCAGTACGCATTCCAGCACCTCGTCGCGGCTGGCGTTGATCTCCTGGTGCGGCACATAGGGCGGGATGAAGATGAAATCGCCGGGGTTGGCTTCGGCGGTGAATTGCAGATGCTCACCCCAGCGCATGCGTGCTCTGCCTTTCACGACATAGATGATGCTCTCGAGATGGCCGTGATGATGCGCGCCGGTCTTGGCATCGGGCTTGATGGTCACGGTGCCCGCCCACAATTTCTGCGCGCCGACGCGGGCGAAATTGACCGCAGCCTTGCGATCCATGCCGGCGGTCGAGGGCACGTTGGGATCGAGCTGGTCGCCGGGAATGACGCGGACGCCGTCATGCTTCCAGCGGTCCTGATCGTGCGAATGATCGGCATGATCGTGGGGTTGGTCGTGATGGCCAGTCATGGATGGCTTTCCCGAAAAATAATCCCGCGAACGGTAGCGAAAACCTCGGCCGCAAACCAGTCGAATTGCGGAACCGTTGGCGCATGGCGGACTTGTCCCCGCGACACCTCCAAAGGAGAGTTCCATGAGTTCAACCACAGACAAGATCAAGGGCACCACCAACGAGGCCATCGGCAAGACGAAGCAGGGTCTCGGCGAAGCCACCGGTTCCGATCAATTGCAAGGCGAAGGCGTGACGCAGGAGGCGAAAGGCAAGGGTCAGAAGGCCGTCGGCGATGCCAAGGAAGCCAGCAAGGAGGCCGTGAACAAGGGGGCCGCGGCCATCAACAAGAACCTTTGATCGACGCCAGTCGATGCGAAGTTGACCGGTCCTTCGGGGCCGGTCTTTTTTGCCCTTGCATTTCGCTCAGCGCTTGCCGATCGCTTCCGGATTGACGACATGGATCGGCGTCCCCGCGGCGTAGGCAACGATCTGGTCGAAGATATCGGCAAACTGCAGTTCGTATTCGTCGCGCGTGACGTAGCCGATATGCGGCGTGCAAACCAGATTGTCCATGGTCAGCAGCTTGTCGTTGACGTCGCGCAGCGGTTCCTTCTCGTAGACATCGACCGCCGCCATGCCCGGCCGGCCGGAACGCAAGGCATTCACCAGGGCATTCGGTTCGATCAGCCCGGCGCGGCTGGTGTTGACCACGAGTGCCGTCGGTTTCATCCGCGCCAGATCAGCCGAGCTGACGATGCCGCGAGTGGCGTCGACCAGGCGCATATGCAGCGACAGCACGTCGCATTGCTCGAAGAAGGCGTCTTTGCCGGGCGCCGTTTCGTAGCCGTCGTCCCGCGCCTGCATCAGTGCCTTTTCGCGTGCCCACACCAGCACCCTCATGCCGAAGGCCTTGCCGTAGCCGGCGACGACGGCGCCGATCCGGCCATAGCCATAGATGCCGAGCGTCTTGCCGCGCAGGGTGTGGCCCACCCCGACCTGCCATTTTCCGGCTTTCAAGGCGGCCATCTGCTGCGGCAGCGCGCGCATCGCCGCCAGCGCCAGTGCCCAGGTCAATTCCGCGGCGGCATAGGATGGCGTGTCCGCGTGCTGGCTGGACGACACGACGACGCCGAGCCGGGTACAGGCGTCGATATCGATGTGGGGATAGACGCTGCGCTGGCTGATCAGCTTCAGCTTCGGCAACCGCTCCAGCAGCGGGGCGCGAATTTGCGTCCGCTCGCGAATCAACACCAGCGCTTCGGCATCATGCAGCCGATCCGCCAGGAAATCGACGTCCAGGACGTGGTCGTTCCAGATCGTGACCTCGTGGGCCGCAAGCCTGGCGAAGCACGCGAGGGTGCGTACCGTATCGAAATAGTCGTCAAGGACGGAAACCTTCACCCAGGCCTCCTACTTCCGGTAGCGACCAGGAGCCTACTTCAGCGCCAGCAATTCGACGTCGAACATCAGTGTCGCGTTGGGCGGAATGACGCCGCCGGCGCCGCGGGCGCCGTAGCCGAGCGCAGGCGGAATGATCAGCGTGCGCTTGCCGCCAACCTTCATGGTGGCGACACCCTCGTCCCAGCCGGCAATGACCTTGTGCTGGCCGATCGGGAACTCGAACGGCTCGTTGCGATCGACCGAACTGTCGAATTTCCTGCCCTTCTTGCCGCCCTCGTAAAGCCAGCCGGTGTAATGCATGACGCAAATCTGGCCCGGCTTCGGCGAGGCGCCGGTGCCGGCATTGGTATCGATGATCTGCAAGCCTGAAGCTGTGGTCATGGTTTTTCCTGCGATCTGGGCCAACGCGCCGGATGGCGCAGCGGAGAAAAAGGCGCCGGTCATACCGATCGCGACGGCAATGACAAGCGGAAGACTTCGAAACCGGAAACTTCGCATCTGTTCAAGTCCTTTTTGCCGGAAAGTGGCAAGCCGTTCGCTCAATAGCCGAGCGCGCAACCGTCCTTGCGCGGATCGGAACCTCCGGTCAGGGTGCCCTTGTCCCAATCGATCCAGATGGCCTGGCCGCCGCCAAGCGGAGCGACCACGCTGGTGGTCTGGTGCCCGAGCTTCTTCAGGCCTTCGACAATCGCGGCGGGCACGCCGTCCTCGAGCTGGTAGAAGCCTTCATAATGCAGGCCGCGGGGCATATCGATGGCTTCCTGCACATCACAGCCATAATCGAGAATGTTGGTCAGAACGTGGGTCTGCCCGACCGGCTGGTACTGCCCGCCCATGACGCCGAACGGCATCACGGCGCGGCCGGCCTTTGTCACCAGACTCGGAATGATGGTGTGAAGCGGCCGCTTGCCCGGCGCGATGCAATTGGGATGACCGGGCTGGACGCGGAAGCCGCCGGCACGATTCTGCAGGAGAATGCCGGTGTTGTTGGAGACGATTGCCGATCCGAACGAATGTGCGATCGAATTGATGAAGGAGCAGACGTTGCGGTCCTGGTCCACTACCGTGATGTACACGGTCGAGGGGTTCATCGGCGGCGCGACATTCGGCAGGTCCAGCATCCCGTCCAGCCGGATCCTGGCGCCATGCTCATCGGCGAATTCCCTGGTCAGAATTCTGACCACATCGACATCGACATGCGCGGGATCGCCAACGTACTGCTCGCGCATCATGTAGGCGACCCGCGCCGCCTCTGCTTCGAGGTGAAACCGCTCGACACTCATCGCGGGAAACTTGGTCAGATCGAACCGCGACAGGATGTTGAGCATCACCAGCATGGTGATTCCCGGGCCGTTGGGTGGGCACTGCCAGACATCGTGACCCTTGTACACGGTGCCGATGGGCACCGTGGTCTCGGTGCCATGGGCGGCAAAATCCTCCAGCGCGTGCAGCCCGCCGATGCCGCGCAGGGTCTCCACCATGTCCGCGGCGACGGCTCCCGTGTAGAACGCATCGCGGCCGTTCTTGGCGACGGCCCGCAGGGTCCGGCCAAGCTCGGGCTGGTGGATCACATCGCCCGCCACCGCCGCCTTTCCATGTGGCAGCAGATAGCGCTCGGTGTTGGTACCTTTCTTCAGTTTCTCGAACTGCAGGTTCCAGTCGAAGGCATTGCGCGGGGTGACCACATATCCCTGTTCCGCGGCCTTGATCGCGGGCTGCAGCAGGGTATCGAGCCCGAACCTGCCGTGGTCCTGCAGGATGGTCGTCCAGGCATCGATCGCGCCGGGAATGCTGACGGCGTGTGCCGAGGTCAGGGCGATCGCATGCAAATTGTGTTCGAGATACCATTCGGGTTTCGCCGCCATCGGCGCGCCGCCCGAGCCGTTATAGGCAACGATCCTGCCCTCGCCTTTCGGCTGTATCAGCGCGAAGCAGTCGCCGCCGATGCCGGTGGATTGCGGCTCGATCACGCCGAGCAGCGCGCATGCCGCAACCGCCGCGTCTGCGGCCGTGCCACCCGCCCGCATCACCTCGATCGCCGTTAGCGCCGCCAGCGGATGCGACGTCGCCACCATCGCATTCTCCGCATGGACCGTCGATCGGCCGGCGAGATGGAAATTCCTCATGCGCAATAGCTCTCTTTATCGTTGTTTTCAAACTGCCCCGCGGGCGGGAATTACATGGCATATTCCTGAGCCCACGAGCAATGCTTGACCTCTTTCGTCATGGCCGGGCTCGTCCTGGCTCGTCCCGGCCATCCACGTCTTTCTTGCCTGATTGCAGCGAAGACGTGGATGTCCGGCACAATGGGCCTCTGCTCGGGCCGGCGAAGCCGGACCCGAGTGCCGGGCATGACGATTCTGCTGGGCTCCATTGCGGCGGCGCCCGCCTTTCCCCTCACTCACCCGCCTGATAAACCACCGCCATGCCGGTTGGGACATCGTTTGCGATGAATGAAACCAGGACGCTCAACGACCGCATCGACACGCTGGAAAGCCGGTTGACGTTTCTCGACGAGACCATCGAGACATTGAACCAGACCATCACCGCGCAGTGGCAGCAGATCGATGCGCTGACGCGCCAGCTCGCCGTTCTCGGCGAACGGCTGCGGGAAGCCGAGGCACGGGCACCCGCCGCCAACGAACCACCGCCGCATTATTGAACATTGTTGAGGGGGCCGCGAGCCGCGCGGCGTCGGCGTCAACGATCTAGCGGAGTGCCGCCTTGACCTTGTCCCAAAGCGATGAAGCTTCCCGATCGCCGTCGTGTATCGATCGCGCCGGCTGCGTGATGCTTACCGGATCCGACGCCGGGAAGCTGTCGATGAGGCCTGCCTCGAGCCTCGCATGGATGTCGCGGTCGGCGTGGACCGCCTCGCGGGGATCGACGGCGTGCTTGTCGTGTGGCGCGGGATTGAATTTCTCAACCATGTTGTGCCTCCTCGCCCGGGATAACGCACCTGATATCCCGCAGTTCCGTCTGCCTGCTTGGCCGGGCCGGAACCGGCGTGTATCAAAAGACGACAATATGCCGATATCGCCACGGCAACGACGTTTGACCCGGATTGCCCCATGAAACCCTTGATCGAAGTCCTGTCCGGCCGGCGGCAGCGCGTACCGCCGATCTGGATGATGCGGCAGGCCGGCCGCTATCTGCCGGAATACCGTGCCTTGCGCGCCAAGGCCGGCGGCTTTCTCGATCTGTGCTTCACGCCGGACTATGCCGCCGAGATCACCCTGCAGCCGATCCGACGCTTCAATTTCGACGCAGCAATCATCTTCTCGGATATCCTGGTTGTTCCCTACGCGCTTGGCCGCGCGGTGCGGTTCGAGGCCGGTGAAGGCCCGCGCCTTGACCCGCTGGATACGCCGGAGAAGGTTGCAACGCTGGCGACGCAGGCGGACTTTGCCAGGCTCGAGCCGGTCTATGAGGCGCTGCGTCGGGTTCGCCGCCAACTCGATCCCCAGGTTGCGCTGATCGGATTCTGCGGCGCGCCGTGGACGGTCGCGACCTATATGGTCGCCGGACAGGGCACGCCGGACCAGGCACCGGCCAGGATGATGGCCTATCGCCACCCGGAGGCATTCGCCGGGATCGTCGACGCACTGGTCGAGAACTCAATCCAGTATCTGCTCGGGCAACTCGAGGCCGGCGCTGACGCGCTGCAGATTTTCGACACCTGGGCCGGCGTGTTGCCGCCGCGCGAATTCGAGCGCTGGTCGGTTGAGCCGACCCGGCGCATCGTCGAAGGCGTACGGGCCAGGGCGCCGGACGCGAAAATCATCGGCTTCCCCAGAGGCGCCGGCGCGCTGCTGCCCGCCTATGTCGGTTCAACCGGCGTCGATGCCGTCAGCATCGACTGGACCGCCGAGCCGTCGCTGATCCGCGAGCGCGTACAGAACCGCGTCGCCGTACAGGGCAATCTCGATCCGCTGGCGCTGATCGCAGGCGGCACCGCGCTCGACCGCGCGGTCGACGACGTGCTGGCGAACTACGCTGGCGGACGGCTGGTGTTCAATCTCGGCCACGGCATCCTGCCGGAAACCCCGATCGCGCATGTCGAACAGATGCTGCGGCGGGTGCGGGCGTATCAGGGATAGTCACACCGGCCGGCTGCGCTCGATGATCTCGGCGGCGCCCTTGTCCAGCAATTCGAGGCCCACGGCGCGGCCGAGTTCGCGCGGCCGGTCGGCCGGCCCGGTGCGCGTGGCCTCGATGATCACGCCGCCGGCGAGGTCCAGCACCGATGCGGTCAACGACATCCGCGGTCCTTCGATGGTCGAAAATCCCGCGATCGGCGAATTGCAATGACCGTTGAGCACCCAAAGCACCTCGCGCTCGGCATCGGCGCAGCGGTGCGCGGCGGGGTCGTCGATCGGAGACAGGAGCTGTCTTGTCTGCCAGTCGCCGGCTGCACACTCCACCGCGACGATGCCCTGCCCCACCGCCGGCAGCATTTCTGCGACGGAAAATTCATGGGTGATACGATCGGCGAGGCCCACGCGCTCGAGCCCGGAGCGCGCCATGATCAGTGCATCCGCGGGGCCGACGGCGCCGCCGTCCGGCAACCGCTGCAACTCCCGACCGTCGAGCTTGCGAACGCGGGTGTCGGCCGCGCCGCGATAGTGAATCACCTCGACGTCAGGGAATAGCCGCCGAGCATAGGCGGCGCGCCGCACGGCGTTGGTGCCGATCTTGAACCCCCGGCCGCTCGACCGCCTGAGATCGTCGATCGCAAGCCCGGTGCGCAGCACCAGGACGTCACTGGCGGGATCGCGCGGCAGCGTCGCGCCGATCACCAGCCCCGGAGTATCTTCATTGCCGGGCATATCCTTGAGCGAATGCATCGCGGCATGCAGTTCGCCCGACCGCACGGCATTGCGGATCGCGGCCACGAACGCGCCACCCTTGCCGCCGTGCGGCAACAGTTTTCCCGTCTGATCGGTATCGCCTGCGGTCTCGAACTTGACGATCTCGACATCGGTGCCGGCCGCGGTCAGACGGCGGGCTATTTCCGCGGTCTGGGCAAGCGCCATGACGCTCTTTCGCGTTCCGATGCGGATTCGAATTGCCACCGATACGCTCCATTCGACGCCCCGAGAGTTCCGGGCTCGCATTCCCTCGCAACATGAACCGGCCGGTGCCGGGATGCAAACGCGCCGGCGCCGCGCTGACGTTCAGCCCGCGTCCTCGAGGATCATGTCGGATGCCTTCTCGGCGATCATGACAATCGGCGCGTTGGTATTGCCCGACACCAGATCGGGCATCACCGAGCCGTCGACCACCCGCAGGCCATCGATGCCGCGAACCCGCAGCCGCTGATCGACCACCGCGAGCGGGTCGTTGCCCATGCGGCAGGTCGAGGTCGGATGATAGATCGTACTGCCGCGCTGACGGCAGTATTGCAGCAATTCTGCGTCGGTCGAGACCTTCGGCCCGGGATCGAGCTCTTCGACTACGTAAGGCTCGAGGGCTGGAGCGCCCAGAATCCGGCGCAAGATCTTCAACCCCTCGACAAAGGCTGCGCGATCGGTTTCCGTTGCAAGGTAGTTGATGCGTATTTCGGGCGGGACCATCGGGTCGGCGCTTTTGATGCGAAGCGAGCCGCGGCTCTCCGGGCGAAGCTGGCAGACCGAGGCGGTAAATCCCGAAAACGCGTGCAGCTTCTCTCCCATCTTGTCGGTCGAGAACGGCAGGAAGTGGATCTGGATGTCGGGCGTCGCGAGCCGGGGACTGGTCCTGAAGAACGCCCCCGATGTGCCGGCGGCGATGGTCAACGGCCCCTTGCGCAGCGCGGCATATTGCGCGCCGGCCATGACCCGGCGCAGTGGCGAATTGACAATGTCATTCAGCGTGATCGCCTGCCTGCAGCGCATGACAATCCGAACCTGCATGTGATCCTGCAGGTCGTTTCCCACCCCGGGCGCATCGAGCACCACGGCGATGCCATGCCGGTTCAACAATTCCGCGGGCCCGACGCCGGACAGTTGAAGCAATTGCGGCGAGTTGTAGGCGCCGCCGGATATCAGCACTTCCTTGCGCGCCTGCGCCGTCTTGAGCGTGCCGCCCTGCCGATATTCGACCGCGAAGGCGCGGCGTTCCCCGAACAGGATGCGCTGCGCCTGTGCGGAGGTTTCGATGTGCAGGTTGCTTCGGCGCCGCGCCGGACGAAGATAGGAAAATGCCGTGCTCGCCCGCCGGCCACGATGGGTCGTGGTCTGGAAAAATCCGGCACCTTCCTGAGTCGCGCCGTTGAAATCGGGATTGGTGGGAATGCCGACTTGCGACGCCGCCACCACAAAGGCTTCCGAAAGCGAATCGGCATGCCTCCAGTCGGATACCGGCAGCGGGCCGCCGACGGCGTGAAACGCGTCGGCGCCGCGTTGCTGGTTTTCCGCCTTCTTGAAATAGGGCAGCACGTCGTCATAGCCCCAGCCGGCATTGCCACGCTGCCGCCAGCGATCATAGTCCTGGTGCTGGCCGCGAACGTACAGCAGGCCGTTGATCGAACTCGATCCGCCCAGTACCTTGCCACGCGGCTGGAACACCGTCCGTCCATCCAGCCCCGGCTCCGGTTCGGTCTGGTACATCCAGTTGACGGTCTTGTCCTTGAACAGCTTGCCATATCCGAGCGGCACGTGGATCCAGAGGTTGGAATCCTTCGGCCCGGCCTCCAGCAGCAGCACCGAAGTCCTGCCGTCGGCGCTCAGGCGATTGGCGAGCACGCATCCGGCCGACCCTGCACCGACGATGACGTAGTCGAATTCTAAAGTCCTGGACAAACGGCTGGTTTCCCCGGAGGTGGCGTTCGGGCAGTTGATGTGTTGGCGAGTGGGCGGCGCCACTTGCGGGCCGATCCTGCCGCGATTTCGATTACATCGTAATTTCAGAAGGATAAAGGTCTATCGCAGCGTGGCTCCCGGCGGCCTTTTGCGGATTGTGGGCGATCCCGATAGTTTTGCCCGGCCCACTTTGCCCAAAGTTCCCGATTCTCCTTGTCAAATTTGCCCGATGAGGCCAGATTTGAATGGAACCGGCGAGCCTTCAAGAGCGCCGGTCAACGACAACGATAACATCGGGGCGGAGACCATGAACAGATCACCCATCGTATGCGCCGCATTGCTCGGCGCAGCCAGCCTATTGACAGCACCTCTCTACGCGCAGGAGACCAAACAGGAGAGCAAATCGGCAGCCGGACAGGCGAAGATTGAGCCGGTCACGCAGCAGCAACTCAATTCCGCCGGCAAGAGCGCCAGCAATTTTCTGCTGACCAACGGCAATTACGCCCAGACGCGCTTCTATCCTGCCAAGCAGATCGATCGCGACAACGTCAAGCACCTTCACGTTGCCTGGATCTTCCAGACCGACGTCAAGGAATCGCTGGAGACCTCGCCGATCGTGGTCGACGGCGTGATGTATGTGACGACGTCGTTCAGCCATGTCTACGCGCTCGATGCCAAGACCGGCGCGCAGCTCTGGCACTACAACCACAAGATGGGACCGGTCACGACCTATTGCTGCGGTCCGAACAATCGCGGCGTCCAGGTCCTCGGCGATCTCGTCTATGTCGCCACGCTCGATTCCAAGCTGATCGCCCTCAATGCGAAGA
This sequence comes from Bradyrhizobium sp., assembly GCA_036273255.1. Lineage (GTDB taxonomy): Bacteria > Pseudomonadota > Alphaproteobacteria > Rhizobiales > Xanthobacteraceae > Bradyrhizobium. Next base: position 20,228 of record DASUIA010000127.1, read on the forward strand.
CCGGCGACGTGGTTTGGAATACCGATATCGCCGATCCCGAGCTCGGATACAGTGAAACGATGGCTCCGACCGTGATCAAGCACAAGGTCCTGATCGGAACCAATGGCGGCGAATACGGCATCCGCGGCTTCCTGAAGGCCTATGATGCGAAGACCGGCAAGCTGATCTGGACGTTCAATACGATTCCGGAGAACTCGGTCGGCGTCTGGGCCACGAAGGATGCCACCGGCCGCGACATGCATCGCGACATCCAGGCCGAGAAGGATCAGCTTGCCAAGACCGGCGATCCCTACGCCAGACTCGGCGGCGGTGTATGGCAGAATCCATCCGTCGATCTCGCCACCAACCGGGTCTATTTCGTGGTTGGCAATCCGTCGCCCGATCTCGACGGCGCAAGCCGTCCCGGCGACAACCTCTATACGGATTCGCTGGTATCGCTCGATCTCGACACCGGAAAATTCATCTGCTACTTCCAGTATATCGCGCACGACGT
>DASUIA010000128.1:0-8406 GCA_036273255.1 Bradyrhizobium sp.
GTAATGCGGATTGATGCCGATCCCGGAATAGGCGAACTCGGTCATGTTGGTGCGGCCGATCAGGACGAATCCGGCGCGCCGCAGCCGCGCCACCACCGTCGCATCGGCCTCCGCCGGCGCTGAATCATCCAGCGCGCGCGAACCGGCGCGGGTCACTTGGCCTCTGATATCGAACAGATCCTTGACCGAGACGGGAATGCCGGCAAAGGCCGACGGCGCGGCATTCGCCTTGCGCAGGCGATCCATGGCGTCCGCCGTCGCGATGGCGGCTTCCTTGTCGACATGAATGAAGGTCCGGATGCCCTCGCCCGTCTCGTCGGCAATCTTGCCCAGGCACTCCTCGACCAGCCTGCGGGCGCTGATGCGTCCCGCCCTGAGATCGGCAGCCAGCGAAGCAAGCGTCGGAACATCCGGCATCGTCGATTTCTCCGTCAAGATCGGACCCGGTAGAGGCTGCGAAGGGTCCGCATCATTTCAATCCGAAATAGGCGCGTCGCAACGCTTCGTTGTCGGTCATCTCGGCGACGGTGCCGGAAAACCGGATCCGCCCGCCTTCCAGCACGAACACCCGCGTCGCCACCTCGAGAAACCCGATATTCTGCTCGGCGATCAGGAGCGCAAGGCCATGGCCGCGCAGATCGCTGAGGATGCGGATGACCTCTTTGACGAACAGCGGCGACAGCCCGGCCGAGGGTTCGTCCATCACCAGAAGCCGCGGCTCGGCGGCGAGCGCCTTGGCGATGCCCAGCATCTTGCGCTGACCGCCGGAAAGGCTGGAAGCCGGCGCGCGGCGCTTGTCGCGCAAGACCGGAAAAATGCGGTAGAGTTCGTCGACCCGGGCGGCGGGATCGGCATGGCCGAGCGCCTGCGCACCGACCCGGATGTTTTCCTCGATCGACAGATCGGGAAACACCGCAAGTTCCGACATGTAGGTCATGCCGAGCCGCATCCGGTCGCTGGAGCGCATCCGCGTCACATCCCTGCCGGCGAGATCGATGCGGCCATGTCGCGTATCGATCAGGCCGACCAGCGATTTGAGAAAAGTGGTCTTGCCCGCGCCGTTGGCGCCGAGCAGCAGCACGGTTTCGCCGGCGCGGACGTCGAGATCGACACCCCAAAGCACCTGCATCGTGCCGTAACCGGCATCGACACCGGCAGCCTTCATGAGCGGCGCTGCGTCAGGCGGCATGCTCGCCTCCGAGAAACACTTCGATCACCTGCGGGACCTGCACAGCGACTGCGAGCTTGCCTTCGAAGATCTCCTTGCCGGCGTTCAGGACGATGACGCGGTCGGTGATGTGCTCGATGAAGCCCATCAGATGTTCGACCACGATGATCGCGATTCCGGCCTGCGCCAGCACCTTGATCCGTTCGGCGATCCAGTCGAGCTCCGCCGGATTGAGCCCGGCGGCGAGTTCGTCCAGCAACAGCAGACGCGGACGGGTCGCGAGAGCGCGCACCAGGTCCAGCATCTTCTGCTGCGCGTTGTTCAGATCGGTCGCCGGCCGGTCGGCGACCTCGGCGAGGCGGTATTCCTCGAGTAATGCCGCCATGGCGGGCGGCGCCACCGCGGCACGGCCATAGGCCAGCGCAACCTCGATGTTCTGGCGCACGGTAAGCGACAGAAACGGCTTCGGCACCTGGAACGTCCGATTGATGCCGCGATGGACCAGCCGGTGCGAGGCCATCCCGCCGATCGAGGCGCCGTCCAGCATGACCTCGCCGCCGTCGGGCGCATAGAGACCAGAGATCACGTTGATTGCCGTAGTCTTGCCGGAGCCGTTGGGTCCGACCAGTCCGAGAATTTCCCCCGGCGCGACATGGAAGCTCAAACCGTCCAGCGCATAAAAACCGCCGAAGCGTTTTACAACCTTGGAAACGCTGAGGATGGGCGCGCGCTCAGGGCACATGCCAGCCCCTGCGGGTTGCCAGCGACACCAGGCCTGCGGGGAGAAACAGCACCAGCCCCATGATCAACAGCCCATAGATCAACTGGAAATAGTGCGGCGTGGTCAAACCGATCAGATTGTAGATGCCATAGAGGATGATAACGCCGACAATCGGGCCGCAGATGGTGGCGACGCCGCCGAACAGCGCGAACACGATCGCGAAGATGCTGAAATCGCCGCTGAAAACGTTGTCGGGATAGAATACCGAGACATACCAGGCATAGACGCCGCCGGCGAGACCCGCGACCAGCGCGGAGGCGAGCCACGCGATCACCCGCATCCGTACCACATCGACGCCGGCCATGGAGGCGCTGACCGCGTCCTCGCGGACCGCCTGCAAGGCAAGGCCAAACCGCGAATTCCTCAGAAACACCACCGCGCCCAGCGTCAGCGCCAGCACGACCAGCGCCGCCGCATAGGCCAGTGTCGGGTTGAAGGTGCCGGTGAGCGAAACGCCGTACGGCCCTCGCGTGATATTCTCGAGCGCGGGGTTGGCGACGAAATGAAGCACCGCCAGCGACGCGGCGAGATTGGCGATGGCGAAATAGGCGCCGGACAGGCGCAGCAGCGGCGTCAGCAGCAACCCAAGCGCAACACCGACCAGTCCGGCAAACACCACGGCGAGCACCGCCGGCGCCTGGTACTGCATCACCAGGATCGCAAACCCGTAGGCGCCGGCGCCGAAGAACCCGACATAGCCGAACGGCAGATAGCCGGTGAAGCCGTAGATGATGTTCACGCCCTGGGCCAGCACCAGGAAGATGACGAAATTGAACAGCAGCAAATGGTTCTGGTAGATTCCGGGCAACACCGCCAGGATCGCCATCAGCGGAACGATGATGAACAGCGTGTGTCTGAGCGAACTAGGCAACGCGCACCCGCCTTCCAAGCAGACCGCTCGGGCGCAGCAGCAGGATGAAGATCAGGAGCACGTAGGGCAAGAGATCCGCCCAGGAGCTGAGATAGGTCTGCACCAGCATGTAGCAGACGCCGTAAACCACGCCGCCGAGCGCGGTCCCGAGCGGGTTGCCGAGCGATCCCAACACCACGATGGCAAACGAGGTGACGGTTGCATCGGTGCCGAACGCCGGCGTCACCGACCCGAACATGAAGGGTGCGAACACACCGGCCACCGCCGCGAGGCCCAATCCGATGCCGAAGGCGGCGGCGGAAACCCGATCGACGTCGATGCCGGTCGCCAATGCCTCGTCGCGCCGCGACATCACCGCGCGGGTCAGGGTGCCCAGGCGTGTGCGGTACAAATAGACGTAGACGCAGGCGATCGCGATCAGGCTGGTAACGGCCGCGATCACCCAGGAGGCGGGAAAATTCTGGCCGAAAATATGGATCGGGCCGCCGCCGCTGTCGGGCTTGCCGCCAAACAGCCTGACCTTGATGGTGGAGAACACGGTGCCGAGCGCCCGGCTCGGGATCGAACGCTCGCTGGTGCCGAAAAAGATGGTCGTCACCGCCTCGAGCACCTGCGACAGCCCGAAGAACAGGATGATCGAGAGCATCTCCGGGTTGACCGAACCCTGCAGCCGCGGCACCAGTACCCAATAGAGCAACAGGCCCACCACCAGAAAGATCACGAACGCCAGCGGCACCGCGAACAAGGGATCGATGCCGGCGAGGCCCACGACGCCGAAGGCGACAAAGGCCCCGAGCATGAGAAAATCGCCATGCGCGAGATTGACGATGCGCATGACGCCGAACACGAGGTTGAGGCCGATCCCGACCAGGCTGAAATACAGACCGAACAGCACGCCGGCGACGAGCGCGTAGACTAGCATCCGGGCGCTCCTCCCGGCGTCTGGTTCGCGAACTGCAGCCGCCTCATGGACGCGGATAGACCGGCTTGCCGGTGGCGGTTTCGTGCGGATAGACCGAGACGAACTTGAGGTGGCGGTGGTCGTCGAGTTCGAGCTGTCCGAGCGGCGTCAACTCGCCGATCTGACCGCCCGTATCGTCCAGCGCGAACGTGCCGTCGAGCGTCTTGAGCTGTCCGTTGAGGCTGAAAACCGCGCGGCGCAATTCAAGCTGGTCGAGGCTGGTCGCAACCGAAAGCGTTTTCTCTAGGATCAGCCCGGTGGTGTAACCGGCAACGGCATTGAAACCGAACTCGATCTTGCCGTCGGAATATTTCTTGTCCCAGGCCGCCTTGTAGTCCTTCATGTTCATGCCGAAATTGACCGGATAGTCCAGTTCCGAGGGCGGCACGTAGGTGAAGACGTGCTCTAGACCCTTGACGCCGACGTTCTTTTCCAACAGCTCGGTTTCAAGGCCCGGATAGATGCAGAACAGCATTTTGAACTTGGTGCCGACATCCTGCACGTTGCGCAAAAAGGCGATGTCGTTCGGGGCGTAGCCGAAATGAAAGACCGCGTCCGGCTGCGTATTGCTGATGTTGTTGATGATGACGGTGTAGTTGGTGGTCTCGGTCGGGATGCCCTGATCGTAGACGATCTCGATCGGCGCGCCGGAATCCTTGACGAACTTACGGAACGCATTGGCCTGGGTGCTGGTGAATTCGTTGGTCGAATAGAGGATCGCGATCTTCTTGATCCCGAGCCCCGGGCCGTCGTGCGAGACGAAGTCCGCGACCGGCTTCGGCCATACTGTCGAGACCGGATCCGCCATCAGCGCGATATAGGGATTGTCCTTGGAAAAGAAGCTGGCGCCGGTTCCGGTCTGATCGAACAGGAACATCTTGCGATCACGCGCGATCGCCACCGCCGGCGCGGTCAGCACCGATCCGGAATCCGCGACCAGAAGATCGACCTTGTCCTGCGTGACAAGCTGATTGTAGAGCGTCGATGCCGTCGCGGTGTTGCTCTGGTCGTCATAGGCTACGAGCTTGACGGGAATCTTCTTGTCGAATGCCTTCACATAGACGCCGCCATCGGCGTTCTTCTGATCGGCCCACAGTTTGAGCGCACTGAAAACAGGCATCGAAATCGATGCAAAACGCCCAGATGATGCATACAGCGTGCCGATCTTGATTTCGGCCGGCGCGTCCGCCGCCATGGCCGGCGCGGCCAGCGTCAATCCAGCCGCCAGTACGGCGCCCGTTATTTTCAAGGCGCCCGTCATTTTCAACATGAAATCCTCCGATTTTCTTCGTTCCGGCCGACATTAGCGCGGGGCATCGCAGCGATACAAGCTTTCCGGACTGGTCCATTGGGCGCAGGCCGGAATACGCGGCATGCTCTGCTGGACCGTTGACGACGGGCTGTCCAATGTCGCAAACAACCGGCGATCCGACTTCGACCCGCCGCAGGGAGGAATTCATTCCATGGCCGAGGCAGCGCGCGCGCGACCGAAACCGACCCCGGAAACCCAGCACTTCTGGGATGGCACCCAGGCCGGCGAACTGCGGCTGCAACGCTGCGACGCCTGTGCCGATGTCTATTTCCCGCCGCGTCCGTTCTGTCCGGCCTGCGCATCGCGCAAAGTCAGCGTGTTCAGGGCAAGCGGCAGGGGCAAGCTCTACAGCTACGTCATCCATCACCGCCCCGCCCCCGGCTTCACGCCGCCCTACGCCATCGCGGTCGTGGAACTGGACGAGGGTCCGCGCATGATGAGCAATATCGTCGACTGCCCGCAGACCCCTGAGGCGCTCGAACTCGACATGAGACTGGAAGTCGCGTTCGAGAAGCTCGACGACAAGGTGACCCTTCCCCTGTTCCGTCCGGCAAGGGGCTGACCGCCATGCGCAGAAACCAGGTTGCCGTGGTCGGCGCGGCCGAGACCACCGAACTCGGCGTGATCCCCACCATGTCGCAAATTCAGTTGCACGCCGATGCAGCACTCAATGCCATTGCCGACGCCGGATTGAAACTGTCCGACATCGACGGTTTCGCGACCGCGGTCGAAACCCCGCAGCAGATCGCGCACTATCTCGGTATCACGCCGACCTGGGTCGACGGCACGTCCGTCGGTGGCTGTTCCTTCATGCTGCATGTCCGCCATGCCGCCGCAGCGATCGAAGCCGGCCTCTGCAAGACCGTGCTGATCACCCATGCCGAGAGCGGCAAATCCAATATCGGGCGAACCCCGCGCCTGACCGGCCCCGACAGCCTCAACGGTCAGTTCGAGCTGCCCTACGGGGTGACGACGCCGGCCAGCATGTTTCCAATTCCGGTGCTGCGTTACATGAAGACCCATGGCATCACCCACGAGCAGATCGCGATGGTCGCGGTGGTGCAGCGCGAATGGGCCGCGAAGAATCCGCGCGCCACCATGAAGGCGCCGATCACCGTCGAAGACGTGCTCAACTCGCGGATGATCGCCTATCCGTTCCGTATCCTGCAGTGCTGCCTCGTCACCGACGGCGGCGGCGCGCTGATCCTGACGTCGGCCGAGCGCGCGCGGGATTTCCCGAAAAAGCCGGTCTATATCCTCGGCACCGGCGAGAGCGTGGAAACGCCGATGGTCAGCCAGATGCAGACCTTCGACAGTTCGCGCGCCTTCAAGGTCGCCGGCCCCCTCGCCTTCAGGGAAGCCGGCATCGCGCACAGCGACGTCGACCATCTGATGATCTACGATGCGTTCGCGCATCTGCCGCTCTACGGCCTCGGCGATCTCGGCTTCATGCCGCATCAAGAGACCGGCAGGTTCATCGCCGACGGCAACACCAGGCCCGGCGGTAAGCTGCCGCTCAACACCAATGGCGGCGGCCTGAGCTACATGCACTCCGGCATGTATGGCATGTACGCGCTGCAGGAGAGCGTGCGGCAGATGCGCGGCATCGCACCGGCGCAGGTGCCGGGCGCCCGGATCTCGGTCTGCCACGGCGTCGGCGGCATGTTTGCGGCGTCGGGGACAATTATTTTTACCAACGAGAAATGACAACCTTCGTCATTCCGGGGCGCGCGCCAGCGCCAGCCCGGAATGACGCAATGGAAGGCAATCATGGCCAAATCACTCGAAGGCAAATCCATCATCGTCACCGGCGCCGGTCGTGGCATCGGGCGCGAGATCGCGCTGTTATGTGCCGATGAAGGCGCCAGGATGGTGGTCAACGATCCCGGCGGCGCTGCCGACGGCTCGGGCACGAGCGCGACACCGGCCGAAGAGGTCGTCGAGGAGATCAGGAAGCGCGGCGGCACGGCGGTGGCGAATTTCGAGACCGTGGCCGAGGCGATCCCGGCCAGCAAGATCGTCAAGACCGCGATCGACAGTTTCGGCAGGCTGGACGGCGTGGTCAACAACGCCGGAATCCTGCGCGACGCCATCTTTCACCGCATGAGCGTCGACGCCTTCGAATCCGTCATCAAGGTTCACCTGATGGGCTCGTTCTATGTGTCGCACGCTGCGGCGCGGCTGTTCCGCGAGCAGGAAAGCGGCGCTTTCGTGCATTTCACCTCGACCTCGGGCCTGGTCGGCAACTACGGTCAGGCCAACTACGCCGCGGCCAAGCTCGGCATTGTCGGACTGTCGAAGTCGATCGCCCTCGACATGGAACGATTTCACGTCCGCTCCAACTGCATTTCGCCCTTCGCCTGGAGCCGGCTGATCGGCACCATCCCGACCGAGACCGAAGCGGAGAAGGCCCGGGTGGCGAAAATCCAGCAGATGGGACCGGAAAAGATTGCACCGGTCTGCGCGTTTCTGCTCAGCGACGCCGCGAAGGATGTCACCGGACAGATCTTTGCGGTGCGCATGAACGAGATCTTCCTGATGAGCCAATCCCGCCCGCTGCGTTCCGTCCACCGCGCCGAAGGCTGGACCCCGCAGACCATCGCCGAACACGGCATGCCCGCGCTGAAGTCTTCGTTCTACAAGCTCGACCGCTCCGCTGATGTCTTCAACTGGGATGCGATCTGAAGTCAACCGCCGCCGTCATTGCGAGCGAAGCGAAGCAATCCATGTCGCTGCAAGCGGAGGTATGGATTGCTTCGTCGCTTCGCTCCTCGCAATGACGCGGGAGAGTTGCTCTCACCCGCTATTGCGCAAGCCCGCCGAAATGCCGTTGATGGTGATCTGGATGCCACGCAGGATCTGCTGGTCCGGATTCTGCGCGCGGTGTTCCTTCAACAGCTCGACCTGAACGTGATTGAGCGGATCGAGATATGGAAAGCGGTTGCGGATCGAACGCTCCAGCAGCGGGTTGCTCTGCAAAAGGCGGTCGTTCCCCATGATATCCAGCAGCGTCCGGATGCAGGTGTGCCATTCGCGGCTGATGCGCCCAAAGATGTTTTCGCGCAAACCCACATCCGGTACCAGCTCGGCATAGCGCGAGGCGATCGCGATGGAACTCTTCGCCAGCACCATGTCCATGTTCGACAACAGGGTGCGGAAGAACGGCCACTCCCGATAGAGCTCTTTCAGGAACGGCATACCCTGGTCGGGATGCTCGGCGATCCACGTCTCCACCGCGCTGGCGAAGCCGTACCAACCCGGCAGCATCAGCCGGCACTGCGCCCAACTGAAGACCCAGGGAATGGCGCGCAGA
>DASUIA010000129.1:0-12975 GCA_036273255.1 Bradyrhizobium sp.
ACCCGCCCGCACCGTCGCGCCGCGCTCCTCGATCGAACTCCTGGCCTGCTCGGCACCGGAGACGAACTGCTCGAAGCCCTTGCGGGCCTGATGGAAGCTCGCTTCGGCCATCGATTGCATCGCCTTTGGCATCTCGAAACGGTCCTGCTGATGGTCACTCATGATCGCACTCCTGTCGGGTTGAAAGGGCCGCCTGTCGCCCGATTCCCCCGCCGTTCCATCCTGCCAGACGGCTTCGCCGGCCTGACGCGTCCCGCAAGCGGTTCCGGCTTGCGGGCTTGCGTCGCCGCACTCCATCCCAACGCGAGAGCCGGCGGCAGGTTCACATCAATTAACGCTAGCGCGCCTTTGCAGCGCTGCGCGGCGGCCAGCCCGATGGACCTGCCGGCTGCCGCGGGCAATACTAACAATTCGTTAAGGCTGTCATGGTTCGGCGGCCGACGATCACCGAATGCCATCGTCACGTCAGCACCGGTCATGTCACTGCAATGAACCCAAGGGAACTCCAGTTGCGAGGTGTCGAAGATCGGCGGCTGAGCGTGCACGCAACAAGCGTCTTTCCCGCCTGGCTGTGGTCGATCGACGGCACGAGGATTTCGTGGGCCAATCCGGTCGGCGCCAGGCTGTTCGGCGCGGCCAATGCCGCAGCACTTGCCCGCAGGACGTTCGGACCTGCGGATCCGCATCGGCGCCAGGTCGCACAACTCGCCGGCAAGCTTGCATCGAGCGGCGCCATCCGGCTGGAGCGGCTGCACGGCTTCGGCGCGCCGCTCGGCGCGCTCGCGACCTGCGCCTGCGCGCGACTTGAATTTGCCGACGGCCATCCCGGCATCCTGATGGTGGCCACCGCGCCGGCCGGCCGCGCGATGCCACTGCTGGAGCGACTGCAGCGGCTGGTGCAGGACACCGACATGCCGATTGCGGCGTTCGCCCGCGACGGCATGTTCGTCGCCGCCAGCGATGCCGCACAGTCGCTGCCCGGATTCCACAGTCTCACCGAAGCCGGCCTCGACGACGCGCGCACCGAAGCGCTGCGGCAGGGCCGCGCCGAAACGCCGGCCGGCGTCGGCCATTTGGTTCTGCTGCGGGTTGGAAGCGGCGCGGATGTCGGCCTGGTCGCGCTGTTCTCGGCCGCCGCGCAGACCGGAAACATGGATGCCCCGGCACCGCCGCAGGTCGGGATCGGCGTGCCGACTGCCGACCGGCCGGTTCCCGATTGCGAGCGACCCGCGCTGTCAGGCGAAGCGCCGGCTGAATTCGCGCTGGTCGACGAGTTCGCCGAAGCCGCCGAACCGGACCTGATGCCGGTTGCGGAGACACCGGCGGAAGCGGTCGCGTCAGATGCTGAAGTTGATGTCCGACCGCACGAACCTTCGCCCTATGTCGAGGCGGTTGCCGATGAGCCGACAATTCCGCCTGCGCCGAGCGGGCCGGCGGCGGTCGAAGCGCCGGCGCCACCGTCGATCGGACCGGCGCCGATCCCGACGCCGTCATGGCTCGACGAGCCGGAGCCGCGCCTGCAGCCGCTGCGCTTCGTATGGCAGATGGACGTCGATGGCCGCTTCTCGCTCGCTTCCAATGAATTCAGCGATCTGATCGGCGCGCGCACGGCTGCCGGCTTCGGCCGGCTGTGGCAGGAAATCGCCGATGCGTTCGCGCTCGATCCCGACGGCCGCGTGCTCAAGGCGATCGCCACCCGCAATACCTGGAGCGGCATCACGCTGAACTGGCCGGTCGACGGTGGCGGCCAATTGCCTGTCGAACTGTCGGGCCTGCCGGTCTACGATCGGATGCAGAATTTTGCCGGCTATCGCGGCTTCGGGGTCTGCCGCGATCTCGACGGCCTCGCGCGGTTGGCCGCGCTGCGCCGCTTTGAGATGTTGAGCGAATCCCCGGCACCGCAGCCGCTGTCGGCCGACGCCGCCGGGCGTGGCTTTGCCGCGGCATCGATTGCCGCGGTTCCGCCGCCAATGTCCGATACGCCCGATTCGCCGGCGCCGGATTCCGCTCAGATTTCACCCCAAGCCGATTTGGAAGCACCCGTGGATACGCCCAAGAATGTCCTGCCGTTCCGGCCCGTCGGCGAGACGAAATCGCCTGCCCTGACGCCGGTCGAAAACAGCGCCTTCGACGAGCTCGCCCGGCAATTGTCGGCGCAGCTCGGCAAGGCGACCGGCGAACCGGCGGCGCCCGAGACGGCCGAAACGGCTGCCTTGGTTGTCGATCCGCCGCCGAGTGCGGAAGCCTCCGAACCGGCCATCACGCCACCGCGCTGGCTCGGGCGCGAGGAGGCACCGGCCCGCGGCGAATCCCGGCGCGACAGGAGGCTGTTCGATCTGCTGCCGGTCGGCGTGCTGATCTACCGGCTCGACCGGCTGCTTTATGCCAACCGCGCCTTCCTCGAACGGATGGGCTTTGCAAGCCTGCAGGCGCTCGAAGAGGCCGGCGGTCTCGACGCGCTCTATGTCGAGCCCGGCGTTTCGTCGGCGCCCAGCACCTCGGACACCGGCACGCCGGTGACGATATCCGCGAGCCAGGACGCGCCAGCCCATGCGGCGACGGACGCGCGCCTGTTCACGATATCATGGGACGATGAATCCGCGCTGGCGCTGATCTGCTCGAACCCGGCTGCGACCGGGCCGCCGGCGGCAGTGGCCGCCTCGCCTTCGCCCGTCGGCCACGCCAACGCCGAAGAACTCGGCGCCATCCTCGATACCACCGCCGAGGGCGTCCTGATGTTCGATGCCGAAGGCAACATCAATTCATGCAACCGCAGCGCGGAGGCGCTGTTCGGTCATGACGGCGCCGCGCTCGTCCAACGCAATCTCGCCGAGCTGTTCGCGCCGGAGAGCCGGCCCGCGGTGCTGGACTATCTCGCCGGCATCAAGGGCGCCGGCGTGGCGAGCCTGCTCGATCACGGCCGCGACGTGCTCGGCCAGGTGCGCGAGGGCGGCCTCATTCCGCTGTCGGTGACCATGGGACGAACCCGCGCCGGCGGCCCGAATTTCTTCGCGGTGTTTCGCGACCTGTCGCAGAGCCGCAAGAGCGAAGGCGAATTGCAGCAGGCGAAACGGCTGGCGGATCGCGCCGCCAACGCCAAGGCGGACATGCTGGCGCGGATCAGCCACGAGGTGCGCAGCCCGCTCAACGCCATCATCGGCTTTGCCGAAGTGATGATCGGCGAGCGCTTCGGTGCGCTCGGCAACGAGCGCTATGTCGAGTACATGAAGGACATCCGGGCCTCGGGCGAACGCGTGATCGCCATCATCAACGACCTGCTCGACCTGTCGCGGATCGAGACCGGCAAGCTCGACCTCAGCTTCGCCAGCCAGAACGTCAACGATCTGGTCGAGCAATGCGTCGCGGTGATGCAGCCGCAGGCCAACCGCGAACGCATCATCATCCGCACCTCGCTCGCGCATCTGCTGCCGCCGGTGCTGGCCGACGCCCGCGCGTTGCGCCAGATCATGCTCAATCTGATCGGCAACTCGATCCATCTCGCCAATGCCGGCGGCCAGGTCATCGTCTCCACGGCGCTGTCCGACACCGGCGAGGTGGTCTTGAGGGTCCGCGATACCGGGCACGGGCTGAACGACAACGAAGTCGCGGCCGCCATGGAGCCGTTCCGAAACCCGGCGCCAACGGATCAGGCCTTCGAAGGATCCGGCGTCAGCCTCTCGCTGACCAAGGCGCTGGTCGAGGCCAATCGCGCCCAGTTCCAGATCAAGACCGGGACGCACTCCGGCACGCTGATCGAAGTGGTATTTCCGGACACGATGGCGCGGGCCTGAACCCACTCTTTCGAGCGGATCAGCATCGCGGTTCGATCATCCCGGTGATTTCCTGCGGTGCGGCGAAGATCACCGCGGCTCTGTCGCCCATCATCCCCGCTGGCATGATTGCGGGCGCGCCTTTCTCCGGCCCTTTCTCGCTTGAGTCAGTCATAAAGCGCAGATTGTGTTCCCAGAAGGCCCGCGTTTTTCCGTCGGCCGTCGTTACGCGGTAGCTGTCGCGGCAATAGCTGATGGCTTTGACCTGTTTGCCGGGTTCGATACTTTTTAGGTCGGGGTCGCCTCCCCCGCCCATCATTCCTCCCATGCCTTTCATGCCTCCCTGTTGCGCCGTCTGTTGTGGCGCCCCCGGTTTGGTGGCGTTCTTGAGGAAAGCCAGCAAGTCGGCACGAACGCGACCATCCTTGATGCCTTCGAAGGGCATGTCGTTGCCCGGCACCATAACTTGTGGACTGGTCAGCCATCCATCGAGCGCGCGGTCGTCCCAGACGATGCCCGACGATTTGAGCGCGTCGGAGTAACGGTCGAAACTCGGCAGTCCGCCGGCCTTCCGACCCCAAAGGTTGGCCAGACTTGGCCCCGTCATGTTTCGGTCAGGTTCGAGCGAGTGGCACGGCGCACAAGTTCGGAAATCCTGCCGGCCGCGTGCGGCGTCTCCCGGCGCGGCGAAAGCCGAGGACAGAGAAGCGAAGGCCGCGAAGGCCGTGATCACGAATTTGCTCATTATCCTCTCCTTTGCGCCGGTGGTTCACCTCATTCGGCTGGCTCCGGGACCGATCGAGGCCGCTTTATCGGCCTGTTGGGCGACGGCAAACGCCGCCCCTCAGAGCGGTCTTCGCTCGGCAACCGGAAGCCCTTGACCAGGCCGAAGATCGCCGGGATCACGATCAGCGTCAGCAGCGTCGAGGAGATCATTCCGCCGATCATCGGCACTGCGATGCGTTGCATGATTTCCGAACCGGTGCCCGTGCTCCACATGATCGGCAGCAGCCCCGCCATGATGGCGACAACCGTCATCATCTTCGGCCGTACCCGCTCCACCGCGCCCTTCATGATCGCGTCGTAGAGGTCGCTGCGTGTCAGCGCGCGGCCTTCATTGGCGCGTTCGGTTCCGATCTCCGCCAGCGCCTGATTGAGATAGATCAGCATCACCACCCCGGTTTCGGCGGCGACACCGGCAAGCGCGATGAAGCCGACCGCGACCGCGACCGAGAGATTGAAGCCGAGCCACCACATCAGCCAGAGGCCGCCGACCAGCGCGAACGGCAGCGACAGCATCACGATCATGGTCTCGGCAATGGAGCGGAAGTTGAGGTACAGCAGCAGGAAGATGAGCAGCAGCGTCACCGGCACCACGATCTTCAGGCGCGCCGTTGCACGTTCGAGATATTCGTATTGACCGCTCCAGATCACGTAGTAACCGGGTGGAAAGTGGATGCTGGTCTCCACCGCCCGCTGCGCGTCGGCGACATAGCCGCCGAGATCGCGGTCGCGGATATCGACGTAGATGTAGCTAGCCAGTTGCCCGTTCTCGGTTCGGATCGAGGTCGGCCCGCGCGCCAGCGCCACCTTGGCGACCTCCCTGAGCGGGACCGCGCCGCCGCCCGGCATCGGCACCAAGACGTCGCTTGCGATCGCCTGTGGATTATCGCGCAGATTCCGCGGATAGCGCATGTTGACGCTGAAGCGTTGCCGGCCTTCGACCGTGGTGGTCACGGTCTGGCCGCCGAGCGCGGTTGCGATGACGTCCTGGACATCCTGAACCATGATGCCGTAGCGCGCCAAGGCCTCACGGTCGGGCGTTACGTCGAGATAGTAGCCGCCGATCCCCCGCTCGGCATAGGCCGACGATGTACCCGGCACGGCTTTCAGGACCTGTTCGATCTGCCTGGCGAGATTGTCCATCTCGACCAAATCGGTTCCGATCACCTTCACCCCGACCGGCGTCCGGATCCCCGTCGACAGCATGTCGATGCGCGCCTTGATCGGCATGGTCCAGGCGTTGGAAACACCCGGAAACTGCAGGGCCTTGTCCATCTCCGAGATCAGGCTGTCGACCGTGACGCCGGAACGCCATTGCTCTTTCGGTTTCAGATTGATGACGGTCTCGAACATCTCCGGAGGCGCCGGATCGGTCGCAGTCTCGGCGCGACCGACCTTGCCATAGACCGACGCCACTTCCGGAAACGACCGGATGATCCTGTCCTGGGTCTGCAACAGCTCGCCCGCCTTGGTGACCGAAATACCCGGCAGCGTGGTCGGCATATAGAGCAGCGTACCTTCGTTCAGGCTCGGCATGAACTCGGTACCGAGTTGACGCGCCGGCCAGATCGTCACCGCAAGGATTGCCAGCGCGACAAGGATCACGAGCGTCTTGGCGCGCATCACGACCTTGATGAGCGGACGATAGATCCAGATCAGAAACCGATTGATCGGATTCCTGTATTCCGGAACGATCCGGCCGCGAACGCAAATCACCATCAATGCGGGAACCAGCGTGACCGAAAGCAAAGCCGCGGCCGCCATCGAAAATGTCTTGGTGAATGCCAATGGACTGAACATCCGGCCTTCCTGCGATTCCAGCGTGAAGATCGGCATGAAGGAGATGGTGATGACCAGCAGGCTGAAGAACAGCGCCGGGCCAACTTCGGAGGCGGCGTCGATCAGAATGGCAACACGCGAGCGCTCGGGACCGGCCCGCTCCAGATGCTTATGCGCGTTTTCGATCATCACGATCGCCGCGTCCACCATGGCGCCGATCGCGATGGCGATGCCGCCGAGGCTCATGATGTTCGAGCCAAGCCCCAATGACTTCATCGCACCGAACGCCATCAGGATGCCGACGGGCAGCATCAGGATTGCCACCAGCGCGCTGCGGAAATGCAGCAGGAATACAATGCAGACCAGTGCTACGATCATGCTCTCTTCGAACAGCGTGTGCTTGAGCGTATCGATCGCCGCGTTGATCAGATTGGAGCGATCGTAGACCGGAACGATCTCGACCGATTTCGGCAAGCTGCTGGCGATCTCCCTGAATCGCTTCTTGACGTTTTCGATGACGTCGAGGGCGTTGGAACCGAAGCGTTGCAGCACGATGCCGCTGGCAACCTCACCTTGGCCGTTCAATTCGGTGATGCCGCGCCGTTCGTCCGGGCCAAGCTCGACGCGGGCCACATCGCGCAACAGAACCGGGGTACCGTTGCTGGTCTTGAGCACGATGTTGCCGAGATCGTTGCTGCTCTTCAGATATCCCTTGCCTCGGATGACATGCTCGAATTCGGAGAGCTCGACGGTACGACCGCCGACATCGGCATTGCTGGCACGGATCGCGGCGCGCATCTTCTGCATGGTGATGCCGAAATCGCGCATGCGCTGCGGGTCGAGAATGACATTGTATTGCTTGACGAAGCCGCCGACGCTCGCCACCTCCGCGACGCCTTCGGCCTTGGCCAGCGCAAACTTCAGATTCCAGTCCTGAATGGTGCGGGTGTCGGCAAGATTGAGCTCCTTCGACACCACCGCATATTGGTAGACCCAGCCAACACCGGTGGCATCGGGACCGATCGTCGGCGTCACACCGGCGGGCAGTCGCGAGGTCGCGCCGTTGAGGAATTCGAGCACGCGCGAGCGCGCCCAGTAGATGTCGGTGCCGTCCTCGAAGATGATATAGACAAAGGAAACCCCGAAGAACGAGAACCCGCGCACGACCTTGGAACGCGGCACCGTCAGCATTGCGGTGGTCAGCGGATAGGTGACCTGGTCCTCGACCACCTGCGGGGCCTGACCGGGGTATTCCGTATAGACGATCACCTGCGTGTCGGAGAGGTCCGGAATGGCGTCGAGTGGCAGATGGATGACCGCATAAACGCCGGCAGCGGCGGCAAACCCGGCGCCGAACAGCACCAGCAGCAGGTTGCGGGCCGACCAGGCGATCAAACGCGCGATCATGGCCGGCCTCCGGCTTCCGAGAATCCCTTGAGCGCCGCCTTCAGGTTGCTTTCGGCGTCAATCAGGAAGTTCGCCGAAACCACGACCGGCTCGCCGTCGCCGATACCGTTCCTGACTTCCACATAGCCACCGCCGCGATGGCCGAGCTTCACGTCGCGTGGCTCGAAGCGGCCCTGCCCCCTGTCGACGAGGACGATCTGACGGCTGCCATTGTCCAGCACCGCGCTGTCCGGAACGGCGAGAACGGGCGCCGGACTGCCGGTGTTGATTTCGGCGTCGACATACATGTCGGGAAGCAGGGCGAGATCCGGGTTCGCCAATTCGATTCGGACACGCACCGTGCGGGTCTCGCGATTGACCTGCGGATAGACGACGCTGATTTTCGCCGGGAATTCGCGTCCCGGAAAACTCCGCGCCTTGATCACCACCGGCTGCCCGACGGCCAGCGCACCGAGATCGCGCTCTGCAACGTCGACCATCGCCCAGACCACGGAGGTATCCGCCACCCGGAACAGCACGTCACCGGGCTTCGCCAACATGCCCTCGACCGCATTGCGCTGCAGCACGACACCGTCTCGCGGGGCCGACCACTCGATCGCAATCGGAACCGTTCGGGTCTTTTCCATTTCGGCAATCACGGCGTCGGGAGCGTCGAGGTTCATCAGCCGCTGCCGCGAACCGCGACCATATAGTCCTCCGCTACCCGTCGTCTTCGAATCGATCGTCGCGATATATTCGGCAGAAGCTGACGCGACGGACGGACTATAGATCTCCATCAACGGCTGACCCTTCTTGACGCGGGTGCCAGTGGTGACGTCGGCGACCTTCTGGACCCAGCTTTCGGCGCGCATGGAAATGACCGAGATCCGGCGCTCGTCGAGCTGGATCGTGCCGGGGGCTCGAATCATCGTCTGGATCACGCGCCGCGCTGCGGGCTCGGACTGGACTCCGGTGCGCTGGATTTTGCCTGGCGACAGCGTGACGGAGCCGTCGTCGGCATCTTCGCCTTCGAAGACGGGGATGTAGTCCATCCCCATCGCGTCTTTCTTCGGCGTCGGCGAGGTGTCCGGCAATCCCATCGGGTTGCGGTAGTATTTGATCTTGCGCTCCGCCTCGGCCGCGGCAGGTTCGGCGGCCGGACCATCCTCGAAGCTGATATCTGCGTCCGGCGGCACCGGCCTGTAGTCACGCCCGTCCGAAGTCTTGCTCGGTGCCAGCGAGTAGAATGGCTTGCCGTCCGGATCTCGATAATAGATCGGTCCGCGGCTTGCTTTCGCCGTCGCGGCCGTGACCACGGCAATGGAGCGCGCCAGATACGGCCGCGCATTGCCGAGAACGAACCCGCCACCCGCCGCCGCGATCGACGCGGCGACGGTGACGCTTGCGAGCACCGCGCGTCTCATTTTTGCGCCGTGATCACGAGCTTGCTTTCAACCGTGCCGGTCTCGCCCTGCACCTTTGCGCCCAGCGAGAGCTGCCACCGGCCTGCCATCCCCAATGTCGCCTTGAACTTGTAGGTGCCGGGTTCGCCGCCCGGGATCGGCGCGATCCTGGTGACCATCTCCTGCATGCCGTCAGGGGTCATGTCGAGACGGGTCGCGAAGATCACGGCACCGGGCACCGACTTGCCGGTGGCCTTGTTGACGAGCCTGACCGTGATGGTCTTGTCCGGGCCGGCTTGAACAGTCCGGTCGACGAGCTGGAATTCGTAGTCCTTGATGTCGGCGCGAGCGACCGCAACCGAACCAGCTACGGCAATGCCGATCAATGCGGCCTGCAAGCCGCGCGAGTAACGGGACTTCGTCATTTTGGATCCTCGATCGATTTTGGTCTACCGCAAGGCGGCATGCATTTGTCCGCGCGGCTTTTTGGCCACGCAGCCGCAAACCGGCGCTTGGCGCCGATCAGACCAGAGTTCGAGGAGGGTATTCGGGAGGTGGATGGCCCAAGCCATCGGGCCAGGAATCATTTTGCAGTCGTGCAATTCGACCAGAAGCCGCAAATGACGGACAGAACGCAGCGGCTGACAGGCCCGCAAAACATTTGGACATGCAGGCCGTCATGAAAACGCATTTGTCGCAACCGGCCGGCATCGGCGCCTTGGTAGGACAGCACGGCATATCCTCGGCCATCCCGTCCGCGGTCGCGGACATGGCGGTATCATCCGCCATCGCCGACATCGATGCGTCCGAAGACGCACCCGCCATGACAGGCCGAGCGATCGGGGCCAAGACCAGCCCCGCAATCATGAAGATCGCGAGCAACCGGCGGATGGTGATTTGGCAGTCCACAGCGCAGAAATCTCACAAAACGGCCCGGATGGATAGCCCGCCGAGGCTAACGACGCCGTGATCGGTTTCCTGTCCTACTTGCGCCCGATCACGAGCCTCAATCTTTCGGCGACTTCAACGCCGCCAAAAAATTCCGACCGCTTCGAGAAAGGCCGCGGGCACCGGCGCTCATCCGGGCTACGCATTCTCACCGTCATTGCAATGACGGCGGCGGTTCGCATTCACGCGTTCTTCAGCGCGACGCGGAATTCGGCTTCGGTCTTCGACTTCACTTCGTCGAGCGTGACGCCGTCGGCGAGCTCGATCAGCGCCATCCCGTCCTTGCCGTGCTTGTCGATCGTGAACACCGCAAGATCGGTCACCACCATATCGACCACCTTCTCGCCGGTCAGCGGCAGATTGCACCGCTTCAGGAGCTTCGGGCCGTCCTTGGCGGAATGCTCCATCACCACCACCACGCGCTTGACGCCGGCGACGAGATCCATCGCACCGCCCATGCCCTTGACCATCTTGCCGGGGATCATCCAGTTGGCGAGATCGCCGTTCTGCGCCACCTGCATCGCACCGAGGATCGACAGGTCGATATGTCCGCCGCGCACCATACCGAACGAATCGGAGCTGGAGAAATAGCTGGTGGTCGGCAGTTCGCTGACGGTCTGCTTGCCGGCGTTGATCAGGTCGGGATCTTCGTCGCCCTCGTAGGGAAACGGCCCCATGCCGAGCATGCCGTTCTCGCTCTGCAGATTGACGTCGATGCCGGCGGGAATGTAGTTCGAGACCAGTGTCGGAATGCCGATGCCGAGATTGACGTAGTAGCCGTCGCGCAATTCCTTGGCGGCGCGGGCAGCCATCTGTTCGCGGGTCCAGGCCATCATGATCTCCTGCTTGGGTCGCGCTCACGCCGCGGGGCGTGGCCTTGTATTGTGGAATTCGATGCGCTTGTTGGCTGAGCCGACTTCGACGATGCGCTTGACGAAAATGCCGGGCGTATGAATGTGATCGGGGTCGATCTCGCCCGCGGGCACCAGATGCTCGACCTCGGCGACCGTAACCCTGGCGGCGGTTGCCATCATCGGATTGAAGTTGCGCGCGGTCTTGCGATAGACCAGATTGCCTGATGTATCGCCCTTCCAGGCATGAACGATGGCGAGATCGGCGAACAGCCCGCGCTCCATCAGATATTTCTCGCCGTCGAACTCCTTCACTTCCTTGCCCTCGGCGATCAGGGTGCCGACCCCGGTCCTGGTGTAGAAGGCCGGGATGCCGGCGCCGCCGGCGCGGATGCGTTCGGCGAGCGTGCCCTGGGGGTTGAACTCGAGTTCCAGTTCGCCGGCCAGGAACTGCTGCGCAAACAGCTTGTTCTCACCGACATACGACGAGATCATCCTCTTGATCTGCCGCGTCTCCAGCAACCGGCCGAGCCCGATGCCGTCGACTCCGGCATTGTTGGACACCACCGTGAGGTTCTTGACGCCGGAATCGCGAATCGCTTCCGACAGGGTTTCGGCGATTCCGCACAGGCCGAAGCCGCCCGACATGATCATCATGCCGTCCTTCAGAATGCCGTCGAGTGCCGATTTGGCGTCGGGATAGACCTTGTTCATGGAATGGGACCCGGTGGAGAGGATTGGATTATTAGGCGGAATCTTCGCAACGCGTCAATGATGGCGCGCTAACACCAAAGGAGGTGCCGGGAACACCGCTACGGCCTTGAAAGCGTCAAGAAAACCCCGCAAATTGTTGGGGTTGGCATGGGCGCCGCCGCCCATCCCGTCGCTTGCAATCGCGACCTGACACGCCAGCCCGATCTCGGTTTGACCAGACCAGGATATGTCATTGACGATGGCCCAAGGAATGAAGCGCCTGGGGATGCCGATTGCGGCGTTTTTCGGCGTTGCGGTGATCGGCCTGATCGCGATGTCCTGGTTTCTCGACCGGGACGCCCTGCGCGAGGCGGTGGAGGCCCAGATCCGCGCCGTGACCGGCCTCGATCTCGTGGTCAAGGGCAATATCGACATTTCGGTCTTTCCCGGCAGCTACGTCTCCTTTCACGATGTCGGACTGAAGGGCGGCGGCACCGCCGACCCCGCGCTGGCGGTCGACGTCCTGACTGCGAATCTGCGGCTGCTGCCGCTGTTGCTGCAGCGTTTCCAGATTGCCGACGTCATGATGCTGCGGCCGCATATCCACGTGGTCCGCGAGGCCGATGGTACGAGCAACTGGACGCCGTTCATCCAGACCATCGCCCGTGCCATGAAGCCCGGCGCCGACAACCAGGTCTCGTTTTCGGAAATCCGGATCCAGGACGGCGTGCTGGCGTACGAGGATGCCGCCAATCACGTCACCGAGGCGCTCGACGACATCGACCTTTCGCTGGCATGGCCGTCGATCTCGCGCTCGTTTGCCGCGACCGGACAATTCGACTGGCGCGGCGAGCGCGTCGACGGCAGCATCAGCGCCAGCGACTTCGTCGCCGCGCTGTCGGGCGACCGTTCCGGGCTGAAGGCGCGGCTTGCCAGCGCGCCGCTGAAACTGGCATTCGACGGCACCGTCGCCGATCGCACCAGCATGATGATGGAAGGCACCCTGACCATCGACAGCGCGTCGCTGCGCAACGCACTGCGCTGGATGGGCCAGGCGCCGCCCGGCAGCGGCGGCTTCGGCCGCTTCGCGCTGAAGGCGCGTGCCAATGTCGTCGGCGCGTCGGTCGCGCTGACCAATGTCAACGTCGAACTCGACGGCAACGTTGCCGAAGGCGTGATGACCTACAGCAACAACGGCCGCCAGACCCTGCAGGCCACGCTCGCCGCCGGCGCGCTCGACTTCACGCCCTACATCTCGACCTTCCGTCTGCTCGCCAGCGGCGCGCATGACTGGAACCGGCAATTGTTCGATTTGAACTCGCTGTCCTCGACCGATCTCGACATGCGGCTGTCGGCCGCCAG
>DASUIA010000130.1:0-2128 GCA_036273255.1 Bradyrhizobium sp.
AGGCGTTTTTCACCGGGATTGTTGAGGGCGCAGGCCAGCAGCAAGGCCCGTGCATTGTCATCCACGCAATAGCCGTGTGCGCGATCCGGCACCGAATGCACGGCGTGCTGGAACAGGCCGGTGTCGTCGCACATGGAAAGAAAGTGGGCCAGTTGCATGTCGGACGCCGCAGGGCAGTGCGCAATCGGGACCGGTCCGGTCCGCGCGACCACCTTGAGCCAGTCGCCATGGCGCACGTTCTCGAATACGGCGATGTATCGCTCGGCCGTGCGCTCCCATGTCATCGAGCGGCTGATGGCGTAGGCGCGCTCGCGCATCGCCTGCCGGCGAGGGGCGTCGGTGAGCAACAGGGCAATTTCCTTGCCGATCGCTGCCGCGTTGCCGAACGGAACGATGACACCGCGGCCGTCATCCAACAGCTCCAGCGCGTGCCAGTAGGGCGTCGAAACTACAGGCTTGCCGAGTCCGAAGCTGTAGGCCAGCGTCCCCGACGTCATTTGCGCCTCATTGAGATAGGGCGTGACATAGACGTCGCACATCGAAATGAATTCCAGCAGCGTCGCCTGATCCACGAACTGGTCGAGAAACACCACATGCTTCTCGACCCCGAGTTCGCGCACACGCGTCACCAGGCTCTCGCGGTAGGCCTCGCCCTGGTCTCGCACCAGATTGGGATGCGTCGCGCCGAGCACCACGTAGACCGCGTCCGCCCGGCGTTGCAAGATCGAGGGCATTGCGTCGATCATGACCTCGATGCCTTTGCTGGGGGAGAGCAGGCCGAACGTCAGGATGACGGAACGGTTACTGAATCCGAGTCGGGCTTTTGCAGCGTCGGGCTCAGCAAACGGAAACTCGGGGATTCCATGGGGGATGACCTCGATTTTCTCGTCCGGCACGCCATAGACGCTACGCAACATCTCCTGTCCCTTGTTTGCCATCACGACGATCTTCGAAGATACCTCGACGAGGCGCTCCATCACCGCGCGTTGGGCCGCGCCGGGCTTGGCCAGCACCGTGTGCAGCGTCGTGACGACCGGCATGTTCAATCGTGAAAGCAAATCGAGAATGTAGCCGCCGGCTTCGCCGCCAAATATTCCGAACTCGTGCTGCAGGCAGACGACGTCAAAGCGGCCAGCGTTGAGGAATGCGGCAGCGTGCACATAATCTTCGATGGTGTCATCTTTGATCTGAAAGGCGACCGAGTCGGGATAGTCATAGGTTTGACCGTGATCGTTCATCGCGATAATGCAAGTTTCGACGTTTGGCCGTGAATTCGCAATCGCCCGTACCAGATCGGTCGTGAAGGTGGCAATGCCGCAGCGGCGAGGCAACGAATTTCCGATCACGGCGATGCGGCGATGCGGCGTCACGTTTGCACCTCGGCCGGGTTTTGTATTTCGGAAGCTGCCGAATCAACTGGGCTGCCCGGCTGCCCATCGAGTGTCTGCAATAGCGAATCGATCGGGCGGCTTGCCGGATAGGCGACCAGCGCGCTCAATCCATCGGCGCCAACCTCGATGCTGGTGCGACCGCCCTGACGAAGATTGCCTGTCCGATCGATGCTGCAGACAGTCCGATCGCCGCGTGGCCACCGAGTGGGAGAATCCAGGTCTCAGGCGCCGCGAGCAGCGCCCAGCTCGAACCCGCGGTCAACTCAATCCGCTCCAGGACGAAATGCCGGCTCGCGATCAGCACCGTTCGGGCCGTCGTGAGGCGGATCGGATGGCAGGGCGCTTGAAGCGGCCATGGGTGGGCAACCGCGACGCTGTCGTTTTCATGCAATTCGCGGTGCCTTCCAAAGTCGAACAGGCGGAAGGTGGTGTCGCTGCGCTGCTGAATTTCGGCAAGCACGACACCACCGCCGATGGCATGGATGGTGCCGGCCGGGATGTAGATCACGTCGCCTTTGGCGACCGGACGCCAGTGAACCAGTTCTTTGATTGAACCGTTACGGATCGAAGCACGTAATTGCTGTGGTGTTACCCGGTCCTTCAGGCCTAGGCCGATCCGCGCGTCCGGCTCGGCCGAGAGGATATACCAGGCCTCACTCTTGCCATTCGGCATTCCCATCGCGCGGGCGAAGGTGTCGTCCGGGTGAACTTGAATCGACAATGGTTCGCTGGTGAAC
>DASUIA010000131.1:0-21258 GCA_036273255.1 Bradyrhizobium sp.
GCCGCAATGATCGCGGTGGGATGGATTCCGGGCTCGCGCCGCTTCGCTTCGCGCCCCGGAATGACGAGGGAGAGACTTGCGCAAGAGGCGCGCCCGGGAATGACGAGGGAGAGAGATGCATCCGCTATTTCGCGGGCTCCAGCAGCGAGACGTAATTCGCAACTGCCGCGCCGCCCATATTGAAGATGCCGGCGAGTTTTGCATTCTTGATCTGCATGCCTTCGGGCGCCTGGCCCACAAGCTGCATCGCGCTCATGACATGCATGGAAACGCCGGTGGCTCCGATCGGGTGACCCTTGGCCTTCAACCCGCCGGATGGATTGACCGGCAGCTTGCCGTCCTTCTGGGTCCAGCCTTCCTTGATGGCCCGCGCGCCCTGCCCTCTCGGCGTCAGTCCCATCGCCTCATATTCGATCAGTTCCGCCACCGTGAAACAGTCGTGGGTTTCGACAAAGGACAAATCCGAGAGCTGCACGCCGGCTTTTTGCAGCGCCCGCTGCCAGGCTACCGAGCAGCCCTCGAATTGCAGGATGTCGCGCTTCGACATCGGCAGGAAATCCTGGGCATGGGCGGTCGCCCGGATGTTGACGGCCTTGACCATCGACTTCGCCGTTTCGGCGTCCGCCAGCACCAGCGCCGCGGCACCGTCCGATACCAGCGAACAGTCGGTGCGCTTCAGGGGGCCTGCCACAAACGGATTCTTCTCGCTTTCGGAGCGGCAGAATTCGTAGCCGAAATCCTTGCGCATCTGCGCATAAGGATTGGCAACGCCGTTCTTGTGGTTCTTGGCGGCGATCATCGCCAGCGCGTCGGATTGATCGCCGTGTTTCTGGAAATAGGCCTGCGCGATCTTGCCGAATACCCCGGCGAAGCCGCCGGGAGTGTCGCCATCCTCGGGCAGATAGGATGCCCGCAGCAGGTTACGGCCGATCTCCGCCGCCGGCGTCCGCGTCATCTGCTCGACGCCGACCACCAGCACGATCCTGGCCGCTCCCGCCGCAATGGCCCTGACCCCCTGATGCACGGCCGCCGAGCCGGTGGCGCAGGCGTTCTCGACCCGTGTCGCCGGCTTGAACCGCAACTGTGGATCGGCCTGCAGCACCAGCGAGGCGGTAAAATCCTGCGGCGAAAAGCCGGCGTTGAAATGTCCGAGCACGATCTCGTCGACCTCACCGGCGGAAATGCCGGCATCGGCCAGCGCCTCGTTCGCGACCCGAACCACCAGGCTCTCGACGGTTTCGGTATCGAATTTTCCGAATGGCGTATGCGCCCATCCGACGATGCTGGCTGTCATGGCAGGTCTCCCGTGGTTGCGGCAATGAGGATCAGTCGACGAACCTACCACCAAGTTCGTCGTCGATGTGGATTCGGATGATATCGTCGAAGGTCTTTTCGGCGGTGGTGAAGCCGAGGCCGACCGCGCGTCTGGCTTCGAAATTGCGCGGCCAGCCGGCGACGATGCCGATGATGAAGGGATCGGGCACGCGCTTGATCCGTGCCGCGACCTTTTCGCCGGCGACCCGCTTCAGGGCGGCGATCTGCTCGCCGACCGTGGCGGAAAGCCCGGGCATGGTGAGATTGCGGCGGGCGCCGGCGGCGGCGCTATCCATGGTCGCCGCATGGACCAGGAACCCGACTGCCGAACGCGGCGAAGCATGCCAATGCCGGACGTCCTCCGATACCGGCAGGACTGCCTCCTTGCCCGCCAGCGGCTCGCGCAGGATGTTGGAAAAGAATCCGGACGCCGCCTTGTTGGGAAGCCCGGGGCGAATGCAAATGGTCGGCAGGCGAATGCCGATGCCGTCCATGAAGCCGCGGCGCGAATAGTCCGCGAGCAGCAGTTCGCCAATCGCCTTCTGGGTGCCGTAGCTGAGCAGCGGGGTGTGAAAGAACTCGTCACCGATGGCATCGGGAAACGGCGCGCCGAACACCGCGATCGACGAGGTGAACACCACCCTCGGTTTGTAACCTCCGCCCGCGAGCCGGATCGCGTCGAGCAGCATCCGCGTGCCGTCGAGGTTGATCCGGTAGCCCTTGTCGAAATCCAGCTCGGCCTCTCCGGAGACGATCGCCGCAAGATGGAAGATCACGTCCGGACGGCTCGCTACCAGCTTCTCGGCGACGCCGGGCACCGCGAAATCGCAGGTCACGGTGTCGACCGGGAATCCGGCCTTGGCCGCTTGCGCCGGCGCCACGACATCCTGCAACGTCAACGCGGTGATCTCGCGGGAGCCGAGCCGCCCGTCGCGCAACAGCCGCTCGGTCAGTTTGCGCCCGACCATGCCGGCGGCGCCCAGAACCAATATGTGCAAGACCCGTCTCCTTGTTGTTTTTGAATACTAGACGCGGGCCTGCGCGCTCACTCCTTCACGGCTCCGGTCATCGCCGAAACGTAGTGTTCGACAAAGAAGGCGTAGAGGATGACGAGCGGCAGCGAGCCTGCCAGCGCGCCGGCCATCAACGCGCCCCAGCGGTAGACGTCGCCGTCGACGAACTCGTTGACGATGGCGACCGGCACGGTCTTGTTCTGAGTCGATTGCAGGAAGGTGAGCGCATAGATGAACTCGTTCCAGCACAGCGTGAAGCAGAAGATGAACGAAGAGATCAGCCCGGGGACCGCCAGCGGCAGCACGATCCTGATCAGGATCTGCCAGCGGCTCGCGCCGTCGATCAGGGCGCATTCCTCCAGTTCGAACGGGATGGTCTTGAAATAGCCCATCAGCAGCCAGGTCGAGAACGGAATCAGGATGGTCGGATAGGTCAGGATCAGCGCCAGCGGTGAATCGAACAGGCCGTACTGGAAGACCACGGTGGCGAGCGGAATGAACAGGATCGATGGCGGCACCAGATAGGACAGGAAGATCAGGCCGCCGACCCATTGCGCGCCGCGAAAGCGCAGCCTCACGATGGCGTAAGCCGCAAGCACGCTTGCGATGATCGACAGCACGGTGGCGCCGATCGCGACGTACATCGTGTTCCAGAGCCAGTGCGGATAATAGCTCTCGAACAGCAGCTTGTGGAAATGCTTGAGGGTCGGATTCCAGGTCCAGAACGGGTTGTATTTGTCGAGATCGAGCAGTTGGTCGTCCGGCTTGATCGACGTCAATCCCATCCAGTAGAACGGAAACAGCAGGATGAACACGATGATCGTCAGCGGCACGTAAAGCGTGACGATGCGGCGCGGCACCGACTGCAGATAGCTCATGCCTTCGCTGTTATCGACCCGCGCCGACGTCGACAGGATCCTCTTGAGGTCGACCGGTTTCGGTGCAGGGAGATCAGTCATTGTTCTCTCCCTGCTGCCATTTGCGGCAGCGCGCGCGGGGCTTGCCCCGTTCGTGCAAACAGAACAACGCAGCGCCGCGGCTAATCATTGTTTTCTCCCTGCTGCCATTTGCGGCGCTGCAGCCCGAACCAGGAGACCATGATCGCGGCGAGCAGGAACGGAATCATGGCGCTGGAAATCGCCGCGCCCTCGCCAAGCTGGCCGGCGATGATGGCGCGCTGATACGACAGCGTCGCCATCAGGTGGGTGGCGTTGACCGGCCCGCCACGGGTCATCGCCCAGATCAACTGGAAATCGGTGAAGGTGAACAGCACCGAGAAGGTCATCACCACGGCAATGATCGGGGTCAGCAACGGATAGGTGATGTGGCGGAACATTTCCCAGCGGCTGGCGCCATCGAGCGTCGCCGCCTCGTAGAGCGAGGGCTGCACGGTCTGCAAGCCCGCCAACAGCGTGATCGCGACAAAGGGAACGCCGCGCCAGATATTGGCGAAGATCACGCAAATCCGCGCCCAGGTCGGATCGCCCAGAAAGTTGATGTTGTGGCTGATCAGGCCGAGTTGCCTGAGCGACCACGAGATGATCGAGAATTGCGAATCGAAAATCCACCAGAACGCCAGCGCCGACAGCACGGTCGGCACGATGAAGGGGATCAGCACCAGCGCGCGCAGCATGGCCTTGAACGGCATGTTTTCATTGAGCAGCAGCGCCAGATAGAGCCCGATCGCGAATTTGATGCTGCTCGCGATCAGCGTATAGAAGACCGTATTGAACACCGACAGCCAGAAGATGTCGTCGCCCCACAGCCACTCGTAGTTTTCCAGCCCGATATATCCGCCGGGCTGTCCGATCTTGGCGTCGGTAAACGAAATCCAGATGCCCAGACCCAGGGGATAGGCGAGGAAGAAGATCAGAAATCCCAGCGCCGGCAGCATGAACCAGAACCCAAGCCAGTTGCGGTTGGTCTTGAGCTGGTCCCAGGCGGTGGCTTCGCGGATCTGCGGTTTGGCGCGCTGCGGCGAGAGTGCGATGTCAGCCATGGGCGAGTTCCCGTGTCGATGCAACCAGCATGTGCCGCCCGTCCCCCATGCACCGAACCGCTTCGTTCGGTGCGCCGTGCTCGTATAATGGGGCGGGTGGCGGTCGCACGCTACCCGCCCCGGGGGTTTGATCAGCGATAGATTCGCTTCAACTGCCGCTCGGTTTCGGCAATGGAGCTCTTGGCGTCCTTGGCGCCGGTGCAGTAGTTGGCGAACATGTCGACGACCAGGAAATCGGCGATCGCGGTCGCCGCCTTCTCGCCGGGGGTTCCGAGGCCGGATGCCGGCAGCGCCCGCTTGCTCGCCTGCGCGAACACCGCGTTCTTCGGATCGGCGGTCCACACCGGCGCCGAATCATAGGCATTGAGGGTGTGGGTGAGATAACCCCGTGCCCCCGAAAGCCATTTCTCGAACTGATCCTTTTCCAGCATAAAGGCGATGAAGGCCTTGGCGGCGTTCGGATATTTGGTGAAGTTGAACGCCAGGATCGGAACCGCGAGCTGCAGTTCGGTCGGGTGGCCGACCGGTCCGACCGGCCACAGCGCGTGATAGGTATCCTCCGCGAGATCCTTCATCTTCGGATCGTCCTTGGCGGCGATGTAGATCGAAATGCCGTTGGCGGTGCAGTAGAGTTCGCCCGACAGGAATGCCTTGTTGTTGGAGCCGTCATTCCAGGACGCGCAGCCGGGAATGAAGGTGTCGGACACCGCCTTGGCGTATTCCAGCGCCTTCATTGTTTCCGGCGAATTGATGATGACCTTGTCATTCTTGTCGACGGTGTAGGCGCCGTGGCCCCACAAGATCCAGTGCAGCCACGCATTGGCGTCACCGGTCGCGTGCCCCAGCGCGAAGCCGGCCGGGGTGTTGTTCTTCTTCAATCCCTTGCACATTTCGAGGAAACCGGGGAAGTCGGTCGGGAACGCCTTGAAGCCAGCCTTCTCGACCGCCGATTTGCGATAGGTCATATAGCCGCCGACGGTCGCGACGGGGATGCCGAGCCAGTCGTTGCCCTTCTTGCAGGTGGCGGCCGCCGCCGAGGTCCATCCGCCGTATTTCTTGCCGAGATAGTCGGCGACATCATTCATCTTCAGCACTTTGGTCGGGAATAGCTGCGGCAGCGTGTGCAGGCCCCATGCCATGTCGAGGCCCGAGCCGGTGTTGGCGGCGACCGAGGCCTTTGGCTGCACGTCCTCGAAGGATTCGCTGAACACATTCATCTGGGTGCCGGTGGCGGTCTGGTACGCCGCGACAATGGCGTTGAAGGCCTCATCCTCCGACGGCACGAAGCGCTTCCAGCGCATCAGGGTCAGCTTGGCGCCCGGCTCCGGCTTCCAGGGCGCCGTATCGGCCCACGCCTTGGCGAAATCAAGCAGCGCGGGTCCGGTCAGCGCGCCGGCGGTGGCAAGCGCGGTGCCGCCCTGAAGCAGAGTGCGGCGGGTAAAGTCGTGCATGGTCTATTCTCCCAATGTTTTTTGGTTTCTCAGGCATTCAGTCGCTTGCCGGTCGTCTCGTCGAACAAATGAACGAGCGACGGGTTCGGCTTGAGCCGGACCTTGTCGCCCGGACTGAATTGGTGACGCTCGCGGAACACGGCGACGACCTGCTCGCCGCCGAGCTTGGCGAAGACCTGGGTTTCTGAGCCGGTCGGTTCCACCACCACGATCTCCGCCTCGGCGCCGTCGTCGGCAATGGTGAAATGCTCGGGCCGCACGCCGTATACCGCGGGCCGTCCGTCCGAACTGGCCGGCGCCGACGCCAGCGGCAGTTTGACGCCGTTCGGGCCCTCGAAGCCGGCGCTGCCGTTCGCCTTCAGCTTGCCCTTGAGGAAATTCATCGCCGGCGAGCCGATGAAGCCCGCGACGAACTGGTTGTCCGGCCGGTCGTACAACTCGAGCGGCGTACCGATCTGCTCGACAATGCCGTCATGCATCACCACGATCTTGTCGGCCATGGTCATGGCCTCGATCTGGTCATGGGTGACATAGACCGTGGTGGTCTTGAGCCGCTGATGCAGTTCCTTGATTTCGGTGCGCATCGCCACCCGCAGCTTGGCATCGAGGTTTGACAGCGGCTCGTCGAACAGGAACACCTGCGGATCGCGCACGATGGCACGCCCCATCGCGACCCGCTGGCGCTGCCCGCCGGACAATTGCCGGGGATAGCGGTCGAGCAGCGGCGTCAGGTCCAGAATCTCGGCGGCGCGCTTCACGCCCGCGGTGATCTCGTTCGCGCTGGCGCCGCGCAGCTTGAGGGAAAATCCCATATTGTCGGCGACCGTCATATGCGGATAGAGCGCATAGTTCTGGAACACCATCGCGATGTCGCGCTCCTTGGGCTGGACATTGTTGACGACCCGCTCGCCGATCGAAATCGTGCCCGAGGTGATGTTTTCGAGCCCGGCGAGCATCCGCAACAGGGTCGACTTGCCGCAGCCGGAGGGGCCGACCAGCACCACAAAGGCGCCGTCCTCGATCGGGACGGTCACGCCGTGCAGGACTTCGAAATTGCCGAACGATTTCCGCACGTCGCGAATCTGAACCGACGACATTCACACCCTCCCGGTCCGGCAGCTTGCGCGGTCCATGCCGTGGCTGCCCTTGCCTAACCCGGGGTCTTATCAGACTTTTTTGGCGGTGTCGTCGGATCAAAGTCGAATTGAAGTCCCGCGCGCGGTCAAGATTGCGATCGGGCCGGCGGCATGCAAACATCGGCCGCCGATACGAACATTCCGCGCAAAAACAGGGCATGTGCGCTGCGGGAGAAACGATGAACAAACCGCTACCGGGAACCACCAGGCGCAAGCTGCGCTCCAGCGAATGGTTCAACAACCCGCATAATCCGGGAATGACCGCGCTCTATCTCGAGCGCTACCTCAATTATGGCCTGACCCGCCACGAACTGCAGTCCGGCATGCCGATTATCGGCATCGCGCAGACCGGCAACGACCTGTCGCCCTGCAATCGCCATCACCTCGAACTGGCGCACCGGGTCCGGGAGGGCATCCGCGCCGCCGGCGGCATCGCCATGGAATTCCCGATGCACCCGATCCAGGAAACCGGCAAGCGCCCGACTGCGGCACTTGACCGCAACCTGGCCTATCTCGGACTGGTCGAAGTCCTGTTCGGCTATCCGCTGGACGGCGTCGTCCTCACCACGGGTTGCGACAAGACGACCCCTGCCTGCCTGATGGCGGCGGCAACGGTCAACCTGCCAGCGATCGTGCTTTCCGGCGGCCCGATGCTGAACGGCTGGCACGACGGCCAACGCACCGGCTCCGGCACCGTGGTCTGGAAATCCCGCGAAAGGCTGGTCGCCGGCGAGATCGACTACGAGGAATTCATGAACATCGTGGCCTCGTCGGCACCGTCGTCCGGCCACTGCAACACCATGGGCACCGCCTCGACCATGAATTCGCTGGCGGAGGCGCTCGGCATGTCGTTGCCGGGGTGCGCGGCGATCCCGGCGCCCTACCGCGAACGCGGCCAGATCGCCTATGAGACCGGCCGGCGCATCGTCGACATGGTGTGGGAGGACCTGAAGCCGTCGGACATCCTGACCCGAAAGGCATTCGAAAACTGCATCGTCGTCAATTCGGCGATCGGCGGCTCGACCAATGCCCCGATCCACATCAATGCGCTTGCCCGCCATATCGGCGTCGAACTCTCGATCGACGACTGGCAGAGCTTCGGCCACCATATTCCCCTGCTGGTGAACATGCAGCCTGCCGGCTTCTATCTCGGCGAGGAATATCATCGCGCCGGCGGCGTGCCGGCGGTCGTGCGCGAACTGATGCAGCACAGGCGCATCCATGAAGACGCCATGACCGTCAATGGCCACACCATGGGCGAGAACTGCCGCATGGCGCCACAGCCCGACGGCGACGTGATCCGGACTTACGACAGGCCGCTGGTGAAGGATGCCGGCTTCCTGGTGCTGCGCGGCAATCTGTTCGATTCCGCGATCATGAAGACCAGCGTGATCTCCAGCGAATTCCGCGACCGCTATCTGGTCAACCCCGCGGATCCCAACGCGTTCGAGGGGCGCGCCATCGTGTTCGAGGGGCCGGAGGATTATCACCAGCGCATCGAGGATCCCGCGCTCGACATCGACGAGCGCTGCATCCTGTTCGTGCGCGGCACCGGCCCGATCGGCTATCCCGGCGGCGCCGAAGTCGTCAACATGCAGCCGCCCGCCGCGCTCATCAAGCGCGGCATCCTGTCCCTGCCGTGCATCGGCGACGGCCGCCAGTCCGGCACCTCGGGATCGCCGTCGATCCTGAACGCGACGCCGGAGGCCGCGGCCGATGGCGGACTGGCAATTCTCAGGACCGGCGACAAGGTCCGCATCGACCTCAACAAGGGCAGCGCCAATATCCTGATCCCGGAAGAGGAATTGAAGCGGCGGCGCGCCGAGCTCAAGGCGAAAGGGGGCTTCCCCTACCCGGCCAACCAGACGCCATGGCAGGAACTCTACCGCTCGACCGTCGGGCAGCATGCCACCGGCGCCTGCATGGAGTTCGCGACCCGCTATCACGACATCGCCAGCCGTGTCGGCGTCGCCCGCGACAATCATTGACGCCGTGATTGCGAGCGCAGCGAAGCGACCCAGAGCCCCTCAAGCGGCCCGATGGATTGCTTCGTCGCTTCCGCTCCTCGCAATGACGAGAAACCGCTCGAGTTGACCAAGGAGATATCAATGTCAGACCGCCTCAAGGGCAAGCGCGCGTTCGTGACCGCGGCGGCGGTGGGAATCGGCCGGGCCTGCGCCACAGCCTTTGCGCGTGAAGGCGCCACGGTGATCGCAACCGACATCGACGAGAAGGGTCTTGCGCTGCTCGGCAGGGAGGGCGTGTCGGAAGTGGCACGGCTCGACGTGCGCGACAGCGATGCCGTCGCCGCGATCGCCAAACGCGCCGGCACCATCGACATCCTGCTCAACGCGGCGGGCTTCGTGCATCACGGCACCGTGCTCGATTGTTCCGATGCGGACTGGGACTTTTCGTTCGACCTCAACGTCAAATCGATGCACCGGACCATCCGGGCGTTCCTGCCGGGCATGCTGCAAGCCGGCCGCGGCTCGATCGTGAACATTTCCTCCGCTGCCGGCGTGTTCAAGGCCGCGCCCAACCGCTACGTCTATGGCGCGACCAAGGCGGCGGTCGCAGCCCTCACCCGTGCGGTCGCGACCGATTTCATCACCCGGGGCATCCGCTGCAACTGCATTTGCCCCGGCACCATCGAAACCCCGTCGATGCTGGACCGCGCCGCCGCCGCAGGACCCGGCGGGCGCGAGATGTTCGTGAGCCGGCAGCCAATGGGTCGGCTCGGCACCGCGGAGGAAATCGCAGCGCTGGCCGTTTATCTTGCGAGCGACGAGAGCACGTTCACGACCGGTGTGGCGCATATCATCGATGGCGGCTGGACGCTGTAACGTCACTTCCAACAGACAGGGGTTCACCCATGAACAGGATCGATCTGAACGGCCGTTGCGCGGTGGTCACCGGCGGCGCGCAGGGTTTCGGGCGCGCGATCACCGAGCGTTTCGTCGCTTCCGGTGCCAGGGTTGCGATCTGGGATCACGATCAGCCGTTCGCCGAGAAGACCGCGGAGGCAATCGGCCCGTCGGTGACCGCGTTCAAGGTCGACGTGTCGGATCCGGCCGCCGTCGAAACGGCGCGGGACGGCACGCTCGAGGCGCTCGGCAAGATCGACATCCTGGTCAACAATGCCGGCATCGCGGGCATCAACAAGACGGTGTGGGAAACCGACTTCGATGAATGGCGCAAGGTGCTGCGCATCAACCTCGACGGACCCTTCAACTGCTGCAAGGCGATCGTGCCTCAGATGGTCAAGCAGAGATACGGCCGCATCATCAACATCGCCTCGATCGCCGGCAAGGAGGGCAATCCCAACGCGGCGCACTATTCGGCGTCGAAGGCCGGGCTGATCGCGCTGACCAAGTCGCTCGGCAAGGAACTCGCCGGCCATGATATCGCGGTCAACGCGGTTACCCCGGCCGCCGCCAGGACCGCGATCTTCGACCAGATGACGCAGCAGCACATCGACTTCATGCTGTCGAAGATCCCGAAGGGTCGGTTTGTGCTGGTGGAGGAACTCGCGGCCATGGTGGCGTGGCTCGCCTCGGAGGATTGCGCGTTCTCCACCGGCGCGGTGTTCGATATTTCCGGCGGTCGCGCGACGTATTAGAGCTCACGGTGCGTAGGGTGGGCAAAGGCGCGCTTGCGCCGTGCCCACCGTCTGAAAACTGGTGGGCACGCGGAGCCTGTCATCGGGCGCGCATTCGCGCGACCCGTTGGCTTTGATTTGCCCACCCTACGCAACTCCTGCATGGTAGGATCGGCCATTGCTTGAACTTGATCGGATCGTCGATTGCCCGTGAACAGCACCCTCTATGCCGTCTCCGTCTGGGTGTTGCCGCTGGTCATCGCCATC
This sequence comes from Bradyrhizobium sp., assembly GCA_036273255.1. GTDB lineage: Bacteria > Pseudomonadota > Alphaproteobacteria > Rhizobiales > Xanthobacteraceae > Bradyrhizobium. The sequence goes on from DASUIA010000131.1 coordinate 10,779, forward strand.
ACCTTTCATGAAGCCGCCCACGGCTTTGTCGCGCACCATTTCGGGGACAACACGGCCTGGGAACGGGGGCGCGTCAGTTTCAACCCGCTCAAGCATATCGATCCGTTCGGCACCCTGTTGCTGCCGGCCGTGCTGCTGCTGTCCCATTCGCCATTCCTGTTCGGCTATGCCAAACCAGTACCGGTGAATTTTCGCGGCCTGCGCAACCCGCGGATCGACATGGTCTGGGTCGCGCTGGCCGGGCCGGCGACCAATATCTTTCTCGCGCTATGCGCGGCGGCGGCATTCCACCTGATCGGCGTGCTGCCTGCCAACGCCGCGCAATGGGTGGCCGACAACCTCAAAAATGCGCTTGTCATCAATGTCGTGCTGGCGATTTTCAACATGCTGCCGATCCCCCCGCTGGATGGCGGACGGGTCGCGGTCGGATTGCTGCCCAACGTGCTGGCCATGCCACTGTCCAGGCTGGAACCGTTCGGGATGCTGATCCTGATCGGGTTTCTGATCATCCTGCCGATGGCCGGGAGCCAACTCGGTCTAAATCTTGATGTTATTTCGGCGATACTGCGAGCGTCGACCGGCTATGTGGTCCGCCTGGTTCTCTTGTTAACCGGCAACACCTAGTCCAAGCTGCGCGACCCGAAAAGCCGAGGCTCTCTTGATCAAAGCTGCCGACATGATGATCGCGCGACGCGCCGACACCAAGGCCCGCGCCGATTTCGCGACCTGGAAAATGATGGCCAAGCTGAACGGCGCCTCGGCGCTCCCGACCGAAGCCCAGGATTTTCTCGCCGGCTACAACACGCTGCTGAAGAGAATGAGCGAGCCGGAAGCCACCGAAGCCACCATCATCCTGATTTACCGCCGCTATTACGCGGAAATGGGGGGCACCGGCGGCGCACCCGATGTCAAGGCCCATGCCAGCGATCCCGTCCCCAACAACGTGACGGCCTTCCGACGGCCGCCGCCGAAGCGGCCCCAGCCGGTAGCCGGCTCCGCCGCAAAGCCGCGGTTGCCGGTGGCCCTGATCTTTGCCTGCCTCGTCGTGGTCTATGTCGGAATCCGGTACTATCTGCGCTGACGTCTGATGTTTTCTGGCGCCGTGGCCTCGTGGTTCGAGACGCGCGGCATTGCCGCGCTCCTCACCATGAGGGTTTGGCGCGCGACCCTCATGGTGCGGAGCCGCGCCTTGCGCACCGTCTCGAACCACGAGGCCTCGGGCTCAGTCGCCCTTGAAATTCACGTCCAGGCTGTAGTTGAACTCGTCATCGGTCAGCTTGGCGGGCGGGCGCGGCACCGGGTCGGAGCGGCGGATCATGGAAATCGCGGCCTCATCATACAGCGCGTCGCCGGACGATTGAAGCACGCCGACCGAGACGACATGACCGAGGCGGTTGAGCACCAGGCTCACCTTGACCTTCGCGTTCCGGTGCTTCTGAACCCTGGGATAGCGCTTGTGAAGTTCGAAATAAGCGCTGATCTGCTTGCCCCAGGCCGCCGTCAGCCGCTGCACGTCCTTGCCGATGCCGATATTGGGCGCGGTCACGGCTTCGGATTCATGGGCATCCGCCAGGGTTTGCCGGGCCGTCGCCTCCTGCGCTACCGATTCCTGTGAAGCCGCGGTCTGCACCGTCTCGATCTTCTGCTCTTCTTCCGGGGGTTTTTTCGATTCATTCTGCGTCACCACCCGATCAGGGTCGTCGGTTTCGGTCGGCGTGTCCCTGGGCAAATCGGTCGGCTTGATCTCGGCCTTCTGCTCGGCGAGCGCCGGCGAGGCGACCGAGGCATCGGCATCCGGACCCGGCGGCAGGTCGGTGACCTCGGCATGCGGCGACGACAGTTCGACCCCGATCTCGATCGCATTCGCCCCGAGAGAATCGTCGTCGTCATCCGACGGCAGGCGGCCGATGGCCAGCGCCGCGCCGCCGACATGCAGCGCCAGCGCAACCACCGCTGCGAAAAACCAGAGCCGCCGGGACGGCTTTTGATCGAGCATCAGGTCGGACATGTTCAGGGCCTTGCCCCTTCGGCGGCCGAGGGTTGCGCCGCACCCTCCGGAACGCCCTCCAGCGCCACCAGCTTCATCCGGTAGTTGCCCTTGCGAAGAATTTCCAGCACATCCATCAGGTCGCCATAGGGAACCAGGCGATCGGCGCGGACGAACACCAGCCGCTCCGGATTGCTGTCGGCCGCCGCGTCGAGTGAACTGATCAGATCGATCCGCTTGACCGGCGTTTCGCCGATGGCCAGCGTCAGGTCCGGCTTGATGCTGACATAGATCGGCTTGTCCGGCTTCTTCTGCGGGGTCGCGGTCGAACTCGGCAGATCGATCGGCAGGTCGACGGTCGACAGCGGCGCTGCCACCATGAAGATGATCAGAAGGACCAGGATGACGTCGATGAACGGCGTGACGTTGATCTCGTGGGTTTCCTCGAAATCGCTGTCATCGTCGAGATCGGTATCCGCGATCGAGATCGCCATCGCCTACTCCGCCGCGCGCGAATGCACACTGCCATGGGTGCGGTCGAGGTCGCGCGACAACAGCCGCGCGGCTGCGCCCGACGAGCGACCGACCAGTTCGAGATAGCCTTTGGTCAGGCGCGCAAAGTGGTTGTAGATGATGACCGCCGGGATTGCCGCGACCAGACCGCAGGCGGTCGCGAGCAGTGCTTCGGCGATGCCAGGAGCCACCACGGCCAGATTCGTCGTCTGCGATTTCGAGATGCCGATGAAGCTGTTCATGATGCCCCATACGGTCCCGAACAATCCGACGAACGGGGATGTCGCCCCGATGCTGGCGAGCAGCCCCATGCCGGTGCGGATCCGCCGCCCCTCGGCGCGAACGATTTCGGCAAACTTCGACGCGGCCCGTTCCTTGATGCCCTCGTCGCTGGAGATTCCCGCCGACAATCGCGCCTCGCCCATCGCGGCCGCAAGCAATGCCGACAACACGCTGTCCTTGGCGCCCAGTGAAAACTGCGCTTCCGCGAGCGACCTCGCATCCTTGATCCTGGCGAGCGCACCGCGCAGCTTGCGCCGCACGAACGACAATTCGATCATTTTCGCGACGAACACCGTCCAGGTCACCAGCGAGGCGAACGCCAGTCCCACCATGACCGCCTTGACGATGATATCCGCCGCCAGGAACATCGACCATGGCGACAGTTCGCGCATCCCCGGGGTGGTCGATTTCAGGGGCCGTGCCGTGGCGTCGGCAGCGGTCGCCGGAGCGTCGGCAGGGCTTGGCGGCGGTACGGGCTGGCTGACAGAAGCGGATGGAGGTACCGGAGCGGATGGCGCCACTGCCGACGGCATCGGCGCGGGTTGGACGGGCTGGTTCGCGGCAGGGGCCTGCGATGCAGCCGGCTCGGCGGGGCGCGGCTGTTGCGCGGACGCGGATGCAACCAAGGACAGCATCATCAGCGCCGTTATCGCTTTCAGAATCGTTCTAAACATGAACGCACAATCTCCGGCCCAATGACGATGTCATCGTGGTTATGACGCGTAACTTGACCAATTCAAGGTCAATCTGCCGATCCACCTACAAATCGTTTTGAACATGCGATCTCGAAAGCATCGCCGACGTGAACTTGCGAAATCCGGCCTCCCTCAGAACCGGTAGATTGCCTTGAGGCGAACCGTGCGTCCCTGGCCCGGCGAGATGTTGTTGTTGCCGTCGGCCGAGGCCCAATAGCCCTTGTTGAAGATGTTCTCGATGTTGAGCTGCGCCCGCCAGTTTTGGTTGATCGTCGCATAGAGCGCGGCGTCGAAACGGACAAATCCCGGCAACCTCACGGTGTCATCCGAGGAGGCAAAGGAGTCGCTGAAATAAATCACGCCGAGCGCGGCGGCCCACATCGGATTGATCTGATATTTGTTCCACCACGCGAACTGGTTGTAGGGCACGAGCTGGACGCGATTGCCGGCAACCACCGTCGTTGACGTCGCGCTGGTGATTTTGGCGTCGGTGTAGGCATAGGCGAGCGACGATTGCCACTCATTGTTGACATAGCCGACCAGGCTCGCCTCGAAACCTCTGGTCAGGGTGCTGCCGGATGGAAAGAAGAAGCCTGGGTTGTTGCCGTCGGCGATCGGCTGATTGGTGCGGTTCAGATTGTACACCGCGGTCGAGAACAGCAGTTTCGGATTGACGTTCCACTTTACGCCGGCTTCGGTGTTTTCGAACTTCTGCGGCTGCAGAATCAAGGTTCCGTCGTTCAGTGAACTGAACTGATCGCCGGAGGCCGGCAGGTAGGAAATGCTGTAGGCGGTGTAGATCGACAGGGTATCCACCGGCTTGACGATGATCGCCGCCTGCGGCGAGACCTTGTCGTCGATCCGGGCGCGCCGGATGTTGGTGTTCATGTCCAGTGCCGACATGTCGAAACGATCGAAGCGCGCGCCGCCGATCAACTGGATCCAGCGGGTAATTTCGACGGTGTCGCGCGCATAGGCGGAGTCGATGTTGAGCCGGTAACTGCTGTTCGAGTCGGGGCTGGTCACGCCCGGCGAAAGGGCGCCCGGATATTGATGGATGAAGGTGACCGGTCCGAAATAGGTCGGAGCAAACGGATTGTCCGCAATGGTGTTGGTCCCGTTCGGGAAGATCCCGGTGTTGCGGACATCCACGCCGGTCTGCTGGCCAAACTCGGTGCCGAACGCCACCGTATGCAGCGCCGGTCCGGTGTTGGTCTTGTAGACGAAGTCGGTCTGGTTGAACAAATTGTCGCGGTTGGTGGTGTGCTGGTAGGCGGCGAGATTGAAGCTGGTATCGGCCGGATTGACCGCGCCCGACAACGGGCCGTTGCCCGGATAGACATTCTGATAGAACTTCTTGTAGTCGGCATAGATCGTTCCGTTCTTGACGGTCAGGCCGTTGCCGAAATCATGTTCGAAGACGCTCATCGTGGTCTGAACGTCGGCGCGCGCGACATTCAGGCTCGGGCTGCCGAAAAATACCGAGAGGTCGCCGTTCGGCGCAAACGGTGTCGCAGGATTGAAGCGGGTGGCGCCGCCAACCGGCGATTGCGAGGGATTGCCCCGGTCTGACGTGCGCTCGTCGTGAAAATATTCGTAGCTCAGCTTGAGCTTGGTATCATCGTCCAGCTTGAGCGTGACCGTCGGATTGATTCCGTAGCGCTCGAGATGGCCGAAGTCGCGGAAGGCATCGCTGCCCTCGTAAAAGGCATTGAAGCGCACGGCCACGTTCTCGTTGACGGCCTGGCCGGCGTCGAGGGTGAACCGGCGATCGCCGTAAGAGCCGGTCTGGCCCGTGGCCTCGTAGATCGGCACGCCATCGGCTTCCTTGAGCGTGCGATTGACGATGCCGCCGCCGGCGCCGCGACCGAAGGTCAGCGCGGCCGGACCCTTCAGAACCTCGACACTTTGCGCGTTGTAGAAATCGCGGAAGTATTGCACGTCGTCACGGAAACCGTTGACGAAGAAGTTGGCGCTGGAATCCACCCCGCGAATGACGAGTTCGTCGCGATTGCCCTCGCCCTGGTGGACGGCCACGCCTGGCACGTATCGGGTGACATCAGTGAGGTTCGCAAAGCCCTGATCCCTGATGAAATCCTTGGTCAACACACTCAGCGACTGCGGAATGTTGACCAACGGGGTGTTGGTCTTGGTCGCAACCGAGGTGTTGTTGGCATAGACACCCACCGCGCCGGCACGCGCGTCCTGCGATTGCGCGAACGGCTTCGGCGCCGTCTCCTGCTGCTCGGGCCGACGCGCGACCTGCTGATGACGCTTCTGCCCGCCGCGATCGGCGCGGCGGCTAGCCGTGCGGTTGGCACGGTGGTGCTGCTCCTGCGGCGCGGTGACCTGAATGGATGGAAGCTCCGCGCCCGGCTTCGCCGCCTTGTCCTCGGCCACGGTTTGCGCGTCGACCCGCGTCGCGCCGGCGAGCACGCCGAACATCGCTGAGGCGATCGCCAGGGCGCTGGTCGCGGCGAGCAAGCTTCGTCCCGAACCGCCACTCGTCGTCGCGCCGACCGAGAAGGCTGCGATCGAACGCACCGATCCCGGCAATTTTGTCTGACTCATCCCCAACGCCCCCTGAACTCACCTCAGCCCCGCCTCGCGCGTATCATTCGCAGCAAGGCATGGTGTGTTGGTATCGGGCGCGAAAATGGCGGTCAACGCGAATAGGGCTTTTGGATTTTTGAATCCATCAAGATCAAAACCATTCTAAATCGCGGCTTGAAATGGTTTCGAATCGGAGTCTGGAGTCGTTCTAAGGCGACGTTGCAAATCGCCACGTTTCGCGTGCAGCCTCCGGCGCAACGGCTCGGCCGCAACCTGCGGCCTTCGATCGAAAGAGATGTGCCGGACGCTACTTGGCGGCGATGTTGCCGGGCTCGGCAAAGCCCTTGATGCGGTCCTTCACGTCGCGCAGCGTTTCAAGCGTGGTCGCGATCGAGGCCGCTGGAATATCCCGCAGCACATCGGCTGCGATGGCGTCGCGCAGGCTGTCGAGATCGTCGACGAGCTGACGGCCGCTCGCGGTGAGGAACAGCCGGTTGGCGCGACGATCGCGCGGATCATGCCGGCGTTCGAGCAGCCCGTGCTCGACCAGACGATCGAGCAGTCGCACCAGCGAGATCGGCTGCAGCTCCAGCACCTCCGCGAGATCGACCTGTGACAGCCCTTCCTGTTCGCGCAGCCGAAACAGCACGATCCACTGCGCGCGGGTGGTGCCGCGGCCCTTGGCCCGGTGATCGATGAAGTTGCGCAGCAACCGCGAGGTTTCGACGAGTTGCGCGACCAACTGGCGTTTCAGACTGAACGACATCGGGTTGTCGGTCCTTCCCAAACCTCTCCAAATGTTTAGGATTCTCAAGTTATAGTGTGTTTACACATAAAGTGCACGCATATTATATTTTGACTTTAGGGGAACCGCCCCCTGCTGTTTTTTGACCCCTGCGCCGGCGCGAACAGACACAGGCTGCGATGAAGAAATCCCGAACGATTGCATGGGTTGTCGTGATCGCGGCCGTCGCGGCGGCAGGCTATTTCGGCTGGCAGCGCCACCATCAGGGGCAGAAAGCGGCCGAAGCTGCGGCTGCCTCCAAGAAATCGGCGCGCAATGCCGTTCGCGTCACCATTGCGCCGGTCCAGAAGTCCGACTTCCCGGTCTATCTGACCGGGCTTGGTACCGTTCAGGGCTTCAATACCGTGCAGGTGCGGACCCGCGTCGACGGCCAGATCGACAAGATCGCCTTCAAGGAAGGCCAGTTGGTAAAGCAGGGCGACCTTCTGGTCGAGATCGATCCGCGGCCGTACCAGGCAGCCCTCGACCAGGCCAAGGCCAAGAAGGCGCAGGACGAAGCCAACCTCGCCAATGCCAACCTGGACCTGCAGCGTTACACCAAGCTCGGCGAATTCGCCACGAAGCAACAGACCGACACCCAGCGCTCCACGGTGCAGCAATTGACCGCGCAGATCGCCGCCGACGATGCCGCGATTGCCAATGCGCAGACCCAGCTCGACTATACCGCCGTGAAGTCGCCGATCCCGGGTGTCGCCGGCCTGCGCCAGGTCGATATCGGCAATATCGTCAATGCTTCGAGCCAGACCGCCATCGTGACGATCGCGCAGATCGAGCCGATCGCCGTGATCTTCACCGCGCCGGAAGAGCAGTTGCCCTACATCAACGAGGCGCAAGCCCGTCAGGCTCTGAAGGTGATCGCGATCACGACCGACGGCAGGAAGCCGCTGGCAGAGGGCTCGCTCGCGGTGGTCAACAATCAGGTCGACACCACCAGCGGCACCATCCGCCTCAAGGCGGTGTTCGACAACAAGAACCGCGCTTTGTGGCCGGGCCAGTCGGTCTCGACCCGGCTGCTGCTGAAGACGTTGAAGGATGCAACGGTGGTACCGGACGACGCGATCCAGCACGGCACCGACGGCCTCTATGCCTATTCGGTCAATCAGGACAACAAGGCGGAACTGCACAAGGTCAAGGTCGGCCAGTCGATCGACGGGCGTTCGGTGGTCGATGAAGGGCTGACGCCCGGGCAGCAGGTGATCACGGCCGGCCAGTACAAGGTCTCACCCGGCACCCTCGTGACCACGGCGGTCGCGAGTTCGGACGCCGCGCAGTCCAAGGTCCAGCCGGAATGAGCGCCGGCATTTCGGCGCCTTTCATTCGCTACCCGATCGGCACCTCGCTGCTGATGGCCGGGATTCTCTTTGTCGGCCTCGTCGCCTATCCGCTGCTGCCGGTCGCCCCGCTGCCACAAGTCGACTTCCCGACCATCCAGATCACCGCGACGTTGCCGGGGGCAAGCCCCGAAACCATGGCGTCCTCGGTGGCGCAGCCGCTGGAGCGGCAATTCGCGCAGATTCCCGGCATCGCCCAGATGACCTCGACGAGCTATCTGGGGACCGCCGCCGTGACCATCCAGTTCGACCTCAATCGCAGCATCGACGGCGCTGCCAACGACGTCCAGGGCGCCATCAACGCGGCCGCCGGCCAGTTGCCGAAGAACCTGCCCTCGCCGCCGACCTATCGCAAGGTCAACCCGGCGGACTCCCCGATCCTGCTGCTGTCCGCGACATCGGACTCGTTGCCGCTGACGACGGTGAGCGACGCGGTCGATGCCCAACTCGCGCAACAGATCAGCCAGATCTCCGGCGTCGCGCAGGTGACGATCGGCGGCCAGCAGAAACCGTCGGTCCGGATCCAGGTCGATCCCGCGAAACTGGTGGCCAAGGGCCTGTCGCTGGAGGATGTCCGCAACCAGATTGCGATCACGACCGTCGACAGTCCGAAGGGCAATATCGACGGCGCGACGCGCGCCTACACCATCTACGCCAACGATCAATTGCTCGATTCCAGGGACTGGAACGACGTCATCGTCGCCTACCGCAATGGCGGCCCGCTGCGGATCCGCGATATCAGCCAGGCCGTGACAGCTCCGGAAGACGCCAAGCAGGCGGCGTGGGCCAATGGCACACGCGGCGTGTTCCTGGTGATTTACAAGCAGCCCGGCGCCAACGTCATCGACACCGTCGACAAGATCAGGTCGATGCTGCCGCGGCTGGTCGCCGCGATCCCGCCTGCGATCAAGATCCAGGTCATCAGCGATCGTACCCAGACCATTCGCGCCGCGGTCTCCGATGTTCAATTCACGCTGCTGCTGACCATTGCGCTCGTGGTGATGGTCATCTTCCTGTTCCTGCGCAGCTTCTGGGCCACCGTCATTCCCGCCGTGACGGTGCCGCTGGCGCTGCTCGGCGCCTGTGCGCTGATGTGGATATTCGGCTACACCCTCGACAATCTGTCGCTGATGGCACTCACCATCGCCGTCGGATTCGTGGTCGACGACGCCATCGTGATGCTGGAAAACATCACGCGCTACATCGAGGAAGGCGAGAAGCCGCTCGCCGCGGCGTTCAAGGGCGCCAGCGAAATCGGCTTCACCATCGTGTCGATCAGCGTCTCGCTGGTCGCGGTGCTGATCCCGCTGCTGCTGATGGGCGGCATCATCGGAAGGCTGTTCCGCGAATTCGCGGTGACGCTCGCGATGACCATCTTCGTCTCCCTGGTGGTGTCGCTGACGCTGACGCCGATGATGGCCTCGCGCTTCCTGCGCGCGCACGGCGACATCAGCCACGGCCGGTTCTATCAGTGGAGCGAGCGTGCCTTCGACCGGCTGCTGCATGGCTATCAACGCGGTCTCGACCTCGCCCTGCGCTGGCGATTGACCACGCTCGCGATCTTCTTCGCGACGCTGGCGCTGTCGATCTATCTGTTCATCGTCATTCCCAAGGGCTTCTTCCCGCAACAGGACGTCGGCCTGATCACCGCGACATCCGAAGCCGCGCAGGACATCTCCTTCGCCGCCATGGTTCAGAAGCAGGAAACCCTGGGCAACATCGTGCAGGCCGACCCCGACGTCGCCAGTGTCGCCATGGCGATCGGCGGCAGCGGCCGCGCCGGCAACAACGGCAACCTGTTCATCACCCTGAAGCCGCGCGACGAACGCAAGGCGAGTGCCCAGCAGATCATCGCCCGGTTGCGTCCCAAACTCGAAAAGGTCGAGGGCGCGCGGCTCTACATGCAGGCGGCGCAGGACGTGCGGTTGGGCGGCCGGCCGACGCGAACCCAGTTCGAGTTCACGCTGCAGGATGCCAATCTGGACGAACTCGGCGAATGGGCACCGAAGATCCTGGCGAAGATGCAGACGCTGCCCGCGTTGCGTGACGTCGCGACCGATCAGCAGAGCCAGGGCACCACGCTGCAGCTCAAGATCAACCGCGACACCGCCGCGCGCTACGGTATCCAGCCGCAGTTGATCGACGACACGCTGTATGACGCGTTCGGCCAGCGCCAGGTCACGCAATTTTTCACCCAGCTCAACAGCTACCATGTGATCCTGGAAATCCTGCCCGACCTGCAGGGCAGCCTCGACACCCTCAACAAGCTCTACATCAAATCGCCGCTGACCGGCGAGCAGGTGCCGTTGGCGAC
>DASUIA010000132.1:0-19622 GCA_036273255.1 Bradyrhizobium sp.
CCCTCGTCATTCCGGGGCGCGCGAAGCACGAACCCGGAATCCATTGGGCCGCAATGATCGCGGTGGGATGGATTCCGGGCTCGCGCCAAGAGGCGCGCCCCGGAATGACGACAGCGGTTGCCGCGCGACCATTGCATGAGCTGACCCACTGGATTAGTCTTCATCGTGACTCGAACGATTCCGATCAGCGTGGTGGAAACGCCGGAATTTCTGTCGGCAACCCGCAAGCTCATGAACGACGAGGAACGGGCGCTGCTGGTGGATTATCTCGCCTACAATCCAACGGCCGGCGACCTCATACCCGGAACGGGCGGCGTGCGGAAGCTTCGGTGGGGATTGGAAGGTCGGGGCAAGCGCGGCGGCGCACGGTTGATCTACTTCACGACGCCAGCATGCCGCTCTTCGCGCTGACCGCCTTCGCCAAGAACGAGCGGGCCGATTTGAGTCAGCAAGATCGCAATGACTTCCGCCAGCTTACGACGCTGCTGGTCGAGGCATTCAAGAGGAGAAAACCATGAGCAAGGTTGCTGACAGCATCCGGCGCGGCCTCAAGGAAGCGGTGGCCTACGCCGAAGGCAAGGCGGATGAGAGCGCCTATCGTATCCATGTGCCGAAGAAGATCGACGTGAAGGCGATCCGGACACGCCTGGACATGACGCAGGAGGAATTTGCAGGCCGGTTCGGTTTCAGCGTCAACACGCTGCGGCATTGGGAACAAGGTTCGCGGCAGCCGGAAGGGCCGACTCGCGCCTACCTTCTGGTGATCGAACGCGCACCCAAGGCAGTTCAGAAGGCTTTGCAGATTGTGTAGTACGTGTAGAGCGGTCTACGCCTGAACCGCCGCTCGCAAGTATTTTACGCGGCATGATCGCCTGAACGGTGTCATTGCGAGCGCAAGCGAAGCAACCCATCGTGTGGGACGAAAAACTTGGATTGCTTCGTCGCTTGCGCTCCTCGCCATGACGATGGAGTTGTTTATGGTTGCTACGCGCTCGCGCGCATCGCCGCGTCGGCCAGCAGTCCCGCGAACAGCAACAACCCTGCATCGCGGTTGGACTTGAAGATGCGCAGGCACAGCGCGGGGTTGGAAATGTCCAGCCGGACGATTTGCCGGACCAGATGCGCGGCAAAGACGGCAAGCCCGACCCACGCCGGCCAGTTGGCGCCGGCCGAGACCAGCGCCATGCCGATCAGAACCACTGCCGCGCCGTAGAACACCGCAAGCGCCGGACGGGTGCGGGCGCCGAACAGCAACGCGGTCGACTTGATGCCGATCAGCGCGTCGTCCTCGGCGTCCTGATGGGCATAGATGGTATCGTAGCCGATCACCCACGCGATCGAGCCGCCATAGAGCCAGAGCGCCGGCGTATCGATCCGGCCGACGATCACCGCAAATCCCATCAGCGCGCCCCACGAGAAGGCGAGCCCCAGCACGATCTGCGGCCAGAAGGTGATCCGCTTCATGAACGGATAGACCGCGACGATGATCAGCGAGGCGATGCCGGTCACGACAGCGAAACGGTTGAACTGCAGCAGCACGGCAAGCCCGATCAGCGCCTGAACGGCGAGGAAGGCGGCGGCCTGTGGCACGCTGACCTGTCCGGCGGGAATCGGCCGCGACCGCGTCCGCTCGACCCGCGCGTCGAGATCGCGATCGGTGATATCGTTCCAGGTGCAGCCGGCGCCGCGCATGACAAAGGCCCCGACCAGGAACAGCGTCAGCACGAGCGGCAAGGACGAGAAATGGCCGGCGACGCCGGCGGCGAGCGCGGCCGACCACCAGCACGGCAGCAGCAGCAGCCACGATCCGATTGGCCGGTCGAAGCGGGAGAGCCGCAGATAGGGGCGCGACCAGGCAGGCGCGCGGGTATCTACCCAGTTGCCGGTCGAGTCCGCGACGCGGGCGCCCGTGCCGCTCATCGCAGCCCGGTCATCGCGTCAGCACATTGCCATTCAGCGTATCGAAAGTGCTGCCGCCCTTCTTGGTCGGGGTGGCTTCGGGAACTGTCGCGGCCGACCCCAGCACTTCGCTCAGGCTCGGACCTGCCGGCCCGCGCGGGCCCTGCTGCGCGACTTCGCAAACCTTCTTCTGCATGGTCTCGGTGTTCTTGTGGCCGGTCTTGAGCTGCTCGGCGATCTGCGGCGGTATCCCGCACTTCGAAGCGTTGAGTTCGACAAATTTGATCATCTTGACTTCGGACTGGCCGAAACTTTCGATCAGCTTGCAGGCCTCCACCGGCGACGCGTGGCGGTCGCTGGCAGCCTTGATCAGCTTGCCGCGCCGCTCGGCCTCGGTTCGCAGGGGCATAAAGCCCTTCATGCACTCATCGGACGCACCTGCCTGCGATGACGGCGCCGGCGGCCGCTCGAATCCGGCGCCGGTGAGCGGAGCCGCACCATTGACCGGGAATGAAGTCGGAGCGGCGCCGATTGCTGCCACCGGCGCCGAGCCATTGACGGGAGGAAAGGCGGGGTCGCTGCGCGGCGCGGATCGACCGGACACCGGCGGGAATGCCGGATCGTTACGCTGCACGGTCTGGCCCGGCACGGGCGGAAAGGCTGGATCGTTCGGCTGCACCGTCTGACCCGGCAGCGGCGCGGGAAACGTGCCCTGCGCCATGGCCGGTCCGGCGCAGGCGGTCACGACAGCCACGACGACGGGCACTATGAGGCGGCGGATGATCAAAACTATCTCTCCGGCAAGGTCCAGGCAGCCCCAGCGCCCTCTCGACCAAAGCGCTGCTTCCGGTGGGGCTTCTTACGATTCCCGAGACAGCTTAACAACCCGTGGAATTTGGCAACAGCGCGGCGCGGGGCCGCAGTAGAACCCAATAATGGCGTAAATTCTCATCCTTTTGGGCTAAAAGATCCGCGGACCGGAACATTGCTCATGCCGCAACTCGATTTTCGCAGCCCCCGGCTGTTTGTCGATGCTCCGCTCGCCGCCGGCCAGACGGTCGCGCTCGAGCCGGGCCAGAGCAATTATCTCGGCAATGTGCTGCGGTTGTCCACGGGTGGGACCATCCTGGTGTTCAACGGGCGCGATGGCGAATGGCAGGCTTCGATCGCCGGACGCAAACGGCCCGACCGTCTTCATATCGTCGCCCGAACCCGGTTACAGGACCGCCTGCCCGACCTCACTTACGTCTTTGCGCCGCTGAAACATGCCCGGCTCGACTACATGGTGCAGAAGGCCGTCGAGATGGGCGCGGCATCGCTGCAACCGGTATTGACCCGCTTCACCCAGGTCGCGCGGGTCAACATCGCGCGGATGCGGGCCAATGTCATCGAGGCGGCCGAGCAATGCGGGATCGTGAGCATCGCAACCGTCGCGGAACCGGTGACACTCGAGCGCTATCTGAACCAGCGCGATGCGCAACGCCTGCTGGTATTCTGCGACGAGGCCGCAGACGTCGCCAATCCGATGCTGGCGCTGCAAAACGGCAAGACGGCCGCGAAGGGCGTCGACCTCCTGATCGGCCCCGAGGGCGGATTTGCTGAGGACGAGCGTGCCCTGCTGGTGCAGCAGCCGCAGGTGCTGCGGGTTTCGCTTGGCCCGAGGGTGCTGCGCGCCGATACCGCGGCGGTGGCGGCGCTGGCGCTGGTCCAGACCGCGCTGGGGGACTGGACCGGCGGTGGCCCCGTTAACGGCTTCCGGTAGGCCGGCGGGCCCCCGTTTCGTGGACATTAAGCCACTTGGCCGTTCCCTGTCGAAACCTCGCCCCGGCCATGCTAAGGGGGCGGCAACCTCAAGCCTTTGGAACCTGTTTCCGGAGATCATCGGACTTCGAAGATGAGCCTGACCGCCGCCCCAGGTGCGACCGGGTCCGCCGCTTGGGCGGACGCCCTGCTGTTGTCGTTCGCGCAAGCCGGTTACGGGCGGGCCGAGCCGGCGATCCTGCAGCCGGCCGAGCCGTTTCTCGACCTTTCCGGTGAAGACATCCGGAAGAGCCTCTATCTCACCACCGATCCCGGCGGGGAGGAACTCTGTCTTCGCCCCGACCTCACCATTCCGGTCGCGCGGGATTATCTGGCCTCCGGCCGGGCCGGCGAGCCCGCCGGGTTCAGCTATCTCGGCCCGGTGTTTCGCTATCGCGGCGCTCGCCCGAGCGAGTTCCTGCAGGCCGGCATCGAATCCTTCGGGCGGCAGGATCGCGCCGCCGCCGATGCCGAAATGCTGGCGCTGGCGCTGGAGGCGACCGCCGCGCTGGGGCTCGCCGACGTCGAAATCCGCACTGGCGACGTCGCGCTTTTCATCGCGCTGATCGATGCGCTCGAACTCTATCCGGTGTGGCGGCGCCGGCTGATCAAGGATTTCAACCGCAAGACCAGCCTGGTGCAGGACATCGAGCGGCTGACGCTGGCGACCGGCGCCAGCCGCAATGAATATGAGGGTGTGCTCGCCGCCCTCGCCGGCTCCGACCGCAAGGCCGCCCTCGCGCTGGTGACCGACCTGATGTCGATCGCCGGTACCACCAATGTCGGCGGCCGCTCGGTCTCCGAAATCGCCGATCGTTTCCTCGAGCAATCGACCCTGAAGGGCGGCGCGCTGCCGCGCGACGCGCTCAAATCGATCAAGCGGTTCCTGGCAATCGCCGGCGACCCTGACGACGCGATCGCCGAGTTGCGCGCACTCGCCGACGACGCGAAGCTCGACATTGCCGCCGCGATCGACCAGTTGGAGAGCCGGGTCCGCTTCATGGCGGCACGCGGCATCGATACGAGGTTGACCCGTTTTTCGACCTCGTTCGGACGCGGCGTCGACTATTACACCGGCTTCGAATTCGAACTGCACTCCAGGGGCAACGGCGTCGAGCCATTGGTGGCGGGCGGCCGCTACGACGGGCTGATGACCCAGCTCGGCTCCGCGACGCCGATCCCCGCGGTCGGCTTCTCGGTATGGGTCGAGGCCCTGACGCAAATCGGCGGCAAGCCCGCCGCGAGCGGGAGCGCGTCGTCATGACCACGCCGTTTGTTCTGGCGGTTCCCTCCAAGGGCCGCCTGCAGGAAAACGCCGAGGCGTTCTTTTCGCGCGCCGGATTGGGGCTCGCCAAGCCGCGCGGCGCCCGCGACTATCGCGGCACCATCAACGGGCTCGAGAATGTGGAGATCGCCTATCTCTCCGCCAGCGAGATTGCCTCGCAACTGGCGCGCGGGGCCGTGCATCTCGGGGTCACCGGCGAGGACCTGGTGCGCGAGAGCATCCTCGACGCCGACAAGCGCGTGCTGCTGATCGACGGCCTCGGCTTTGGCAGCGCCAACGTGGTGGTCGCGGTTCCGCAGGCCTGGATCGACGTCCGGACCATGGCCGATCTCGATGATGTCACCACCGGATTCCGCGCCCAGCACAACCGGCGGATGCGGGTCGCGACCAAATACATCAATCTGACCCGGTCGTTCTTTGCGGCCCACGGCGTCGTCGATTACCGCATCGTCGAGAGCGCCGGCGCGACCGAGGGCGCACCGGCGGTCGGCACCGCCGAAATGATCGTCGACATCACGACGACGGGCGCCACCCTCGCCGCCAATGGACTGAAGGTGCTCGACGACGGCGTGATCCTGCGCAGCCAGGCCAATCTCGTGGCATCGCGCGACGCCGAGTGGTCGGACGAGACCCGCGAGACCGCGCGCGTCATCCTCGATCACATCGCCGCCCGCGCCCGCGCCAGCAAGTACCGGGAGGTCCGAACCCGCTTTGCCGGGTGCAACGCCGCGCTGCTGACCGAAGCCCATAATCGCTTCGGTGTGATCTCGCCGTTCGGCGGGCCGACCTCTTCCGGGATGGTGACGCTGCACTGCCCGCCGTCGCAGCTTTATGCTCTCGGCAGCTTTCTTCGCGCGCACGGCGCCGACACCGTATCGGTGGCCTCGCTCGACTATGTGCTCGACCGCGACAATCCGCTGTTTGCCAAACTCGAGGCGTTCCTGCGGCGCTGAGGCAAACGGCCGCCGCACGATCCGTGGCGACAAGCCGCGACGATTGCCATAATGTCGTTTCCTCTGACGATCGAGACCTGATCGATGACGCTCGGTACGGACGTTTCCGGCCTTTCCACCACCGCAGCCACGGCGGCCGCGCGGGGGTTGTCGATGGTCGTGCCGTTGTACAACGAGGCAGCGGGGCTCACGCATCTGCACCAGCGGATCAGCGAACAGGCGATCCGGCTGAGGCAGCGCTATGGGCTCGGCTGCGAGGTCGTCTATGTCGATGACGGCAGCGTCGATGCGACGCTCGCCATTGCGCGCGGGCTTGCGGCCGCGGCGCTCGATGTTCAGGTGGTGTCGCTGTCGCGCAATTTCGGCAAGGAAGCCGCGCTGATGGCCGGACTGGACCATGCCCGGCGCGGCGCCGTGCTGTTCATGGACGGCGACGGGCAGCACCCGCCGGACCTCGTCGAACAGCTTGTCAGCCACTGGATCGAGGGCGGCTACGACGTGGTCTATACCGCGAAGGCCCATCGCGACAATGAATCGCTGCTGCGGCGGCTGGCCGTGCACGGCTTTTACGCGCTGATCAATTGGGGGGCGCGGCAGAAGATCCCGGAAGACGCCGGCGACTTCCGCCTGCTGTCGCCGCGCGCCGCCGCGGCACTGCGGCAACTTCCCGAGCGCAACCGCTTCTTCAAGGGACTGGCAAGCTGGATCGGTTTCCGCCAGATCCGCGTCGACTACGAGCCGGCGGCCCGCGCCCACGGCGTCACCCGTTTCAACACCGGCCGGCTGGTCGGGCTTTCGATCGAGGGCCTGACCTCGTTCTCGGTGGCACCGCTGCGTTTTGCGAGCCTGCTCGGAGCCCTGCTCGCAACCGTCGCCTTCCTGTTCGGTCTCTCGATCCTGTGGGAGACCTGGATGAACGGCAAGTCGGTGCCCGGCTATCCCTCGCTGGTCGTCGGCCTGATGACCATCGGCGGCGTCCAGCTCATCATGATCGGCATTGTCGGCGAATATATCGGCAAGATTCTCTCGGAGCTGAAAGCCCGCCCGATCTATTTCGTGGCCGAGCACAGCGAGAAACGGATCGAGGCCGAGCACGACCGCGGCGACGGCGAAAGGTCCGCCGCCGAATGAACGACGCCGCGCCGCGCCGGATCTGGCTCTGCGCCGACGATTACGGCATCAGTCCCGGCGTCAACCGCGCCATTCGCGATCTGGTCGAGCGCGGCCGTATCAATGCAACTTCGGCGATGGTGGTCGGCCCCGCCCTCGGCCGCGGCGAGGCCGCCGCGCTGCGCACTGCGGCGGCGAGCAGCCGGCGCTGCGCGATCGGCCTGCACCTGACCCTGACCGCGCCGTTCCGTCCCCTCACCATGCATTTCAGGCCGACCGACGGCGGCCTGTTTTTCGGCTTTCCAAAACTGCTGCGCGCCGGCCTGATGCGCCGGCTCGATCCTGAAATCGTTCGCGCCGAAATCATGGTGCAGCTCGAAGCCTTCCGTGATCTGTTCGGCCGCACTCCCGATTTTGTCGATGGCCACCAGCATGCGCAGTTGTTTCCGCAAGTAAGGGACGCCTTTCTGGCGGCAGTAAAGGCGGCTGCGCCCGGCGCCTGGGTTCGCCAATGCGGCCGCGATCAGCCGCCGCTGCGACGACGGGGGTCACCGAAGGCGCTGCTGCTCGACCTTCTGAGCGCGCAATTCCGCAAGCGCGCCTCCCGCGCCCGGATCAGGTTCAACCCGGGCTTTGCGGGCGCCTATGATTTTTCGCGGCAGCCCGATTTCGGCGAGCTGATGGCCGGCTTCCTCGACGGGTTGCCGGAGGATGGTGTCGTCATGTGTCACCCCGGCTTCGTCGATGAAACCCTCGCCGGCCTCGACCCGTTCACGGTCCAGCGCGAACGCGAATACGCTTACCTCGGCAGCGAGGCTTTTCCGCGCCTGCTGGCGGCGAACAACGTCACCCTGGGATGAGCCTTGCCGAAATGCCGCCGGGCACGTTGTCGCATACCGAAATTTAATTCCGGGCAGCACTACTGGCGACGCAAACCGCGCCTACATCAACCCCGCGTTTCGAAGCGAGGGAGAATCGCCATGACGCCGCAAGAACGCCAGATGATCGACGAACTTTTCGACCGGCTCGCGAAGCTGGAGAGCGCACCCCGCGATCCGAATGCCGCCGCCACGATTGCGCAGGGCTTGCGCACGGCTCCCAATGCGGTTTACGGGCTGGTGCAGACCGTTCTGGTCCAGGACGAAGCGCTGAGGCGCGCCGACAGCCGCATCCAGGAACTGGAGGCCGCGACAGCGCCCGAGCCAAATCAATCCGGCGGCTTTCTCGATTCGATGCGGGAGACGATCTTCGGACAGGGCTCCGCGCACGGTTCGGTGCCGAACGTCCCGCCGCCCCAGGCCGGTCGTCCGGTATGGAACAGCGGCCAGGTGCTGCAGCAGACGCAGCCTCAGCAGCATTACAACGAGCCGCCTTACGGCCAGTCCTACGGCGCGCCGCCGTCGGCGTTTGGCGGTGGCGGCGGCTCCTTTCTCGGGACCGCGGCGGCCTCGGCGGCCGGCGTTATCGGTGGCTCGCTGCTGCTCAACAGCATCCGCTCGATGATGGGCGGCAGCCATCAAGGCTTCGCCGACGCGAGCGCGATCGGCAACCGAAGCCAGAATCCGTCGAACGATCAATCCGGCAGCAACCTCGCGCGTGACGCCGGCATCAATGATGTCGGCTCGTCGCAGGATCGCGCCGACGACACTTCGCACGCCGGACTGTTCGATCAGGCTTCGAACGACGACAGCTCGAACGACGACAGCGACCAGGACGATATGGACATGGACTCGGATGATTTGGGCGGCGACGGCGACAGCGACTACGCCTGATCGATCGACGCCTGTCGGCAATAACGGCCGCTCGGGAGAGCGGCCGCTTTTGTTTCCGGCAACCCGCGATGTCAGATCACGACGACCCGGGCGCCGACATTGACCCGGCTGTACAGGTCGATCACGTCCTGATTGCGCATCCGGATGCAGCCCGACGATACGTTGGTGCCGATCGTCCAGGGCTCGTTGGAACCGTGGATGCGATAGAGCGAGGAACCCAGATACATCGCGCGCGCGCCCAGCGGATTCTGCGGACCGCCTTCCATGTGACGCGGCAGATCAGGACGGCGCGCCAGCATTTCCGCCGGCGGCGTCCAGTCCGGCCATTCCCGCTTCGCCGAGATCGACTTCACACCCGACCAGGTGAAACCCGGCCTGCCGACGCCGATGCCGTAGCGCAGCGCCTTGCCGTCGCCCTGCACCAGGAACAGGAACTTGTTCGGCGTATCGATGACGATGGTGCCCGGGCTTTCCTTGCCGTGGTATTCGACGAGTTGCTTCTCGTATTTCGGATCGAACGGGCGCTGGGTCGGATCGGCGGCCTGTTCCGGCTCGGGCATTGATTGCTGCGGGTAGGCCTGCGGATACAGCGGCCGCTGCGATTCGTAGGACGGCTGCTGCTGATACACCGGCTGCTGCGGGTAGCGGCCGGCCTGCTGCTGACCATCGCCGAACAGGAATTCGATGAAGCCGCCGCCCATGTTGGAGCGCTCGGCATGGGCGGTGCGGATCGGGGCGGCCGGCTGCGGCGGCTGATCGGCAAAGATCACCCGCGGCTCCTGGGAGACCGCATCGAACGCGGCGGCGGGTTGGGTTGCGGCAGCGAGAAGGGACGCGCCGGCGAGCAGCGCAAGGGAGGTTTTCCTGGACATTGACGTACTCTGTACTATTTCGCCGTGGCAGCGCCTGATTGGCGCGGTTGCACGCGACCAATAGAGGTCAAAACCGCATCGGTTTGGTAAACGGAAACGGCGTTTGGATTCACCACGTCGAAAGCCGCGCCGGGTTTTGTCCGGCAGCGTTTATTTTCAGTGAACGCCGCGCCGCATGGTTAATCGCCGGTATTTCGCGCGCGGCGCGCCCACTTCGCCACGGCTTTGACCGTGAACCCGTTGTTAAATCGCAGCGGTCTAGAACGGCAATGGGTTGAAGCTCAGGAAAGACCTCATGCCGATTCAGCGCAAACGTTTTCGTATCGAAGAGGTGTTCGCCGGCGACCTGCCGCCACTCGCCATGATGGACGGCGAGGTCGGTCCCATGCATCAGGAAATCATGAACGAATTGCGCGCCATCCGCAGCCAGATGGCGGCTCCGCTCCGCGGCGCGGCGAGCGCGACCTCCGGCGATACGGTCTCCGGGCAAGAGGTCGCCGACGCCCTGGCACTGCTCCAGACCTACCGCGCCCAGATCGAACAATGCGAGAAGCTCAAGGTCGAACTCGACCTGATCTATGACGCGATCAGCCGAACCAAGCGGGAAATCGCCGTGCTCCATGGCAAGAGCTTCAACGGCGAGGAAATGGCCAGGGTCAATGGCGAGCTCGGCGCCGTGGTCGGCGGCACCGAGGAAGCGACCCAGCAGATTCTCGAAGCCGCCGAGTCGATCGACCAGGCAGCCAGCGCGCTGATGAAGGTGAACTCCCCGGACCAGCGCAAGCTGCTCAGCGAGGAAATCCAGGAGCGCGTCGTCTCGATCTTCGAGGCCTGCAACTTCCAGGATCTGACCGGTCAGCGCATCAAGAAGGTCATGACCACGATGAAGTTCATCGAGAACCACATCACCATCATGATGGAGATCTGGGGTGGCATCGACGCAATCAAGTCACACGCGCCGCCGATCGTCGATACCCGCGAAGGCGACGAGCGGCTGCTGAACGGCCCGAAGCTCGCCGGCGAAACCGGCCATGCCTCGCAGGACGATATCGACGCGCTGTTCGACTGATCTCGGCTGCTGTTGGCCGGGCCGTCGAGGCCCGGAGGCCCAACCGGTCAGGCGCGGGGCGCGCAGCGCACGTAGACCATATTGCCGTAACGGGTTGCCGCATCGGGGTCGATGAAGCGCGTGATCAGCACACGCCCGTCGAACGAAACGATCTCGCGGTCCTGCTCGCCGCCGGCCGGACCGGGCGGACCGATGTAGTTCTTGCCGTTCGGGCTGCCCTTCAGGCGCAGTTCCTGCGGCGTTGCCTGGTCGGCCAGATGCATGATCACCCCGCCGGAGGAACCCGCCCCGATCACATAAGGCTGCTTGCACTGCCCGCGCGCGGCGGCTTCGGTGCGCGCGCGGTCCTTCGGATCCTGATACGAGGCGAGGCCCCAGCGGCCGACGATCTCATCGGGGCGGATCGAGGCCGGCATTTCCGGCGCGACGCCGGGCTCCGGGGCGACGGAGGGCGACGATGGCGTGAGGCTCATGCTCCCGCATGCCGCCAGAAACATCGCGAGCGCCGAGGCGACCCCAAGATTGGCAACCGTTCTCGCGCTAACTGACCGGATCATGATTTTCCCCCGAACAAATTCGTGGCCGCACCCGTGTCGCAGCCAAGCGCAAAACCGCCATCGGAGCAATCACGTCAAACGGATTACGTCGCGGTTCCGATTTGGTTTCCATAACCATCCTTTATCGGCCTCACCAGGAGCTTCAACCCCGTTTGCTTGACAGGATCGGCGCCAGGCCATATTTCCGGGCGCACAATTAGCACTCCGCGAGCGCGATTGCCATGCGAACGGTTCTGCCCCCGGGGGTATCGAATACGGCCGCATTCCGAGCCGTCTCGATGGCGGACCAGACCTGAACCCCGAGATTCCAAAGGGAACCGTGATGGCTAAATGATGAGCACCCATTCAAGGAGCACGAAATGGCAGCCAAGGACGTCAGGTTTTCCGGCGACGCGCGCGACCGCTTGCTGCGCGGCGTCGACATTCTCGCCAACGCGGTCAAGGTGACGCTCGGCCCGAAAGGCCGCCATGTCCTCATCGAAAAGAGCTTCGGCGCCCCCCGCGTCACCAAGGACGGCGTCACCGTCGCCAAGGAGATCGAACTCGACGACAAGTTCGAAAACATGGGCGCGCAGATGCTGCGCGAGGTCGCCTCCAAGACCAGCGATGCCGCAGGCGACGGCACCACCACCGCCTCCGTGCTCGCGCAGGCCATCGTGCGGGAAGGCGCCAAGTCGGTCGCCGCCGGGATGAATCCGATGGATCTGAAACGCGGCATCGAGATCGCGGTGAGTGCCGTGGTCAGGGACCTCGAGAAGCGCGCCAAGCCGGTCGCCTCGTCGTCCGAGGTGGCCCAGGTCGGCACCATCTCGTCGAACGGCGACGCCGCGATCGGCAAGATGATCGCGCAGGCGATGCAGAAAGTCGGCAATGAAGGCGTCATCACCGTCGAGGAGAACAAATCGCTCGAGACCGAGGTCGATATCGTCGAGGGCATGAAGTTCGATCGCGGCTATTTGTCGCCCTACTTCATCACCAATGCCGAGAAGATGACGGCCGAGCTCGAGGACGTCTACGTGCTGCTGCACGAGAAGAAGCTGTCGGGCCTGCAGGCGATGCTGCCGGTGCTCGAAGCCGTGGTGAAGTCGAGCCGTCCGCTGCTGATCATCGCCGAAGACGTCGAGGGCGAGGCGTTGGCGACGCTGGTGGTCAACCGCCTGCGCGGCGGGCTCAAGGTCGCCGCCGTCAAGGCGCCCGGCTTCGGCGACCGCCGCAAGGCCATGCTGGAAGACATCGCGGTCCTGACCGACGGTCAGTTGATCTCGGACGAACTCGGCATGAAGCTCGAAAACGTGACGGTCAACATGCTCGGCCGCGCCCGCAAGGTGGTGATCGACAAGGAGAATACCACGATCGTCAACGGCGCCGGCAAGAAGAAGGACATCGAGGCCCGGGTCGGCCAGATCAAGGCGCAGATCGAGGAGACCACCTCGGATTACGACCGCGAGAAGCTGCAGGAGCGTCTCGCCAAGCTCGCCGGCGGCGTCGCCATCATTCGCGTCGGCGGTGCGACCGAAATCGAGGTCAAGGAGAAGAAGGACCGCGTCGAGGACGCGCTCAACGCCACCCGCGCGGCGGTGCAGGAAGGCATCGTGCCGGGCGGCGGCGTCGCGCTGCTGCGCGCCAAGCGGGCGGTCGGCCGCATCAGCCACGACAATTCCGACGTCCAGGCCGGCATCAACATCGTACTCAAGGCGCTGGAAGCGCCGGTCCGCCAGATCGCCGAGAATGCCGGGGTCGAAGGCTCGCTCGTCGTCGGCACCATCCTGGAGAACAAATCCGAGACGTTCGGCTTCGACGCGCAGACCGAAGAATATACCGACATGGTCACCCGGGGCATCATCGACCCCGCCAAGGTGGTACGCGCGGCGCTGCAGGATGCCGCCTCGGTCGCGGGGCTGCTGGTGACGACCGAAGCCATGGTCGCCGAACTGCCCAGGGAGCCGGCGCCGCCGATGCCGGGCGGTGGCGGCGGCATGGGCGGCATGGGTGGAATGGGCTTCTAGGCCGGACCCGCTGCGGACACGATCGATCGAGCAAGGCCGCCTCCGGGCGGCCTTGTTTTTGGTGAACGGTCGCGCGGCTTGCTATAGCGTTTTTGAGCGAAGTGGACCCCGGTTCGCGTGAAGAAAACGCGTCAAAACAACAAACTAAAGCCCGGTTCTGATTCAATCAGAACCGTTCGGGCTTTAGTGAAGGTCAGGCTCAGACGCCCGGCATCGGCCGGAATTGACAAATCATCCGCTGCTATCGTTCGAGGAATCTCCCATGCGCGCGCTGCTGTTCTGTCTGGTCGGCCTGGCGATCGCGACCTCGTCGGGGCTTGCGCGAGCCGACATGAAGCTGTCGCCAAAGGCTGCGCCCGGCGCCATCGAGACCCGCTACTTCACGTCGATCGACGGGCTGATGAACGGCAATGCCGACATCATCCTCAAGGAAACCCGCCAGGGCAAGACCGTCACCGCCGCGGTGCTCGACGTCTGCTATCCCGCGACGAAGGGCTCGGACCGCAAGGACCGCTTCGTGGTCAATCTTGCGGTGAACGGCCCGACCCTGACCGGCACCACCCAGAGCCTTGGCGACAAACTGCCGGTGAACGTGAAGCTGACGCGCCGGCCGACCGGCGACACCTTCGAATTCAAGGGCGAGATCAGCGTCGGCCAGACCGCGACCGAGGTGAACTCGCCGGACAATTCCGACATCAGCGAAAAGGAATTCCTGGACAACCAGGCCACCGATGACGGCCTCACCGCCGCACCGAAGGATTTTACCGAGGTTTCTCCCGAATCGATCGGCGTCAGGATCAAGCTCGATGCGGCCTCCGACTTCCTGCAGGGGCTGCGGGGACAGGACGTCGAGATTGCGCTGGGCGGTCTCACCATTGGCTGCGATGCGCTGCGCGCCGGCCAGCAGACGATCGGCATTGCCGTCGATCCGGAGCGCGCCGCCGCGCTGATCGCGAAAGCCAAATCGACGCCCGGCGTCGTTTCCGCGGGGTGGACCAGCGGCATCGTGGATATGGAGCGCACCATCCGGTTTCCGGCGGCCGACTGGCGCGACGGCGACAGGCTCGACAGGGATCGGCTCGCCGCCACCATCGCCAAGGTGCTGACCAAAACCCTAGCGGCGAAATCATCCTCGTCGGCATGGAGCAGCAGCACCGGCAAGCTGAAATTGACCTTCAAGCGGCCCAGCGACCTCTATCCGGCGCTCGGCCTCACCGACACGATCGAGATGACGGCGCTGGTCGCATCGGACCGGCCCGGCACCTCCGACCGGTTGATGCTGTGGATCGGCAATCCCGTGATCTCGACGGCGGACGAAACCGCCGGCCCGAGGCTCAATCTGATCGACGAATCCACCGACGACGAGGAAACCGACCCCAGCGACGACAACGGCTCGGTCGACGCGCTGGCCAGGGAATTCCACGGCCAGCGCTGGGACGTGGACAAGTCCGCCTGGAAATAAGGCCGGGTTTGGCGCAGATTGACTTCACCTCTCCCGCTTGCGGGAGAGGTCGGCGCGAAGCGCCGGGTGAGGGTTCTCTCCAGACGGGCAGCATAATTTATTCGTGCAGACACCCCCACCCCGGCCCTCCCCCGCAAGCGCGGGAGAGGGAGCGCACCTCCTTCGCGGTAGCAATCAGACCTGATCTCATCACGCTCTAATTGGTGTTGAGATGGAAGCGCAGCGATTTGGGTCCGATGAATGAAATGAAGTCATTCTCCCGCTTCCAACTGGTGGCCTCGCTCAAGGCGGTGACCAGTTGATCGTCGGCTTCCGCCTGCGCCGGTGAGCAGTCGTGGTCCTCGACCGGACCGGGAACAAAGGTCACGGTATTGCCTGCGACCGAAAACTGGCCCTTGGCGTCCTTGCACCACAGACCGAGCGTCGCCTCCCCGCTGTCGCCGATTTCGAGCATCGGCACCCGCTTCGATCCCGGTTGATGTTCCACATCCAGCGTCAGTTCGAATCCGAACGGAAATCCGTCATCGGCGCGGGCCGGATTGGCGATGGCGGCAAGCGCGCCCAGCATCAGCGCCACGGCGGCCGGTCTCGAAAATCCTGTCGCCGACCACATGCGGTTTCTCGGATATCCTGGCGTTCGAGGCCGCCTCGTAATACCAACGGTCCCGGATGATGACTCTCTATCTTCGTCATGGCCGGACCTGTTCCGGCCATCCACGTCTTTGATGCTGTTCGGCTTTCAAGACGTGGATGCCCGCGACAAGCGCGGGCATGACGACTCAATTGGTATAATACGCAAGCGCCGCATTGGCCAGATCGGCATCCGCACAATCTCCGCAGCAAAAAGCAAATCCCCGCGACTTAGACTAGTCGCGGGGATTTTCGTGCATCGTCCGGATCCGCGCTGTTACTTGATCACCATCTCCGTGAACGGATGGACATAGGCCTGCAGCATGACAAACAGGCCGACCAGGCACGCCAGCGCGATCGAATGCTTGAACACGAAGCGCAGGATCGTGCCCTCATGCCCGAACCAGTTGGTGGCGGTGGAAGCGACGACAATCGATTGCGCATCGATCATCTTGCCCATGACGCCGCCCGATGAATTCGCCGCGCTCATCAGGATCGGCGAAAGCCCCAATTGCTGCGAGGTGATCTTCTGCAGATTGCCGAACAGGATGTTCGAAGCGGTGTCGGACCCCGTCAGCGCCACGCCGAGCCAGCCCAGCAGCGTGCCGAAGAAGGGATAGAGCACACCGGTTGCCGCGAAGGCGAGACCGAGCGTCGCGTCGATGCCGGACAACCGGGTCAGCGTACCGATCGCGAGCATCGCCGAGATCGTAATCAGCGAATACGCACAGAGCTTGATGGTACGGCCATATTCGCTGACGATCTTGCCCGGCGACAGGCCCATGATGAAGCCCGCGATGATCGCGGCGATCAGCATGCCAGTACCGGTAAACGACAGATAGGTGAACGCGAACACCGCCCCTTCCTTGGTCGGCGCCGGCACCACCGGTGCGACCTTGTTGATCATGTTGTGCAGTTCGGGCACCGGGTAGTTCCAGGTGAAGATCGGATTGACTGCGGCCTTGAACCAGCCGGTCCCCCAGATCAGCAGAATGATGCAAAGGATGATCCATGGCAGCAGCGCGGTGAACAGCTCTCCGGGCGCCAACGGCGTCGGATCGACCAGCTTCGCCGGCGCCATGGTGCTGGCGGATTCGTCGTTGCCGCGCAGCGCCGGCGACAGCCACAGCACCTTCGGTTGCCAGACCTTCAGGAACAGGACCAGGCAGCCCATCGAGATCAGGGAGGCGCCGATATCGACGATCCACGGATTGACATAGTTCGAGATCAGGAATTGCGGGATCGCGAATGACAGGCCGGTGACGAGAATGGCCGGCCAGACCTCCTTCATGCCCTTGAAGCCGGCGAATGCCCACACCACCCAGAACGGCACGATCAGCGAAAAGATCGGCAATTGCCGTCCAACCATCGCGCCCAGAAGATAGGGATCGAGGCCGGTCACCGAGGCGAGGCCCTGGATCGGAGTGCCCAGCGCGCCATACGCCACCGGCGCGGTGTTGGCGATCAGCGACAGGCCCGATGCCGCCAGCGGCGAGAACCCGAGTCCGATCAGGATCGAACCCGTGATGGCCACCGGCGTTCCGAAGCCCGATGCGCCCTCGAAGAAGGCGCCGAACGAGAAGGCGATCAGCAACAGTTGCAGCCGGCGGTCCGGGGTGACGCCGCCCACCGCACGCTTGAGCGCCTCGAATCGGCCGGCGGTAACGGTGAGCTGGTACATGAAGATGACGTTCAGCACGATCCAGCCAATCGGGAAGAAGCCCGCAACGATTCCGAGCAGCGAGGCGCGGATCGACATGTTGGCGGGCATGGTGAACAGAAGGATCGCCACCAGATTGGTCAGCACCAGCGCGATGATCGCGGCGAAATGCACCTTGACCCTGCCGCTTGCAATCAAAACCAGCAGCGTGACCACCGGTATCGCCGCCGCGATCGTCGACAGCGCGGCGTTGTTAAACGGATTATAGACTTGGTTCCACATTGCAGTTCTCCCCCCACGCTCTGTGTGGCGCCCGACCCGCGTGGACGGTTGGGCTGCCTGGCGTGTTGGCGGAGTGGTCAAGGCGATGCACGAAGCGAGCCGCAAATTAAGGCGGGCCTCCGGACTCGCTCAAAACCTCGCGAAGTGCGAAGGCCCCCCGCCCTTCGCCGATGGTGTCATGCTAGGGTCGACTCAGCGGCAGCGACAAGCTGACGCCGATTACGCAATATGCGACTTTAGTCTAATATTGACGACTTTCGCACAGCTTTGGGCCTGCTGGCCCATCCTTCCCGGAGATGCACCTTCGTGAAAAATATCCGCGCGACGATCGCCACGGTTTGGCGGATCGCCTTTCCCTATTTCCGTTCCGAAGACAAGCTGGCCGGCTGCACCCTGCTCGCGTCGGTGATTGCGATCGAGCTGTCGCTGGTCGCCATCGAGGTGCTGCTGAACCAGTGGCGCGGCCGTTTCTACAACGATCTCCAGGAACGGGACTGGGACGGCTTCGTCTGGCAGCTCGGCGTCTTCACCGTCCTGGCCGGCCTCAATGTCGGGCTCTCCATCTACCAGCTCTACCTCAACCAGTGGCTTCAGATCCGCTGGCGGCGCTGGATGACGAGCCGCTATCTCGGCGAATGGATGCACGGCGCCAACCACTACCGCATGCAATTGCAGGGCGACGCGGCCGACAACCCCGATCAGCGCATTTCCGATGACGTCAAGCTGTTCGTCGAGCAAACACTGGGTATCAGCGTCGGTCTGCTCAGTGCGGTGGTGTCGCTGACGTCCTTCGTCATCATCCTGTGGGGGCTGTCGGCGGCATCGCCACTCACGATATACGGCCGTGAGTTCGCGATTCCCGGCTACCTCGTCTGGGGCGCGCTGATCTATGCCGTCCTGGGAACCGCGCTGACGCAGTGGATCGGCGGCCCGCTCATCAACCTCTCGTTCGAACAGCAGCGCTTCGAGGCCGACTTCCGCTTCAACCTGGTGAGGGTGCGCGAAAACTCCGAGCAGGTGGCGTTGTTGCGGGGCGAGAGCGCCGAGCGGACCCGCCTGACCGACCGCTTCAACCACGTAGTCAACAATTGGTACGCCATCATGAGCCGGACCAAGCGGCTGACCGCGCTCACCGCGAGCTATGCGCAAGCTGCGGTGATCTTTCCGTTCATCCTGGTGGCGCCCGCTTATTTCGCCCAGAAGATTCAACTCGGCGGCATGATGCAGACGGCCTCGGCATTCGGCAATGTGCAGAGCGCGCTGTCATTTTTCGTCTCGGCGTATCGGACATTGGCGGAATGGCGCTCGGTGGTGGCGCGGCTCGACGGGTTCGAGATGTCGATCGCCAGCGCCAGCAGGCTGGCAACCGCAGCCGATGCGATCGATGTGGTGCCGTCGAGCGGCGGCGAAGAAATCGATCTGCGCAAACTTCTGGTTCGGCTGCCGAATGGCACCCCGCTGGTGACCGCCGGCAGCTTCCGCTTTCACAGCCACGAGCGCACCCTGGTCGTCGGCCCTTCCGGCTCCGGCAAGTCGACGCTGTTCCGCGCCATTGCCGGCATCTGGCCGTTCGGGACCGGCTCGATCGCGATCCCGGCAAATGCCACGCTGATGATGCTGCCGCAGCGGCCCTACTTTCCGATTGGCTCGCTGCAGGCGGCGACGACCTATCCCTCGGAGCCAGATGCGTATGGTTCCGACCAGGTCAGGGATGCTCTGCTCGCGGTGGGGCTGCCCAGGCTGGTCTCGCAGCTCGAGCAGGACGCGCACTGGAACCGGATGCTTTCGCTCGGCGAACAGCAGCGGCTGGCGATCGCCCGGGCGCTGCTGCATGCCCCGGAATATCTGTTCCTCGACGAGGCGACCGCGTCGCTCGACGAGCCGTCGGAAGCCGCGCTCTACCGTCTTCTCGAACAGAAACTGCCGGCCACCACCATCGTGTCGATCGGCCACCGGTCGACCCTCGAGGCCTTCCATCAACGCAACGTCGTGCTGGCGCGCGACGGCGACCGGTTCGCGTTGCGAGACCGCGGCCCGAACGTCGCTGCCCAGCCGGAAGCGTCATGAAGAAAGGGGCGGCAGATCGGTCTGCCGCCCCTTGCGCTCGGGAGGTGACTTATATCAACGGCCCTGCGTAATTGACTCGTCATGCCCGCGCTTGTCGCGGGCATCCACGTCTTGAAAGCCGAACAGCATCAAAGACGTGGATGGCCGGAACAGGTCCGGCCATGACGAAGATAGAGAGTCATCATCCGGGACCATTGG
>DASUIA010000133.1:0-5285 GCA_036273255.1 Bradyrhizobium sp.
CAGAGCTCCGGCCTACATTTATTGCAGCAAGGTGATGTGATGAAGCTTTCTGATATTCGGATCGATGCGGCCACGATCGAGGTCGGCGACTGGATCGACGATCTGCCTTTCCCCGGCCTGGAGGGCGTTCGGCTTAACGTCCGCGGGATCGGCAATGCCGACTATCGGCGCTTGCAGTCGAAGCTCTTCCGCGATGCCAGCGCCAAACGCATCGGGCCCGAGAACGCCGACGATTTCGGTGAGAAGGTCACCAACGAGTTACTGAGCAAGACGGTGTTGCTCGGCTGGGACGGCATCTTCGAAGAGGACGGCACAACGCCGCTGAAGTTTACGCCCGATCTGGCGCTGCAGCTTCTGTCCGATCCTGAACTTTCGACGCTGCGCAATGCGGTGACCTACGCTGCAAATCTCCTGGCTGGGCGGCGCAAGAAGCCGGCGGAGTCAGACCTAAAAAACTGACAGCGCGGATCGAATGGGATTTGGAATTCGGTCCGCATGCCGAGTGGTTGGCGCAGGTTGCCCGCGATCGTGGCGATGAAATCCCGGAAGACGCCATTCCGCCCGAGCTACCGATAGCGTTTGCCTTTGCTTATGTTGCTTTCTGTGCCCTGTCGGCAGATCGGGAAGCTGGTTTTGGCGTAAGCGGGATCAGGTTCACTGCGATTGACTCCTACGCGAGGCGGTACGCCATCGACGATCTCGATGAGTTCGAGCAATTCACGCGCGACGTTCGCCTGATTGACGATATCTACCTGAAAATCTCCAAGAAAGACGACAAGTAGATGGCCACCGTCGATACCATCCGCAACATCACGATTAAGGCCTCGACGCAGGGGGCCGACCAGGCGGCGCAGTCGCTGCACGACCTTGCCGATGCGCAGGCCAGTGTTGCGCAAACCGGTGCCACCATGGCGACGGTGACCGATACCAGCGCCAGCAAGCAACTGTCCGCGCAAGGTGCTTACGACAAGCTGCGGACATCGATCGACAGCCAGTACAGGTCGCAGCAGCAGCTCGCCAAGGGCGAGAGTGTTCTGCAGTCAGCGCTAAATCAGGGTATCATCTCGACCGCAACCTATGCGCAGATGCATGATCTTCTGGCCGCGAAATATGGCCAGAGCACCACGCTCAGCCAGACGTTTGGAAATGCCATCGGCGGCGTCAAGACACAGATGGTGGCGCTGTCGGCCGGCATGGGGCCAGTGGGGGTATTCCTTGCCTCGTTCGGGCCGTGGGGGCTTGCCGCCGCGGCAGGCGTTGGGCTGATCACGGCAGCCTTCGACTATATGATCGCGGAATCGGATCGTCTGGCCGATGTTGCAGCGAAGCTGCGCGAGGTTTCGGAGGTCACCGGACTGTCGACCGACGACCTGCAGAAGCTGGTCAACGCCGGTGCCAATGTCGGCATGTCGACCCAGCAGGTGACACAGACCTTCGAGCGTTTCGAGGTGCAGCTCGGCAGCCTGCGCGATGCGACCGGTCCGCTCTACACGAACCTGATGAAGGTCAATCCGACGCTCGTTGCCCAGATTGCTTCGACCAAGGATGCGGCAACTGCGTGGAGCCTTCTGGCACAAGCGTACGCGCAGGCGGACCAGCAGCAACAGGTTCTGATCGCGCACGCCGCCGCCGGCGGCCGTCACGGCGGCGCTGGCGTTGGAAACCTGCTGGCGACGACTGCGGCTGCGGGTGGCGTCGGTGCCCTGCAAACGCCGGCGAGTTCGCTGGCGAATGAACAGATCGTCGCGATGGCGAACCTCAAGATCCAGATCGACGCCACCAACCAGGCTGCGAAAGACATCTATGCGTCGCTCTATGCGCCTGAGGTGCTTGCGGCTCAGAAACGCGCTGCAGATTACAATCTCAGTATAGCGCAGAGCCTAAAGGCGATTGCCGATCAGAAATCGGGATTGAGCTGGTTCGAAAATTTTGTGAACGCGCTGAGCGCCTATCAGCAAATTGGCTACGGGCTGCCGCCGCAAGCGGCCTTTACCGCGCCATCGAGCTTTGCGGATCGCTTCTCTGGACCGCCATCCAGCTTTGCCGATCGGTTCAATACTGCTGGAATGAAGAGCGATAACCCCGGCACGTCGGCGTTTACGCCGCTGGGGCAGGCCAATCAGTGGAAAGAGTACGTCGCCGCGCTCGGTCCGGCGGCTACCGCCACCGATGACTTCAATGCGAAGTGGTCTGAGCTTTACGCAAAGTTTCAGTCCGGCGCCGGCGACCTGAATACCTACAACCGCGCCTTGGCGGGGCTGCAACTGCAGACAGCCGCGCAGGGCGCTCAGGCATATGTCTCTGCCCTGGGGCCGCTTGCGACGGTCCAGGAGCGGGTCACGGCGACGACGGACGGCCTGCTGACCTCGCAGCTCAAGTGGCAGAATCTTACGCCGGCGCAGATCACTCAAATCCGCACGATGACGACGGCTAACGATGAATGGCAGCGCGCGAATGAGGAAGCCAAGGCCGGCATATTCGACCTCGCAACCGCTTCTGCCGCCGT
Source organism: Bradyrhizobium sp. (assembly GCA_036273255.1). GTDB lineage: Bacteria > Pseudomonadota > Alphaproteobacteria > Rhizobiales > Xanthobacteraceae > Bradyrhizobium. The sequence continues at coordinate 2,507 of DASUIA010000133.1, forward strand.
AACGGACACGCTCCAGACCTGGAAGGATCAAAAGCTTTTCGATCCGAACGATCCGCGTCAGCTGGCGGCCGCCAATGACATCTTGATTGCCAGATTTATAGCGCTCAAGGCTTCGGCCTATGATGCAACACCTGCGCTAAAGGCATTCAATCAGGAGCTATTCCAGCAGCAAACACAATTCCTGTCGCCGGGCCAGTTGGCAGCGGCGAATGCCGCAAAGCAAATCGATCCATTGAACTGGACCGCACACCTCGGCGACGCGGCAGCGCAGATGGCGGAATTCAACACCAATTTGAAAGAAACGGTCGGCCTCGCCGGCGACTTCGCCAACAGCTTCGGCCAGGCGATGCTGCAGGGCGACAACATGACCAAGGCGCTCAATGTGGCGCTGAACAGTCTCGCTTCATCGTTGATTTCGATGATTTCCAAGCAGCTCGTCAATCAGGCATTAGGTCCGCTTGGCAATGCCGTCGGCGGAATGTTGGGGCTGTCGCCGGGTTCAGGCAGCACCCTGGCACCGGCGACATTGCCGTCAGCCGCGACCGGCGCCGGCATATCGCCGTTCCACACCGGCGGTATCGTCGGCCTGGAGACCGGCGGTCCGATGCGCTTCGTCAATCCGACGATGTTTATCGGCGCCCACCGCTTTCATACCGGCGGCATCGCCGGCGACGAGGTGCCGATCATCGCCCGCCGCGGCGAGGGCGTGTTCACGCCAGGGCAGATGTCGGCCATGGGCGGCGGCTCGGTCACCAACAACATCATCATCGAGAACAACAGCGGCCAGCCGGCGACGCAGACGCAGTCGCAAAACTCGAGCGGCGGCACCGACACGCGCATCCAGATCGGCGCCGCGATGGTCGAGCGATTCGGTTCGGGCGCGATGGACAAGACCATGTCGGCGCGCTACGGCGTGACGCCGGTCACGCAACGGCGCTGAAGCCATGACGACCGCTGCATTCCCGTCCTACATCGACGTTTTCGAGGCGGCGCTGCAGTCCGGCTACGGCTCGCAGCCGGAATCCAACCAGGTTGCCTTCCAGCCGCAGACCGGTCCGGCGATCCTGCGGCGCCGGACGTCGCTGTCGCAGGACCTCGAGACGTTCACGCTGCGGCTCACCTCGACCCAGTATGAGCAGGTCAAGAAATTCTATCGCTACACCGTGCAGGACGGCACGCTGCCGTTCACCATGGAGCATCCGCGCAACCGGACGACGGGGACGTGGCAATTCGTTTCCGGCCAGACGCCGAAGATCGCCGCGGCCTATGGCGTCGTCTATGACGTGCAGTTGCAGTTGCGGCTGCTCGACGGCGGGGAAAGTCATCCGATCCTGTGGGCCCTTTACGACGGGCTGTCCGAGGACATCGGCGCGGCGGACGACACGCCGGACCTGTTCGACGATCTCGGCTGCGTGACCGATCCTGTCAGCGTCACGGTCGATCTGAACACCTGACATGCCGCGCACGCTCAATGCCAATTTCCGGGACACGCTCGAGGCGGCGTTCTCCTCCGAAGTGCTGGTGTGGTTTGCCACCATCACCCACAACGACCTCGACACGCCGGTCACGGTCAATTCCGACGTCGTCGATTATGTCTATAACGGCGTGACCTATATCGGCTGCGCGTTCGCGTTCACCTTCCTGGCCGATGACGACCAGTTGCCCAAAGGACAGGTCACCATCGAGAACGTCGACCAGGCGATCGGCAATATGCTGATCGCGTTGCCGGACTCCCCGGTGCTGCACCTGCAGTTGATGGTCAGGTCTGACTTCGATACCAGCGTGCCGCGGCAGCCGATCGGCACGCCGACGGTCGAGATCGACGCGCCATTGCTGAAACTTCGCAACGTCCAGGGCGACGTCCTGCAGATTACCGCCGACGTCTATGGCTACGATCTGACGACCGAGCCGTGGCCGAGTACCCGCTCGACCAGGAGCCGGCTGCCGGGGCTGTACGCGTGAGCTTCGTTACGCGCTATGTCGGCATTCCATACGCCGACAGGGGTCACGGCTTCGATGGCTGCAACTGCTGGGGCCTGGTCCACCTGGTGCTGAAGGAAGAGGCCGGAATCGTCACTCCGGTCGATGAAGAGATTTCGGCGCGCGATGCGTTGCGGGTGGCGCGGGTGTTCCGCGATGCGACCGCGACCGAGGTCTGGCGTGAAGTGCCGCGCGAGCGCGTGCGTCCGTTCGACTGCGTGCTGATGCGGTCGCTGACCGAGGCCGGCTCGCGCGTCGAAAACCACGTCGGCATCGTGGTGCCGGTCTCGGCTGGCCTCAACGTTCTCCACGTCTGGCAGGCCACCGCGGCCTGCCTGATGCCCTTCGACCACTTGCGTATCCGCAACCGCATCGCCCGGTTCTACCGGCACAGGGATCTGGAATGAACGCGCAAATCCAGGTCGTGTGGCGGCAACGCCCGTTTGTGGGCGACCTTCGCTGCCGAAGCTTTGACGTTGCTTCGGGCGCGCCGACGATTGCCGCGATTGTCGCCGGCATTCCTGCCGGCGAACTGCCGCGCGGGTTCGACGAGTGTGGCGAGGTCCGGATCAACGGCGACGTCATCGACCGCCGCTACTGGCATTGCGTGCGGCCGCGCTACCGACCGGGGTTCGATACGGTCGTGTCGCTGCATGTGCCGCTGCAGGGCGGCGGGGGTAGTGGCGGATCATCGGGCGGCAAGAATACGCTGGCGCTGGTGGCGTCGATCGCGGTGCTGCTGGTGGCAGCCGCGGTCTCAGGCGGGACGCTTTTCGGGCCGGCGGTGTTTGGCGGCCTG
>DASUIA010000134.1:0-15506 GCA_036273255.1 Bradyrhizobium sp.
CGTGATCAACCAGATCGAAGGCGGCGCGATCCAGGCCACCAGTTGGGCATTGAAGGAACGGGTTCGCTTCGACCGGCAACGCATCACCAGCAACACCTGGTCGACCTATCCGATCCTCCGTTTCGGCGAGGTGCCCGATGACAAGGTCGAAATCATCCAGCGGCCGGAGATCGAGCCGGTCGGCGCTGGCGAGGCGGCTCACGGCCCAGTGACGGCAGCGATCGCCAATGCGGTGTTCGATGCGTTGAGGGTGCGGGTTCGCGACCTGCCGATCACCCGGGAAAGGCTCGTTGCGGCGATGGAATCGAGCCTGTGAGCAGCCTTAACGTCTTGAGCGGCGGCGCGGCCCAGGGTCTGGTCGGCAGTCTCGCATCGAAATTCAAGACGCTGACCGACTATGACATCACCGGCGAGTTTGGCGCGGTCGGCGCCATGGCCGACAGGCTGCGCGGCGGCGCCGCCGCCGACGTTGTGATCCTCACAACGACGATCGTGGCGCAGCTCGCGACTGAGAAACTCGTGGTTTCGTCCTCGATAGCGGACGTCGGGCGGGTGGAGACGGCGCTTGCCGTTCGGACCGGCGAGCCGCCGGTCATGGCCCACGATGCGGCAATGCTGCGCGAGGCATTGCTCGCCGCCGATGCAATCTTCGTTCCCGATACCCGGGCATCGACGGCCGGAATCCACGTCGCCAAAGTGCTGCAGCAGTTGGACATTGCCGAACAGGTTTCGGCGCGGCTCAGGATCTTCCCGAATGGCGCGACCGCCATGCGCCAGCTTGCGGCTTCCGACGCGACCAGGCCAATCGGTTGCACCCAGTCGACCGAGATCATCAGCACCCCAGGCGTGGTGCTGTCCGGATCTCTGCCAAGGGGCTGCGACCTCTCCACCATGTATACGGCAGCGGTGACCACTGCCGCGGTCCATGCCCGACAGGCCGGCGACTTGATCGGTTTGCTGATTGCCGCCGATCAGCATGAGTTGCGGCAGCGGGCTGGATTCGTGAACACGGGAAAATAGCGACGCGCCCGTTGGGCCACTATTTTGGCAATTGCGTCAAGCCGGTCGGTGGGCCGTCGATCCCGGTCCAGCCACCGTCGACAAACAACGTGCTGCCGCTCACGTAGCTTGCTGCGTCAGACGCGAGATAGGCGACCGCGGTCGCGACCTCGTCGGCGCTGCTCCAGCGATTGAGTACCGTATGCGCCGCGTAGAGATTGTAGATGTTCGGCCGTTCCTTGAATGGACGTGTCAGCGCGGTCTCGGCGATGCTCGGCGCAATGGCGTTGACGCGAACCCCGAAGCGGCCGACTTCGGAGGCGAAGCCCTTGACCAGGAGGCCGATCGCAGCCTTGGTCGACCCGTATACGGCAAGCCCCGGCTCGATGGTCACCGCGCGGACCGAGGAACAGGCGATCAAGCTGCCACCGCACTGGTCCATCATGATGCGGCCGAACGCCTGAAAGAACCACACCGTACCCTTGATGTTGAGGTTGATGACACGGTCGAGATCCTCCTCGCTGTAGTCGAGGATGGTCTTGCGGATGTTGAGGCCGGGCGTCGTGACTGCAATATCGAGCCGGCCAAATTTCTGCAGGCCGCTGGCCGCAAGCGCGCTGACGGAAGCGGCACTTGCGGCATCGCAGACCGCAGCTTCGGCGACGCCCGACTGCGCGCGGATGCCGGCAGCCGTCGCCTCTGCACCATCGCCCGAAACATCGGCGCAGATCACGCTGGCGCCGAGTCCGGCCAGCGCCTCCGCCGAAGATTTGCCGATCCCCGAGGCGGCGCCGAGCACGACGGCGGATTTGCCGGTGAGATCGAACAGTTTGCGGTAGTCGGTCACGGCCTTCTCCTTTGCTCGGGTGCAAGGCTTGCATCGCGGTCCGGCTGTCGACGACGACTTTTACGATGCCGATTGAGTCAAAGCGGATCATCGTTTTTCATTGCCATTGGCGCTTCATATACTAATATATCAATTCAGGAAGCAAGCATGTCCGCGCGAGCGCTGAAAAACGCCGTGTCAATTATCCGCTCACCGTCCGGCCAGCGCCGCAACGGGAGGCCGCGCGCGGCAACCGCGGCGTCGCGGATCCATGCGGACCTGCGCGCCGAATTGGTGTCGCTGCGGAGACTGCCCGGCGATGCCGTCTCGGAAGCCGAAATCGCGCTTTCCTACGGGGTGAGCCGAACCCCGGTTCGCGAAGCGATCCTCAAATTATCCGACGAAGGTCTGCTGGAGATATTCCCGCAGTCCGGCATCATCGTCTCGCGCATACCGGTGGCCGCGCTGCCGGAGGCCATCATCATTCGCAAGGCGCTCGAGGAAACCACTGCGCGGCTCGCCGCAGAGCGTGCAACGTCGAGCCAGATCCTCGCGCTGCACTCGATCCTGGAACGTCAGCGCGAGGCCAACGCGGCGAACGACGGGGACGCCTTCCACCAGGCGGACGAAGTGTTTCATGCCGCCATCGCCGATGTCGCCGGATATCCCGGAATCTGGAAGCTCATCCTGCAGGTGAAGGTGAATGTCGATCGCTACCGCCGGCTAACCTTGCCGCAATCCGGGCGGATCACCCAAGTGATTGCCGAGCATGAGGTCATCCTGCGCGCGATCGAAGCCCACGATCCGGCAGCGGCCGGGATCGCCATGAACAGCCATCTTGAAAGGCTTCTCGGCGATATCCGCGCGACCCAACGCATCAATCCGGAGTTCTTCGATGAGCAAAGCCGATCCGGCGGTTGAAGCCGACATATCAGGATGCGGCACGCGGAAAAGTCGCACAACCCGGGAGGTGAGAAACATGGCCAGCCCAATGGTTTATCAACTTTTGCTCGCGAACTGATGCGCACGGGCGCAATGGACATCGTCCTGGCCGAATCGGCGGAGCCGGTTGCGGGTGCCGGCGCACCGGCGGCGCTGGCCCAGCCGGAGCCTACGCTGCTTCGGCTGGTCGATCTTGTGGCCGAAAGCGTCGTCGTGACCGCCCTCCTCGGCGAACTCGTGCTGGTGCTGGCGAATGTCGCAGCGCGGGTCTATTTCGCGCACTCCTTCCTGTGGACCGACGAGGTCGCAAGGTTGGCGCTGTCGATCCTGGCGTTCATTGGCGGCGCGGTAGCCTATCGGCGGCGCGATCATGCCTTCGTTCGGGTGATCCTGAGCCGGCTTCCTGCCCGCGGCGAACGGGCATGCCTCGCGCTCGCCGATGTCGTGGTGCTGTTCGTGGCCGGCATTACCGCCTACGTTTCGATCGAGTTCCTTGGCTCGAGCTGGGGCGAGTACACTCCGATCTTTCAGATGCCGGCGGCGTTGATCGCCCTGCCGCTACCGGTCGGAATGCTGCTGCTGATGCTGTACGCGGCGGTCAATCTGCGGCGCGATCACGGCACGATGGCGCTGGGCGCCGGTGCGGCTCTTTCCGCGACGATTGCCGCCGCCGCGCTGACCCGCGACATCTGGTTGCCGATGCTTGGCGATGACGCCTCCATCATTGCCGCGCTCAGCCTGTTCTTTGTCGCGATCCTGGCCGGCGTTCCCGTCGGCTTCGTCCTGTTGCTGTCCACCGCAACCTACCTCTGGGGAACCGGAACGGCGTCGCTCGTGGTGCTGCCGCAGACCATGGTCAACGGCACCGGCAACTTCATTCTCCTTGCCGTGCCCTTCTTCATTCTCGCGGGCCTCGTGATGGAACGCGGCGGCATCAGCATCCGGCTGGTCCGCTTCATCTACGCCCTGGTCGGCCATATGAAGGGGGGCCTGCTTCAGGTCACGGTCGCGAGCATGTATGTGGTCTCGGGATTGTCCGGCTCGAAGCCCGCCGACGTCGCCGCCGTCGGCACCGTCATGCGCGACGAGCTCGGTGAACGCCACGGGGCGGCCGAAGGCACCGCCGTTCTCGCCGCCAGCGCGGTGATGGGCGAAACCGTGCCTCCCAGCATCGCCATGCTGATCGTCGGCTCGATCACCAGCGTGTCCGTCGGCGCCATGTTCATCGGCGGCCTGATCCCGGCTGCCGTCATGGCACTCTGCCTGATGGCGCTGATTTACCTGCGCGCCCGCGCCAGCGGGGCGCCACGCACGCCGCGCGCCAGCGGCGCCGTCATCGCCCGCGCCGGCCTCGGCGCGATCCTGCCGCTGCTGATGCCGGCCACCCTGCTCGCGGGCATCCTGCTCGGAATCGCCACCCCGACCGAGATTGCCGCGATCGCCGTCGTCTACGGGATTCTGCTCTCGGCCGTGATCTACCGCGAGATGACCCCGCGCGGATTTATTCGTATTGCCATCGACACCGCCGCCCTCACCGGCGTCCTGCTGTTCATTTTCGCGGCGGCATCGAGCTTCTCCTGGACCTTGACCGTCGCCTATCTTCCACAGCGGCTGGTAACTCTGTTGCAATCGGCAGGCGGCAGCCAGACCATCTTCATGATCTGCTCGATCGTCCTTCTGATACTGGTGGGCGTCCTGCTGGAAGGCCTTCCCTCGCTCAACGTGCTGGCGCCGCTGCTGATTCCGATCGCAGGCAAGCTCGGGCTGAGCGAGCTCCACTACGCCCTGGTGCTGATCATCGCGATGGGCATCGGCGGTTTCATGCCGTTTGCCGGCGTGGGATTCTACGTCTGCTGCGCTGTGATGCGCTGCGATATCGAGACCGCGTCCCGGGCGATGCTGCCCTATCTTGTCATGCTGATCGCGGGACTGCTGATCGTGGCCTTCGTGCCATGGTTCACCCTGGCTTTGCCGCGCTATTTCGGTTTTCACGGATAAGATCCGCAATCGCGCGGATCGAACACAACGGGAGGATATCAGATGGATCGCAGGCATTTCCTGAAGACCAGCGTCGGCGCGGCCGGCTTGACCATCGCGGCGCCGTACATCGCCAGGGCGGCGACCATCACCATGCGCTTTGCGCATTTCGCAGAAGAGAGCCACCCCGCGAACATCGCCGCCAAACAATTCGCCAGCCAGATCGAAAAACGCACCGACGGCGCGATCAAGATCGCGATCTTCCCCAACAACCAGCTTGGTGGACCGCCGGAACAGGCGCAGCAGATCAAGCTCGGAACCATCGACATGGGCCTGCCGACCCAGGGGCAGCTTGACAAATACGACAAGGCGTTTGCCACCATTGAGCTTCCGTTCATCTTCAACGGGCCGCAGGATGCCTTTCCGATTCTCGACGGCCCGGCGATGGAATGGCTTGCCCCGCTCGCGGAGAAGCAGGGATTCGTGCTGCTGCGCAACTGGGAATACGGCTTTCGCAACGTCACCAACAGCGTTCGCCCGATCAATACCCCTGACGACATGAAGGGCCTGAAGATACGCACGCCGCCCGAGTTGCAGATTCAGGCCTCAATGGAGGCGCTTGGCGCGGTGGTGACGGCGATCGCCTTCCCCGAACTCTATCTCGCGCTGTCGCAAAAGGTGGTCGACGGCGAAGAGAACCCGATCGCGGTGATCTATTTCAACAAGATCTACGAAGTCCAGAAGCATCTGGCGCTCACCCGTCATGTCTACAACAACATGATTCATACTGTCGGGGTGAATAGCTGGAAGCGGTTGACGCCGGATCAGCAGGCCGTTTTCCGGGAGGAGAGCAAGAGTTCGGGCGAGCTGATGCGCAAGCTGATCGCGGACGCCGAATCCGACCAGATCGACAAGCTGCAGAAGGCCGGAATGCAGCTTACCCGTCCCGATCTGGCGCCGTTCCGGGCGAAAATGGAGCCGGCCTACAAGCGGATCGCCGACTATGCGGGCGCGGACAACGTCAAGAAGTTCCGCGAGATCGTCGATAACTATCATACCAGCCACAAAGGATAGGTCGACGTCGCTGGCTTTCAGATCGCCTTGACCGCCGCGATCCGCGGCGGCAATCGAACTCAAAACCAGAACACCGGGAGAATGCGCCATGGCGCGAAAGCTGATCGACCTTTCCGTCCCGCTGCAAAACGACGTACCGGCCGATCCGCCAGGCATCAACCCGCTCATACAGTACATCGATCACCAGCAAAGCCTGCCGCGGATGCTGGGCTTCTTCGCAGGGCTCAAGGCTGAAGACCTGCCGGACGGCCAGGGTTGGGCGATGGAGACGGTGCAGCTCTCGACCCATAACGGCACCCATCTGGATGCGCCCTATCACTTCCACCCGACCATGAACCGCGGTGAGCGCTCATGGACCATCGATGAGGTCCCGCTTGAATGGTGCCTGCAACGCGGCGTGAAACTGGATTTTCGCCATCTGCCGGACGGCTATGTGGCGACTGCCGCGGATGTCGAAAACGAGCTCAGGCGCATCGGCCACACGCTCTCACCGCTCGAGATCGTCGTCGTCAACACCAGCGCCGGGGCCAAATACGGCCAGCAGGACTATGTCAATTCGGGATGCGGGATGGGTTACGAAGCCACCATGTACCTGCTGGAGCGCGGGGTGCGGCTGACCGGCATCGACGGTTGGAGCTGGGACGCGCCGTTCGTCCATACCGCAAGAAAATTCGCCGAGACGGGGGATGCCAGCCTGATCTGGGAGGGCCACAAGGCTGGACGCCACATCGGCTACTGTCATATCGAAAAGTTGCACAATCTGGAGCTGCTGCCCTCGACCGGCTTCATGGTCTCGTGCTTCCCGGTCAAGATCGAGCGCGCCTCGGCTGGCTGGACCCGGGCGGTAGCCATCATCGACGGATGAGCCCGCAACGCCCGGCACCGACGGACCTCGGCAGTGCCGTTAGCAGGCTTCGCGCGCCATCAGCTCAATTGGCACTGACGGTGCCATCCCGCATGGCCGGCTGAGCGAGTTGTGTCGGAGCCAGGTCCGGTATGTTGACGCCTACAAACTCGGCCTGAGCGGCTTCGGAAATCCAGACCGACGCGGCGGGCTGCATGACTGCCAGAGCAACCATGGCGATCGCCAAAATCGCTGGCAGGAGACAAACTCCAAGACTCAAGCCTTGGTCAGTGCGGCTGTGCGATTTGCCTGATCTATCGAATGTGCCGTGCATGAAACCCTCCATGATGCCGATAGGTCAGCATGGTTAGCTCATGGCGCATCAGGCCGATGTGACCTGGTTCACACTCGTCGATAGAATGCAGAGAAGAACAAATTGAGGAAAATGTTGTCTGGATGCGACACGCCGGGCGCATTGCCCTCGCCTCAGCCGGCTTCGTCTTCCGATCCTGCCTCGGCGAGCGCCAGCAGCGGAACCTCGTCAAGCACCACGATGGCCCCGTGTTCCAGACGCACCCAGTTGCGCCCGGCCCACACCCGCAACTGCTTGTTGATGCTTTCGCGCGTCATCCCCACCATCTCGCTTATTTCCTGCTGGGTCACGGCGATGGTCCGACCCCCAGGTGCGAGCTTGTATTTATCCGTCAGACGAACGAGGGCGCTGGCGAGCCGGCCGGGCAAGTCCTGCAGAATGACCTGTTCGACCTGGTCGCTGGTCCAGCGCAGGCGCATGCAGAGCAGCTCGATAAACTTCATCGCCAGCGTCGGCTGACCGCGAACGAAGGGTAGAAAGTCGCGGCGGTCGATGGCAAAGATCTCGCAATTGGTATTGGCGGAGGCATCGGCAGTGCGGGCGTGGCTATCGAGCACGGCGATTTCACCGAAGATTTCGCCGGCGCCGATCAGATTCAAAATCGCGCTGCGGCCGTCAGCCGAGGAAATGCTGATCTTCACCGTCCCGCTCATGACCGCATAGAGGCTGTTGCCGGGATCTCCCTTGGCAAAGATGGCGGCCCCGCGTTTCAGCGTCGCGTGCTTGGCGTAGCGGCAAAGCTGCTCGAGGGCGTCGGAATCAAGATCGCGGAAGATCGGGTGCTTGCGCAGCAGCGAAAGCGTGCTGCTTGCGACCGACTGAGCTGCAACCTTCTTGTCCTGAGGCACGCCGGTCACGACCATCCAATCACTCGCTCTCTATCATCGGCGATTCGCACTGAATGCCAGACCGGACGATAACCCCTCCAATCGCCGCGCGCGCCAACATAGCCCCGCGCCTTGAGCGCGGCAAGAAAGGCCGCGACGACCTGAGGGGTGCTGGACTGCCCTGTCCGAAAACACCCAGGATTGATCCTGTTTCATCTCGCTACCGTTGATAGATTGATGACGGGCTCGTTGCGTGGCGAATTTCGGCGCGGCCGTTGAGATGCGGTATGGCGATCGCCTCATGCAGTCGTCGCTCCGGTCATTCCGGACCGGATGCCTTTGACAGTTCGACATGCTTCAGCGTGAGCGCTAGCGGCACCATGATCAGCGCGAAAATCGAAAAACTCCAGAATACGTCGATATAGGAGAGGAGTGTGGCTTGACTGAGGATGGTATGACCGATCCACCCCACCGCCTGACCCTGGGCTTTGACCAGCGGCGAACCCTGACTGATGAAAAACTCGGTGACACGTTCGAGCGTGTTCTGGTAGCTCAACGACGAGGGTGCCGCCGCCTCAACCAGCCGCGACTGATGAAACTGAGCCCGCTGCATCAACTCGGTGTTGGCCAGCGAGACACCGATGCTGCCGCCAAGGTTGCGTGCCACATTGACCAGCGATGACGCCTGCCCGGTCGCGTCAGGCGGCAATTCCGAGTAAGCTACCGTGTTGATGGGAACAAACAGAAACGGCAGCCCTATCATCTGGATAGACCGCATCCAGGCAAACCAGCCGAAGTTTGCGCCCTGCTCCAGCGACGTCGCATACCACATCGATATCGATACGACGCAGAGCCCCGCGGCCATCACATATTTCGGTTGAACAAGATTTCCGAGCCGGCCGGCGATCGGCATCATCAAGAGCATCGCGAAGCCGCCGGGCATCAATGCCAGCCCGGAGATCGTCGCGGTGTAGGCAAAGCTGGTTTGCAGAAGCTGGGGGACAAGCTGGGTCGAGGAAAACAGCACGGCGCCAACCGCCATCATGACCAGGAACGCGGTTCCAAACTGGCGGCGCACCAGCAGCCGGATATCGACGATGGGATCCTTTCGCGACAATTCCCAGGGCACGAAACCCGCGCACGCGATCGCGGATATCACCGCAAAGGTAACGATGAAGCTCGAGCTGAACCAGTCGTCTTCCTGCCCCTTGTCGAGAACGATCTCCAGGCAACCCAGAAACAATGTAACGAGTACAAAGCCGAGCCAGTCCACCTTGAAACCGTTCGACAGTCGCTGCTTGCGTTCCTGTTCCAGAACCTCCGGCTCGTCGACCAGCCAATGCACCAGCAACAGCGAAATAATTCCGATCGGTACATTGATGAAAAAGATCCAGTGCCAGGAGTAGTTGTCGGTGATCCAGCCGCCGACCGTGGGCCCGACCGTCGGTGCGACAATGACCGCCACGCCATAGAGCGCGAACGCGGACGAACGTTGTGCCGGCGAGAACGTATCGGCGATGATCGCCTGCTCGCTCGGCGCCATGCCGCCGCCGCCGAGGCCCTGAAGAATCCGGAACAGGATCAGTATTGTGAGATTGCCGGCAAATCCGCACAGCAGCGACGCGAGCGTGAACAGCGCCACGCATATCATGTAGTAGCGCTTGCGTCCGATCACGGCCGCGAGCCACCCGCTGATGGGAATGATGACCGCGCTGGCGACCAGATAGGTGGTGATGATCCATGTCGATTCATCGACACCTGCGGCAAGGCTGCCTGCGATCTGCCGCAAGGCGACATTGGCGATCGATGCATCGAGAACCAGCATGAATGTCGCGATCGAAACCACGATCGCGATCAGCCAGGGATTGTGATCGCCCGCGGCCGAGCGACTGTTGTCCCACCCGTTTCCTGCTTGCGAACTCACCGCACCTTCACCGTCGGTACCACCGACATGCCCGGACCAAGCTCCAGACCGGGATCCTGATCGAACACGATCTTGACCGGGACGCGCTGGACCACCTTGATATAGTTGCCGGTCGCGTTCTCCGCTGGCAACAGGCTGAATGCGGTACCGCTGCCCGACTGAATGCTGTCGACATGACCGCGGAAGGTCCGTCCCGGATAGGCGTCGATAGAAATGTCGACCGGTTGACCCGGCCGCATCAGGTCGAGGTCGGTCTCCTTGAAATTCGCCGTGATCCAGATCTTGTTGGGGACGAACATCATGATGCTCTGGCCGGGCTGCAGGTAGGTGCCCCTTGTACCGGTCAATTGAGTGACCCGCCCCGCTACCGGCGCCTTGATCACGGTGTAGGACAGGTTGGTTGCACTGAGTTTTTGCCCGGCCTCGGCCGATCTGAGCTGTGCATCAGCGGCGTGCCGTTGCGTCTTGAGCACGGCGAGCTGCTTTTGAACGGTGACCGCGTTGGCCTGCGCAGCGGCGAGCGCCGCCTGCTTCTGGGTCAGGTCCGAGGAGGCCTGCTGGGCGCGCTGCTCGGTCCCGGCGCCGGTCCGGACCAAGTCCGTGTAGCGCTTGTATTCCTGCTGCGAGAAATCAAGCGCACCCTGCGCCTCCGTCACCTGCTTGCCGGCCTGGTCGATACGCGAGGCCTGCGAGTCCAGTTGCGCATCGAGATTTGCGATATTCGCTTGTGCCTGCTCGACTTGGGCTTTGGCCTGTTCCAGTTGGGCCTGATAGGTCGCATCGTCGAGTTTGGCCAGCACGGTGCCCGCGGCGACGACCTGGTTGTCCGTCACATCGAGTTCGCTGATAGCCCCCGCAACCTGCGAACTGATCGAGATGGTCCGCGCGTCGATAAACGCGTCGTCCGTCGTTTCGTATTGGCGCGCGTGCTGCCACCAGAGCAAGCCGAGGACGATGACGGCCAGTATGCCGGCAACAATGGCGGCGACGAGCCAGGGACGCTGCTGCAGAGAAGCCTTCCACGTTGCTTTGGGTTTCGCCTCTGGCGGCGTGTCCGGGCGAACATGGCTCGACTTCCCGGAAGGCTCCTGATTGTCGGCTTTTGCAGGGACGCCTCGTTCGACCTTCGCTACACCGCGACTGGGAGCTTGCGCGTCCATCGGCTGTCCTGAGAATTTACTGCGATGCAGTAAAACGCATTGCTGCGGCCAAAGTTCAGCGAGGGAACCCGTTTGGCCTGCACAGCCTTCGGCATCCGTCGATCGTGGCTGCGTTCCCGGAAACCCAAGGCGGCCCGATCGGGCGGTCCGCGGCCGGGCGGTTGCGGTTCGGCCTGATCGCGAAGATAGCCCGGTATTCGAGGCGCCGCAGGCGCGTGTTGGATCCGCAATCTCTCCCTGAACCCTCATTTGATCGATTTCCGCCAGTACAGCGTGTTGGACCAGGCCCATGGGCATCGTGGTTGATACAGCCGGTAGCCGGCACGGATGAAATTGTTGGCGGAAATGACATTTTCGGTCGTGTCCGACACTAACCAGTGCCATCCATTGCGTCGGGCCCGCCGTTCCAGCGCGCGCATCAGCCGCAATTGCAGACCGTGGCCGCAATATTTGCGCAGCACGCCGACGCGGCAAAAATATCCGGTCCGGGGAACCTGCGTGGATGGCACCATGCCGGCAAAGGCGACTGGTGCCGTTCCGCGGAAGGCGAGCCACCAGTGTCCCTGATCGAACGCCGGAACCGGTGCCCCATGGAAGAAGGTCAGGCTGTGGAGTTCTGCCAGCGTGTCCGCGATATCATCGTCATCGCCGTCTACCTCGCGAATCCGGTACATTGGCTGGCCTGTGAATTTTCCGTTTTCCAATCCCGCCAACCGGCGGGGCGGATCATGCCGCGATGAAAGTTCGGGAAGCCGTTCCGGAAGACGCCACCGCCGCCTGCCTGGTGATGCGGCGGTCGATCGTGGAGTTGTGCGTCGCCGATCATCGCAACGACCCGGCCGTTCTGCAGCGCTGGCTGAGCAACAAGACGCCCGAGACCTTCCGATCCTGGATCGGGCCGGCCAATTCGCTGTTGGTTGCCGTGGACGGCAACAGCATTCTCGCCGTGGGCTGCGTCACCGACGCCGGCGAAATCGCCCTCGTTTACGTTTCCCCGGATGCCAGATTTGCCGGTGTCAGCACCGCGCTGCGGCGCGCGCTCGAAGATTGTGCAGCCGAGCGCGGCAATGCGGCATGTACGCTGGAGAGCACGGAAACCGCCCGGCGCTTCTACGTAGCTCGAGGTTATTCCGAAGACGGCCCGCCGGATTGCAAATTCGGCACGACCTCCGCTTACCCGATGTCGAAACGGCTGGAGCCCCGTTGATCGAGCAAACGTTGCGCATCACGGCGGCGGACTCATTTGCCGAGCACGACCTTGGCCCCGAGCCAGACCGCCCCCACCAAGCCGGTGACGATGACGGTGATGACGGCCTTGAAAGTATAGCTCTGAACTTGTTCGACGCTCTTTCGCCAGCGCCGCAAATGTTGGAAATCGGCGCGCTGCTCGCGCCGATCCTCTTCCTCGATCCCGAACGTGGTCAGGATGGTTGCGATCGTCTTGAGGACGACGGTATCGAGATCGCCATGACGAAGCCTCTGCTGTTCGGCCAGCGTCTCGGCGACAATGGCCCGGATCTCGTCGGCCCGGATCTCGGCCTCGCATCGCTCGCTCATCGCTTGATGATCCGTGCGACGTTCTCGAATCCGCGCTTGGCAAAGTAGAACGACACCACCAGGTTCGAGGTTGCGGCTGCGAAACCGGCGAGCGGATCGGTCGTTCCGAGCCCGAGGACCTTGTCCCAGACCAGCAGCTTGCCGAAATAAACTGCCACGAAATAGCCCATCAGCTTGTCGGGCTCGTACCAGCACCCGAGCTCTGCGATGCGATACTGCGTTATCGCTTTTGTCTCCGAAACCTGGGCCGCAATCTCGCTCGCCGCAAGATCGGCGGCGATCTTGCTCTCGACATTGCCGGCTTTCAGCTTGGCCTGATAGGCGTCGATCAATCCCTTGATGACGGGACCGCCAAGAAAGGACAGGATAGCCATCCACATCTCAGTTTCCTTTCTTGATCGTGCGCAAACGCGCAGCGATGGTGATGACGGAAATGCCGAGCAGGACCCGGCCCGTCATCCTGGCATCGCCAATCGACGCGCCGATCTGATCTTTCAGGTTCGGATCGCCCAGCGCATCGGCAACGGTATCGATGCCCTGCATCATCACGCCGACGAACGCCAGGGTGTAGCCCCACGCCACGGTGAGGGAGTGGAGGCAAAAACTCTTGATCTTGCACCACATCGTCAGAGTGCCGCCTTGAGCGCGGACGCCCTCGCCTCGAGACGTGAAATTTCGGCCTGCGCGCCGTTGACCCACAACTTGATCCGCGGCCATGAATAGATCGAGGCGACGTAACCGGCGGCGAACACGACAGCATCAAACAATGGCCACATGGCTATTTCCTTCTGTTGAAGATGGCGGAGAGAACGGAAGCAATGAACGCGCCGATCGAACCGCTTGACGGGTTGGCAATCGAGGGCGGTCTGCGAATCGTCGGTGGCGGTGCGCCGGCAGCGGGTGCGGGCGCGGGCGTCGCGGGTGCACCGGCAAAGCCGATGGTTGGATCGAGCTCGCTCAACGCCAGCAGCAGGCCGGCGCATCCGGGCTGGCTGTCGACGGCGTGGGAATCGTAGACGCCGTCACGAACATATTTGCCGGATCGGTATTGATCCGTTCCCGCCCAGAGATATGGCGACGGCATACCGCGTGCAGCATAGCCGAGCCCGTTATACTGCTCGAGCATTGTCAGCATACCGCCGACGCTCCAATCCTTGTTACGCGCGGCATAGGGCGCGCAATGCGCCAGCGCGTCGATCGCCGCCTCTTCCCAGGATTTGAAGGGACCACGACCAGCGGGTACGTGAACCGAAACCCTGTTCCACGGATCGCCCTGCGCCAGGCTGGCAAACCAGTTCTGCGAGGATTCGCGCTCGTGGATGGCAGCGATCACGAACCAGGGAACCCCTGTGCTGGCCTCGACCGTCTGATAGCGTGGTTTGGCGGCGACCAACGCCTTTGCAGCGGGCGTCATGTTGCGGGTCAGCCTGGCATTCGCCCAACGCTTTGCGTTCGCGCTCTTGAGCGCGGTCAGATCGGTCATTGCCTGCTCGCTATGGGAAGGGGGTGCTGAGAAGAAACGCGCGGTGAAGAGCAGTGTCCGCCAGCGCAAAAAACCGAGCTTTTTCACGCACCGGAATCCGTCTGGCGTCGCTGGAGCCAACCTAGATAATTCGTATGACGTAGTTGCAGACGATGGCGGGCGGCACATTGGCGTGCGCGGCGCCGCCGGTGTTGTTCGACGCAACACCGATGTTGTTGTTGCCGGCTGCCGAGACCGATGCCTGTCCCACCGACGCGGGATATTGGAAAGCGAAACTGCCGCCAGGTGTCGTACTCGGGATCGTCCCCAAACACACGTTGCCCGACGTCGCGCCTGTGACCGTGATCGTGTTGAGTCCAGTCGAGGTGATACCGGTAGGGATTTCTCCAAGCGTCAGCGTGTGGCTCTGCGACCCGCCGGCCGCGCCTAACGTGTCGCCGGGGAAACCGGCTACGGCGTTGGTAATGCGAAACGCCGACGAGCCGCCCATGTCGTCCTTGATGATGGAAACACGACCCCTCTTGTCGGGCAGATTGAAGGTCGTCGACCCGTCGCCGACGCCCCAGGTCGTGCCGAGCAGCAAGAACAGCGCCGAATAGGTCGATCGCGATATCGCCTGCCCCACCGGAAATGCGAAGCACGAATTCGGCGCCGTCGGGCCCCAGTAATCCAGACCGGCGCCGAGTGGTACGTTGTAGGGATTGCCGTAGAAGCCGCGCAAATAGAACACCGCATCGGAGTTGTTGTAGACGGCGACATAGGGCGTGCCCTGGATGATGGTGCCAGCCAGCAATTCGACCCCGGGCGAAGCGCGCAGCGGTCGCGCGCCCAGCCCGTCGACGTTCAGCGTCACGGTCGCACCATTGGTGACGTGCGGCGTAAATGCGACCGCCTGCCCGCCGAGATGGGCGGCGCTGTCGAAGCCCTGGTAAGACGAAACGAGATAGGCGGTCGACGTGCCCGACGTCACGATCGCCCCGGCAATATCGTCCCGGTATTTTGCGGTCGCGGCCATCATGGCACGGCCGGAATCGTTGACGCTGGAAGGCGACTGCCCTTCCGCCCAATTGATCGTGCTGTCGGAGGTCGCATCGAGGGCGGCCGTCTGCGACCATTTATAGAGCGTCATTGCGGTTTCCTTCGAGTGAGATGCGGCAGCCTCGGCGGACCGTCGTCGTTTGCCGCTGCCGGGCCGAAAGGCTGGTCACCGTCCGGACCCTGTGCTAGCCCGTCGCCGATCCGGCGCTTGCACTGGCGGGGGAAGATGATCGAGGCGGTAATCTGGGATTTTGGCGGCGTGCTCACCAGTTCGCCGTTCGAAGCCTTTGCGCGATTCGAGGCCGAGCGCGGCCTGCCCGCCGATATCATCCGGCGAACCAATGCCAACAATCACCGGGAAAATGCCTGGGCGAAATTCGAGCGCGCCGAAGTCGATATCGACACGTTCGATCGACTTTTCGCGGCGGAATCGCGGGCGCTCGGCGCCGAGGTCCGCGGCAAGGACGTGCTGCCGCTGCTGC
>DASUIA010000135.1:0-30865 GCA_036273255.1 Bradyrhizobium sp.
GCGCAGCGAGGCCACCATCGCCACGGTGCCGTCGGTCGCGGCCGGCCACGACATGCATTTCGTCGGCGCCGTCCTCGAACGCTGGCGCGGCGCCACCTCGCACCGCGATGTTCCGAACGACCCCGGCGTCAACGAGCGGCCCGCGCCGCGCGCGGTGGAAGCGCCGATGCTGCAGCCTTCCCTCGGCCTCGATCCCGACCGCTTTTCGCTGCTGAAGAAGCCGCTGCGCTGACGTCCCGGCACGCGATCGGCCATCCGCCCGGCCGATACGGCAATGCCTTGCGGCGGTTCGGCCATCGACTATGCTGCCGGACGACGCCTGCCGCAGACCAACCCGGAAATGCCGCATGACCGAGCCGATCGCCAAACGCTTCCCGACGCCTTCCATCGACAAGCTCCCGGAAGATATCCGCGCCCGCATCCTCGCGGTGCAGGAAAAATCCGGTTTCGTGCCGAACGTGTTCCTCACGCTGGCCCATCGCCCGGAAGAATTTCGCGCCTTCTTTGCCTATCACGACGCGCTGATGGAGCGGGACAGCGGCCTGACCAAGGCCGAGCGCGAGATGATCGTGGTGGCGACCAGCAGCGCCAATCAATGCCACTACTGCGTGATCGCGCATGGTGCGATCCTGCGCATCCGGGCCAAAAATCCGGAGATCGCCGACCAGATCGCCGTCAACTACCGCAAGGCGGACATCACGCCACGCCAGCGCGCCATGCTCGACTTCGCGATGAAGGTGAGCGTCGAGGCGAACAGGATTGGCGAGCAGGATTTCACCGACATCGCCAACCACGGCTTCAGCGACGAAGACATCTGGGACATCGCCGCGATCTCGGCATTCTTCGCGCTGTCGAACCGGATGGCCAATGTCACCGCGATGCGCCCGAACCACGAATTCTACCTGATGGGGCGGTTGCCGAAATAGGCGGCCGCCTGGCGCAATCCTCACCCTCGTCATTCCGGGATGCGCGCTTGGCGCAGGCCCGGAATCCATAACAACGAATGTCGATGTCGCGAATACGGGGCCGCAGTGCTCAAATGTCTTTTTGGTCGCCCACACGACCTAGGTCGTCGTCCCGAAAACCGCGCGACTCTTGCGCACTATTTCCTTGAAACATAGAACTATAAACTATAGTTTGCGGAACTAGAGAGGCGCTTGTGCGTATTTTCAAGACCAGGACGCTTGCGAAATTTACCCGTCGGCACGGCATCAGCGATGCGAGCCTGATCGAGGCCGTTGAGCGCGCCAAGCAGGGCCTGATTGACGCCGACCTCGGCGGTCGCGTCATCAAGCAACGGGTCGCCCGTTCGGGGCAGGGCAAGAGAGGTGGCTTTCGGATGTTGATAGGCTTCGGCTCCGATTGTGCCGTCTATCTTTTCGCCTACGCCAAAAACGAGCGGGAAAACATCAGCCACAGCGAGTTGCTGTCCTTGCGAGACATCGCGGCGTCGTTTCTGAACGCAAGCCAAGAGCAAATCGCAAAGGCGCTGACTGACGGAGCTTTTATCGAGGTGAAAAATGGCGACGAAAACAAAGACAGGAACTAAGGCCAACCGACTCACCACGGAGTTGCTGGAAACGGC
The DNA here is from genome assembly GCA_036273255.1 of Bradyrhizobium sp. Lineage (GTDB taxonomy): Bacteria > Pseudomonadota > Alphaproteobacteria > Rhizobiales > Xanthobacteraceae > Bradyrhizobium. The sequence continues at coordinate 1,586 of DASUIA010000135.1, forward strand.
GAAGGACATGCACAAAAGCGGCCTGCTGACCACGGCCGCGCATGACAAGATCACCATGCGACATCTCGGGGCCTCGGACTTGCCCGCTGTCACGCGGAAAATATCGGGCGCTGAAATCAAGGCGATCCGTCAGGAGGCCAGACTGAGCCAAGCGGTCTTTGCCCGTTACCTCAACGTGACGGCGGGCTACGTATCGCAGCTTGAACGCGGCGACAAGCGCCTAACCGGACCGGCCTTGGTGCTGCTCAACGTGATCCGCCGCAAGGGAATCGAGGCGATTCTCTAGGTAGAATTCTTGTCGTGCAAGCGATGTCGTCGGTTTGAGAAGCCCCGGGATTGGCTTGCGGGGCCGACTATCTCGCATCCCTCCAACTTGCCTCAATCAGACTATGCCTCGCCGTTTTGATGGGTCCCACGTCAGTCGTCCGACGCCGGTCCGCACCAGCCGGGCAGATAGACCGCGTCCTTGCTCTTGGCGAAATTCATCGCCTTCTCGATGGCTTTCTCGAAGTCGGCCTCGACGCTCTTGCGGGACATTTTCCTGCGCAGGAAATCGGCCCACAGGAACTCGCTGAACGGCGTGGTGTCCTTGGCGAAGCCGCCGACCCGGCGCAATTCGCCAGCGAGGCTGCGGAATGGATCGTCCTTGAGGTCCGTCACCGTTTTCGGCAGGTCGCGGAAGTGACGGCGCTCGCCCTTGGCATCGTAGGGATAGACCCATCGCTTGTTGTCCATCACGCCCCAGAACGCATCGCGCTCGACCATGGTGAGATCGCCGATCACGGTGACGAGGATATCCTTGACGCCTTCGTCGTGCAGCGAACGCGCCAAATGGTGATGGTCGACCACGTAGTAATGCTGGTCCGGCCCGAGCACGACCGGGATCATGTGTTTGCCGAGCAGTTCCGACTGCTTCTTCCTGGACTTGTGCTCGCGCCAGCGCTTGCGCTTTTCCTTGACCTCGCGCATCCCGACCGTCATCTGGGTCGGGCGCAGCGAGAGGATCGGAATCGGCTGAAGGATCGGTTCGCGGGTATTCGCCATGACGTGAATCCTCAGGCTATGGCCGGCAAAAATCTGGCTTGAAACGCCGGGATTATGCCATGATGGCGCCATCGATCAAACGCCACTAGCCCCGGGTGCCTCAAGATTCTGAACATGGTCAAGGACCTTGGCGAGCCAACATGGAAGCCGCGGGTGGTCCGGCTCGGCGGTCGCGAAGTCATTGCCGAAGGTCTTCATCTCAACTTCTGGGCCGACATCAGCCATCGCTGCATGACGGCGTCCTGGCCGGCCTTCATCGGCGGCGCCGCACTGGTGTTTCTGCTCTTCAATGCGATCTTCGCGTCGTTCTACTGGATCGGGGATCAGCCGATCGCAAACGTGCGCGGCGGCGCCTATGTCGACTATCTCTATTTCAGCATCGAAACGCTGTCGACCGCCGGTTACGGCGACATGCATCCGCAGACTCATTACGGGCATTTCATCGCGACCGTGGAGCTGTTCACCGGGATCTTCTCGATGTCGCTGATGACCGGACTGATCTTCGCCAGGTTCTCGCGTCCCAACGCCCGGCTGCTGTTTGCGGACAACCCGGTGATCTCCACGCATGACGGCAAGCCGACCCTGATGGTGCGTCTTGCCAACGAGCGTCACAACATCATCGGCAATGCCACCGCCAAATTGTGGCTGCTCAGGAACGTCGCGAGCTCCGAAGGCCGCGCCTATCGACGATTCTACGAGCTGCCGCTGGTACGGAGCGAGCACCCGGCGCTGGCCTTGAGCTGGACGCTCTACCATGTGCTCGACGAGACGAGCCCGCTCCACGGACTGAACGCCGAAGATCTCGACGCGTCAGCCGTTTCACTTGTCGTGGTGGTGTCGGGGTATGATGTTGTTGCGGCGCAAACCGTCCATGCACGGAAATCCTACGATCACCCTGCCATTCTCTTCGGACGTCAGTACGCAGATATCCTCGACACCCTCGAGGACGGCCGGCTCAGAATCAACTATGGCCGGTTCCACGAGACGCTGCCGGGATAGATCGATCGTCGCATCCGCCAACATTTTCCGGGACGCGCGCCCCGCGCGCGTGTTAATTTGCAAGCAGGACATCGCGGAGCCAGCAGCAGTGAAAACGCAGCGGCCGATCACGACGGAGGAAGAGCACCGCGTGCTCCAGTTCCGGCCGCGTACCCTGCCCGTCGCTCCAGCCGGGCGCAAGGATCCGGACGCGACCGCCTTGCACGACGACACCCGGCCGGAACCTTACGACCTGTCGCGCTATGAGCGCGACCGCGAAGAACCGGACGATTTCCGTCATCGCATGCTGGCCAACATCGCGGCCTTTGCCTTCACGGTCGCATTGACGGCCGTTGGCATCTGGCTGGCCGTCAGCATCGCGGACCTGCGCCGAACCCAGGATTGCGTGCTGATGGGACGGCGCGACTGCGTGCGCATCTCGACACCTTCTATCTAGGGTTTTGGGCGCGTTGCCGGCTCCTGCTGTCGCCGGGCGGCCGGACCGAGGGCCGGCCGCCTCCATTGAACTCGGGGCGGCGCTCCGATATACGGGCACTCGACACCGGACGGCGAATGGGGCATGCCGGGCCGCGGTATCGGGCCGCTCCGCCGCTGTAGAATTTACCTTCAAAATATCAAAGGCTTAGTGATGTCATCCACATTTGATCAGGTCGCCACGATTATCGCTGAAACCTGCGACATCCCGCGCGACACGATCACCCCGGAGAGCCACGCGATCGACGATCTCGGGATTGACAGCCTCGACTTCCTGGACATCGCGTTCGCGATCGACAAGGCGTTCGGCATCAAGCTGCCGCTGGAAAAGTGGACGCAGGAAGTCAACGACGGCAAGGCCACGACCGAGCAGTATTTCGTGCTGAAAAACCTGTGCGCGCGTATCGACGAGTTGGTCGCGGCCAAGGGCGCGTAACCGCCCGTCATGCAATTTGAATATTTCCAACTGATTGACCGCATCGTCGACCTCAAACTCGACGAGCGCACCATCACGGTTGAGGCGCAGGTTCCGACCCATAGCACCATCTTCGAGGGACATTTCCCGGGCTATCCGATCATGCCCGGCGTGCTGCTGATCGAGGCGATGGCGCAGACCTCCGGCTGGCTGCTGATCGCGCTGATGGATTTCGAACGGATGCCGTTTCTCGGCGCGGTCAAGGAAGCCAAGATGCGCGGCTTCGTCAGCCCCGGCGAATTGCTGCAAATCGGAGCCAGCATCGTTCATGAAGGTTCCGGGTTCGCCATCACCGACGCCAACGTCAGGGTGAACGGCGAATTGAGGTGCAACGCGACCCTCACGTTCCGGCACATCCCCTTCCCTCATCCGGATTTGCGCGGACACATGGATGCCGTCGCCAAGCGGATCGGCTTTCCACGACAGGCCCGCGGTCATGACTGAGACAAAGCCTTCGATCGGTGGATCCGCGGAAGTCTGGATCACCGGCATCGGTCTTGCCACTTCGCTGGGCGAAGGGCTCGATGCCAACTGGGACGCGCTGTGCGCGCGGCGCATCAACGTCGACGAAAAGGGCTTCGCGCCCTACATCGTTCATCCCTGGGTATCGGTCAACCTCGATGCGCAGATCCCCAAGAAGGGCGATCAGCGCCAGATGGAAGCCTGGCAGCGGATCGGGACCTATGCCGCCGGGCTCGCGCTGGATTCCGCCGGCATCAAGGGCAACAAGGAAATCCTGGCGCGGATGGACATGATCGTCGCCGCCGGCGGCGGCGAACGCGATATCGGCGTCGACACGGCGATCCTGAAGGCCGATGCCAACGGTAATTCCGTTCCCGGCTTTCTCAACGAAAGGCTGATGAGCGATTTGCGGCCGACGCTGTTTCTCGCCCAGCTCTCGAACCTGCTCGCCGGCAATATCGCCATCGTCCACGGCGTCACCGGGTCGTCGCGCACCTTCATGGGCGAGGAAGCCGCCGGCGTCGATGCGGTACGAATCGCGCTCGCACGCATCGCCGCCGGGCAGAGCGACGTCGCGCTGGTCGGCGGCTCGCAAAACGGCGAACGGAAAGACCTGCTGGTGCTCTACGAGTTCGGCGATTTCAACCTGAAGCACGGCTTTGCCCCGGTTTGGGCGCGGCGCGGGCACACAGGCTTCGCGCTCGGCTCGGCCGGCGCCTTCCTTGTGATCGAATCGAGAGCGCATGCCGAAGCACGAGGCGCAAAACCTTATGCGCGCCTGACCAACGTCGTGGCCGATCTGGCCCGCCGCGACACTCCCGGGGCGGTCACCGCAAGCCTGGAGGCGCTGTGGTCGAAACTCGGCAGGCTCGACGACAAGGGCGCCATCATCACCGGCGCCACCGGGGCCGAACCGGTCACCTCGGAGGAAATGGCGTTCCTGGATCGCCATCCATCTTTCGCGGTACGGGCCACCGGCACCATGTTCGGCCACACCATGGAGACGCAATTCCCGCTGGGATTGGCGCTGGCGGCGCTTTCGATCTCGCGCGGCGCATTGTTTCCACCCAATGACCCCACCGCGCGGGAGGTTGAAATGCCGGCACCTCCGACCCAGATTGTGGTGGTCGGAGCCGGTCACTGGCGCGGTGAAGGCATGGGGCTGGTCGAGGCGATCAGGTAGGCGCGGTTGGGGGAAACATGACAGCTTCGCGCGACAAGTTCGGCAGGCCGATCGTCGTAGTCACCGGCATGGGCGTCGTGACCTCGCTCGGCTCCGGCAAGGCCGACAACTGGACGAAACTCACGGCCGGCGAGTCCGGAATCCGCACCATCAGCCGCTTTCCGACCGACGGCCTGAAGACCACGATGGCCGGAACGATTGATTTTGTCCCGGTCGAGCCGTTTTCCTCGACCGATCTGTCGGAACGGCTCGCCGATATCGCGACCGAAGAAGCCATTGCCCAATCCGCGATCGGCGGCAACGGCGATTTTCCGGGACCGCTGTTTCTCGCCGTCGCGCCGGTCGAGATCGAATGGCCGCAGCGGCTCGAATTGGGACGCGCGATCGGCCAGCGAGACTTCGACTATGACGCGCTGCTGCGCGTCAGCGGCGGTGGAAAATTCGCGCAATATCACCGGCGCTTTCTGTTCGGTTCGGTCTCGAACTATCTCGCCGACAAATTCGGCACCAAGGGGTCGCCGATTTCGCTGTCGACCGCCTGCGCCTCCGGCGCCAGCGCGATCCAGCTCGGCGTCGAGGCCATTCGGCGTGGCGAGGCGGACGCGGCGCTGTGCGTCGCGACCGACGGCTCGGTCAATCCGGAGGCACTGATCCGGTTTTCGCTGCTGTCGGCGCTGTCGACCCAAAACGAGCCGCCGCAGGCAGCGGCGCGGCCGTTTTCCAAGAACCGCGACGGGTTCGTGATGGCGGAAGGCGCCGGCTCGCTGGTGCTGGAAAGCTACGAGGCTGCCACGGCACGCGGAGCCCGGATTCTCGGCGTCCTCGCCGGCTGCGGTGAACTTGCCGATTCGTTCCACCGCACCCGATCCAGTCCCGACGGAAAGCCCATTGTCGGATGCGTGCGCAACGCATTGTCCGACGCCGGGATCGTTCCGGACCAGATCGACTACATCAATGCCCACGGCACCGGCACGCCGGAAAACGACAAGATGGAGTATCTCGGCATCTCCACGGTGTTCGGCGAGCACACCGGCCGGATTCCGGTATCCTCCAACAAGTCGATGGTCGGCCACACCCTCTCCGCGGCCGGCGCGGTGGAAGCGGTGTTCTCGCTGCTGACGCTCGAGCATCAGCGGATCCCGCCGACCATCAATTACGACGTTCCGGACCCCGCGATTCCCTTCGACGTGGTCCCCAACAAGGCGCGCGACGCCCGCGTCACCGCGGTCATGTCGAACTCGTTCGGCTTCGGCGGTCAGAACGCGTCGCTGATCCTGACGCGCGAACCGATCTAGCCGCCGGGGACACGGCGTCATGCGCGCGCTCACTCTCGTTGCCGATCGTCAGCTCGTGGTCGCCGCAGTTCCGCCGCCGCCGCCACCGGGCCCCGGCGAAGTGCAGATCCGCGTCGGGGCCGTCGCGCTCAATCACATCGACGTCTGGGGCTATCGCGGCATGGCGTTTGCGAAACGCAAGCTGCCGCTGGTGATCGGCGCCGAGGCCTCCGGTGAAATCGCTGGTGTCGGCGACATGGTCACGCGCTTCCGGCCCGGCCAGAAGGTGGTGATGTACGGCGCCCTCACCTGCGGGATCTGCCGTGCCTGCAGCGAGGGCCGTGACAATCTCTGCGAGAACGTGGCGGGCATCATGGGCTTCCATGTCGACGGTTTCGCGCGCGAATACCTCAACATGCCGCAGCGACTGGTGATTGCGGTGCCCGAGGGCGTCAGCGGCCGCGACGCGGCCTGCGCGCCGATCGCGTTCTCCACGGTTCAGCACATGCTGTTCGACAATGCCGGACTGCAGCCGGGTGAGACCGTGCTGGTGCATGCCGGCGGCTCCGGCATCGGAACGGTGGCGATCATGATGGCCAAGCAGATCGGCTGCACCGTCATCACCACCGTCGGCGACGACAGCAAGATCGCGGGCGTCAAGGCGCTCGGCGCCGACCACGTCATCAACTACCGCAACGACCGCTTCGAGCACGAAACCCGCAGGATCACCAGAAAGAAAGGCGTCGACGTGGTGTTCGAGCATGTCGGCGCGGATACCTTCAACGGCTCGTTGCTGACGCTCAAGCGCGGAGGTAGGCTCGTGACCTGCGGCTCGACGTCGGGTCCCACCACCACCATCAATCTGATGCAACTGTTCCAGCAGCAATACCGCATTTTCGGGTCGTTCGGCGCTACCCTACGCAACATTGCCGAAAGCCTCGACAAGATGGCCGGCGGCATGCATCCGGTCATCGACACCGAAGTGCCGATCGAGGATGTCGCCACCGCGCTCAGGCGCATGGAAGGCCGGCAGGTGTTCGGCAAGATCGTCGTGTATTTCTGATGCCGCGCCTCTTGCCACGCGCCAGAGCCCGTCTTCGCAACGCGACCAAGCCGCTTGGTGAAGCCGCGGTCGGCGCATTGACGATCGGAATGCTGCGCGCCACGCGATATTTCGATCCGACCAAAACCGCAAACCTGTTCGGCCGCATCACCCGCGCGATCGGACCGAGGCTGCGCGAGCAGCGGATCGGACGCGCCAATCTGACCGCCGCATTCCCGGAGAAATCGCCGGAGGAGATCGACGCCATCCTCGCCGGCGTGTGGGACAATCTCGGCCGCATCGGCGCCGAGTTCGCCCATCTCGATCACATCTGGCAGTATGATGAGGCGTGTCCCGAGCAGAGCCGCATCGAAATCCCGCGGCGTACCCACGAATTGTTTGCCGAGCTTCAACTCGACGGCAAGCCGGCGCTGATCTTTGCAAGCCACCTCGGCAACTGGGAACTGCCGGCTCTGGCGGCCGTGGCCCACGGGCTGGATGCGGCGATTCTGTATCGCCGGCCCAACATTGCCTCGGCCGACCGCATCATTCAGCAGATCCGCGCGGTGAAGATGGGCACGCTGATTCCGGCGGGCCGCGACGCGCCGCTGCGGCTCGCGGAGGCGCTGCGCAACGGTCAGCACGTCGCGATGCTGGTGGACCAATATCTGACCAACGGCGTCGAGGTCACGTTCTTCGGCCGCAAGACCCGGGCCAATCCGATGCTGGCGCGGTTGCTGCGACAGATCGAGTGCCCGATCCACGGGGTGCGGATCATCCGCCTGCCCAATCACCGCTTCCGGGCCGAATTGTCCGAAGAGGTGAAGCCGGTGCGGGATGCTTCGGGAGAGATCGACGTGCCGGGAACGATGCAGGCGGTGACATCGGTGGTCGAGGGCTGGATTCGCGAATACCCCGATCAGTGGCTGTGGCTGCACCGCCGCTGGCGGTAGAGGCGCCATTCCGGGGCGCGCGAATGGGTAGGGTGGGCAAAGCGCAGCGTGCCCACCGATGGTTACCGCGACCAATCATGGTGGGCACGGCGCCAACGCGCCTTTGCGCACCCTACGATACCGGGCCGCCTACCTCCCGGTCTTGACCCGGGTCCAGAGCCGGTTGATGACGCGCTGCGTCGCCGGATCGCGCGCGGTGATCACGAACAGCTTCGCAAGGGTCGCCTCGTCCGGGTAAATGGTCTTGTCGTTGAATATCTTTGGATCGACCAGCTTCTGGCTCGCCAGATTGCCGTTCGCATAGGACAGAAAATTGGAGTTCCTGGCCGCGACCTCCGGCCGATAGAGATAGTCGATCAGCTCATAGGCCTCCGCGACATGGCCTGCATCGGCCGGGATCGCGAGATTGTCGAAAAACATCTGCGCGCCCTCTTTCGGAATGGCATAGCCGAGTTCGACCCCGTTGTGGGCCTCAGTGGCACGGTTGCGCGCCTGCATGATGTCGCCGGACCAGCCCACCACCAGGCAGATCTCGCCGGTGGCGAGCGCGCTCAGATATTCCGAGGAATGGAACTTGCGGACAAAGGGCCTGATCCTGGCGACGAGATCGGCGGCCCGTTCGAGATCGGCCGGCCTGGTCGAGTTCGGATCGAGCCCGAGGTAATTCAGGGCCGCGGGAAGAATATCGTCGGCGGAGTCCAGCATCTGAACGCCGCAATCCCTGAACCTCGCGAGATTCTCCGGCTTGAAGACGATGTCCCAGCTATCGATCCTCGCATCGGCGCCGAGAATTTTCTGCACGGCCTTGACATTGTAGCCGATGCCCGTGGTGCCCCACATGTAGTTGACGGCATGAACGTTGCCGGGATCGTAGACGGCGAGCCGCCTGGTCACTTCCGGCCAGGCGTTGACGAGGTTCGGCAGCTTCGACTTGTCGAGCTTCTGGAACACACCCGCCTTGATCTGGCGCTGCAGGAAATAGGCGGTGGGAACCACCAGATCATAGCCGGACTTGCCGGCCAAGAGCCGGGTCTCGAGCGTCTCATTGGCGTCGAAGGTGTCGTAGACCACCTTGATGCCGGTTTCCCGGGTGAAGTCTTCCAGCACGCCCGGAGCAATGTAGTTCGACCAATTGTAGAAATTGACGGTGCGCGGCTCTGCCCGTGCCGGCAGCGCGAATGCGGCGAGCGCCGCGGAGATGGCGACGGCGAATCGGATCGGCATGCAAGCCCGGCCGCGTATCATGTCAGCCCTTATCGGCGATGGACCGCATCCGAAAGCCGCTCCAGCGCGGCATCGAGCGTGGCGTCCTTCTTGGCGAAGCAGAACCGCACCACCGAGGTCACGGCATCCCTCTCGTAAAAGGCGGATACCGGAATCGCCGCCACCTTGTAGTCGGTGACGATCCTTCTGCAGAAGGCCTCGTCGGTCTCGTTCAGACCGAGTGGCGACAGATCGACGGTGAGAAAATAGGTGCCCTGCGATCGCAGCACCGGAAAGCCGATGCTCTCCAACCCCTCGGTCAGACGGTCGCGGCTGCGCGCGAGCTCCTTGCGCATGTCGAGAAAATAGTCGGCCGGCTTGTCGAGGCCATAGGCTACCGCGGCCTGGAGGTTGGGCGCTGTAGTGAACGTCAGAAACTGGTGCACCTTGGCCGCGACGCGCAACAAGGGTGGCGCGGCGCAGACGAAGCCGATCTTCCACCCGGTCAGGGAAAAGATCTTGCCCGCCGAGCCCACCTTGATGGTGCGGTCCCGCATCCCCGGGATCGTAATCAGCGGGATGTGTTCGCGGCCGTCGAAGACCACATGTTCCCAGACCTCGTCGCAGATCGCGACCGCATCGAACTCCCGGCAGAATCGCGCCAGCAATTCGAGGTCCTCGCGCGGATAGACCACCGCGGCCGGATTGAGCGGATTGTTGAACAGCACCGCCTTGGTCCTGTGGTTGAACGCGCTCTGCAGCATCTCCTCGGTCAGCCGCCAGTCCGGCGGTTCGAGACGCAGCAGCCGCGGAATGCCGCCGGCCTGGCGGATGATCGGCAGGTAGGAATCGTAAACCGGCTGGAACACGATCACCTCGTCGCCGGGCTCGACGACGGCCAGAATGGCCGACGTCAGCGCCTCGGTGCCGCCTGACGTCACCATCACTTCGGTAGCAGGATCGAGCGAAAGCCCGTGCCAGCGTCCGTAGTGCGCCGCGATCGCCCGGCGCAGTTCCGGAATGCCCATCATCGAGGGATACTGATTGTAGCCATTTATCGACGCATCGGCCGCGGCGCGGCGAATGTCTTCCGGACCGGGATCGTCCGGGAAACCCTGGCCGAGGTTGATCGCGTCGTTGTCGCGCGCGAGTTGCGACATCGCCTCGAAGATCGTGACGGGCAGATCCGCAAAAACCCTGTTCATCGACCTCATGGCAGCGTCAGCCGCCGGTCCTGGTCGGTAATCCCGCGGCCTTCCAGGCCAGCATGCCGCCGGCCAGATGTTTGTCGTATGGCAGGCCGCTCGCCTGCGCCGCGAGCGACGCCGTCACCGACCGTTTCCCCGAACGGCAGGCAAACACCACCTGCTTGCCCTGGGGGTCGGGAAGGCTCGCCGGATCGAAGCTCGAAAGCGGCACGACGACGCCGCCCGGATAGGCTTCGGCGGCGACTTCATTCGGCTCGCGGACATCGACCAGAAAATAGCGTCCCTCGGCCATTCCCTTCGAGACATCCTGCGGCGTCAAATCGTGAACGTGTTGACCCTGGTCCACCACGCAAACCCTCCCAAACATCGACCTTTTCAGTGCGGATGGCCCGCCTTCGGTGCCAACCGTCGCCTTTGGCGTGGTGAAAATCAAGCGCAACGAAAGGTCCAGTCAACCCAGGGAATCTAGACCGTCACCTGGGTGCCGACCTCGACCACCCGGCCAGTCGGAATCTGGAAATAATCGGTGGCGTCGTTGGCGGTCCGGCTGAGCGCGATGAACAGATGATCCTGCCAGCGCGGCATGCCGGAATGCGCGGCCGGCTTCAGCGCCCGCCGCGACAGGAAGAACGAGGTCGACATGATGTCGAACTGCCAGCCGAGCTTGCGCGCGATTGCCAGCGTCTTCGGAACATTGGGCGATTCCATGAACCCGAACCGCAGCGTCACCCTGGAAAAGGTCGCGCTGATCTCCTCCAGCCGCACCCGTTCGGATGGGTCGATGCGCGGCGTCGGCGCGGTCTCGATGGTGAGAATGACGTTCTTCTCATGCAGCACCTTGTAGTGCTTCAGACTATGCATCAGCGCCGTCGGCGCACTGGCGGGATCGCTGGTCAGGAACACCGCGGTGCCGGGAACCCGTTGCGGCGGCCGTTTCTCCAGCATGGCCACCAGATCCGCCAACGGGAATTCGAGCTTGCGCGATTTCTCGAACAGCAGCCGGCTGCCCCGCCGCCAGGTGTACATCAGGAGCATCACGACGGAGCCCAGCGCGAGCGGCACCCAACCGCCTTCGAGCACCTTGAGCAGGTTCGCGGCGAGGAATGTCAAGTCGAGAAACAGGAAGGGCGCGATCAGTGCGGCGGCCGCAATCGGCGACCATCTCCAGACCCGCCAGATCACCACAAAACCCATCATGGCGGTCACCACCATGGTGCCGGTCACGGCAATGCCGTAGGCCGACGCCAGCGCGCTGGACGAGCGGAACATCAATACCAGCATGGTCACGCAGACCAGCAGCAGCATGTTGATGCGCGGGATATAGATCTGGCCGGAGTGGGATTCCGACGTATGGCGGATTTCGAAGCGCGGCAGCAGACCGAGCTGAATGGCCTGACGGGTCAGGGAATAGGCGCCGGTGATCACGGCCTGGCTCGCAATTACTGATGCCACGGTGGCGAGACAGACCATCGGCAGCAGGGCCCAGTCCGGATACATCAGGAAGAACGGGTTCTCGATCGCCTTGGGATTGGCAATGACCAGCGCGCCCTGCCCGAGATAGTTCAGCGCCAGCGACGGCAACACGATGAACAGCCAGGCGGTCTGGATCGGCCGTTTGCCGAAATGGCCGAGATCGGCGTAGAGCGCCTCGGCGCCGGTGACCGCCAGAAACACCGCGCCGAGGGTGACGAACCCGATGATGCCATGATGGAGCATGAAGGAAACGGCGAGGTAAGGATTTAGCGCAAACAGAACTTCGGGATGCCGCAGCACCGGGACAATCGCCCCGATCGCGATCACGCCGAACCACACGCACATCACCGGCCCGAAGAAAGCGGCAACGCGCGCGGTGCCGCGCGACTGCACCGCAAACAGCGCGAGCAGGATCACCACCGTGATCGGCACGACATAGGGATCGAATGTCGCGGTGACGAGCTTGATGCCCTCGATCGCCGAAAGCACAGTGAGTGCAGGCGTGATCACCGCGTCGCCGTAAAACAGGGCGCCGCTGACGATGCCGAGCAGAACGATGGCGCCGCCGCCATAGCTCACTGCGCGCTGCGCGAGCGCCATCAGCGCCAGCGTGCCGCCCTCGCCATGGTTGTCGGCGCGGAGGAGGACGAGCACGTATTTCAGCGTCACTACGATGATCAGCGCCCACAGGATCAGCGATAACACGCCGAGCACGGACTGCGGATTGACGGCCGTCTCCTGGCCGCTGGCCGCGATCACGGCCTCGCGCAGCGCATAGAGCGGGCTGGTGCCGATGTCGCCGTAGACGACACCGATGCTACCGAGCATGAGTGCCTTGAATCCGGCGGTGGAATGGGCGTTGCCATGGCCATTCGCCGCCGTGGTTTCCGCGGCGGGGGCGGCGACATTACTCATCATGAAAGCGGAGGCCTCAAAAAATGCTTCACTGCACAATGGCAAAGCGACGCGGCTTATAGCCCTGCGCTTAAAGCATAGCATGGCCTGATTTTGGGTCATAGCCATGCCAAAATGCATACCATTCGGGTCGTGACTCAGATGGTGACTTGGGTCCCCACCTCGACGACCCGGCCGGTCGGAATCTGGAAATAATCGGTGGCGTCGTTCGCCGAACGGCTCAGCGCAATGAACAGGTGGTCCTGCCATTGCGGCATCCCCGACTGCGCCGACGGCTTCAGCGACCGCCGCGACACGAAGAACGACGTCGCCATGATGTCGAACTGCCAGCCGAGCTTGCGCGCGATCACCAGCGCCTTGGGAACGTTCGGCGATTCCATGAAACCGAAGCGCAGCCGGACAATGGCGAATTTGTCGCTGATCGACTCCATCCGGACCCGCTCGGCCGGATCGACCCGCGGCGTCTGCGCGGTTTCGATGGTCAGGATCACATTGTGTTCGTGCAGCACCTTGTTGTGCTTGAGATTGTGCAGCAGCGCGGTCGGCACGAAATTGGGATCGCTGGTGAGAAAGACCGCGGTGCCCTTGACGATATGTGGCGGGCGCTTTTCGAGACTCTTGATCAGGTCGGTGAGCGGGACTTCGGTCCGCCGGGTCTTGGCGATCAGGATCGCGGCGCCGCGGCGCCAGGTCCAGATCGTCATCGCCATGGCAAATCCAAACAGCAGCGGCACCCATGCGCCTTCGAACAGCTTGAGGAAATTCGCACTGAAGAAGGTCGTGTCGACCACGACGAACGGAACGATCAGCGCCGCCGCGGTGGCCGCGCGCCAATTCCACAGTTTCCAGATCACCACAAAACCCATGATGCCGTCGGCGACCATGGTGGTCGAGACGGCGATGCCATAGGCGGAGGCCAATCCGCTCGAGGTGCGGAACAGCAGCACCAGCAGCAGCACGCCGGTCAGCAACAGCGTGTTGACCCGCGGCAGATAGATCTGTCCGGCATGCACCTCCGAGGTGTAGCGGACCTCGAAACGCGGCAGCAGGCCGAGCTGCACGGCCTGGCGGGTCAGCGAATAGGCCCCCGTGATCACCGCCTGGCTCGCGATCACCGTCGCCGCGGTCGCCAGCCCGACCAGCGGCAGCAGCAGTATTTCCGGAACCATCCGGTAGAATGAATTTTCAATCGCCGCGGGATTGGCCAGCACCAGCGCGCCCTGACCGAAATAGTTGACCAGCAGCGCGGGCAGCACGAAATAAAGCCACCCGGCCTGAATCGGCTTGCGTCCGAAATGGCCCAGATCCGCATACAGCGCCTCGCCGCCGGTCACCGCAAGGAAGACCGCGCCCAGCGTCACCATTCCGATGGTGCCGTGGGACAGCAGGAAATGAATCGCATACCAGGGATTGATCGCAGCCAGCACCGACGGATCGTCGCTGATATGCACCAGACCCATCACCGCGAGGGCGCTGAACCAGACCACCATCACCGGCCCGAATGCCGAGGCGACTCGCGCCGTGCCGCTGCTCTGCACCGAGAACAGCACCACCAGGATGAAAACCGTCAGCGGGACCACATAGTGATCGAGCGCCGGCGTGCCGAGCTTGAGGCCCTCGACCGCCGACAGCACCGAAATCGCCGGCGTGATCATGGAATCGCCGATGAACATCGACGCGCCGATGACGCCCAGCGTCAGCAACGGCCAGCTTCTTCGGCCCAGCGCGCGCTGACCGAGCGCCATCAGCGACAACGTACCTCCCTCGCCGTTGTTGTCGGCGCGCAGCAGCAGCAGCACGTATTTTGCGGTGACGACGATCAGGAGCGCCCACAGGATCAGCGACAGCACCCCGAGCACGATGGTTCGATTGATCGGCTGGCCGTGGGCGGCGGCGGCCACTGCCTCGCGGAACGCATAGAGCGGCGACGTTCCGATATCGCCAAAAACCACCCCGATGCTGCCCAGCGTCAACGCCCAAAAGCCGGACGTGACCGACCCATCCTGGGCTTCGGTAGATGTGACGCCAAAAGCCATCGTGCGGGAGAACGCTCAACCGATTGATTTGATCCGAGCCGGCTATCGACGCTTCCGCGGGGCCTGTCAACCGATCAACCCTGGTCGCGCTGGCGCTGTCGGATGCGCCGGCAACGCGGCTTCCTGCGACGATTGGTAATATGGTAACGCGTCGAAATTACGGCTTCAGATCGGGCGGGATCGGCGGGTCTTCGCGCATCAGCGTGATCGTCACCCGGCGATTCGACGACAGCGAGGGATCGTCGGGAAACAGCGGCTGGGTATCGGCCTTGCCCGTCACCGCAAAGATGTGGGCCGGCGGCAGGCCTTCCCGCTCCAGGATCTGGCGCACCGCGTTGGCACGGTCGGCCGACAGGTCGAACGCGCCGTAGTCGCTTTGCATCGGCACAAATCCCGCCGCGGTGTGGCCGACGATCGCGATCCGGAGCGGCGTCGCCTTGAGCGGAGCCGCCAGTTTCTCGATCAGCCGGCGGGTCCGCTCGTATGGTACCTTGGAGCCGTCGGCAAACATCGACCGGCCGTCCTGGTCGACGATTTCCAGATTGAGCCCCTCCTCGGTCTCCTGGAACATGATGTGCTTGGAGATTTCGGTCAGCTCCGGCATGTCCTGCAAGGCCTGCCGCAACGAGGCCGAGGCAAGCGCGAATTCGCGATCGTGCTTGATGCGGGCACCGTTGCTGCGACTGTTGTCCTGCTCATCCGGCGTTGGTGTGTTGGACGATTCCTCGGGCGAAATGTGCGCGGCGTTCTTCAGCTTCGGCCTGGTCGGCAGGCCATCGGATTCGATGATGCCGGAAAACCGCTTCTCGGTCTGCACGCCGAAGGCATCGCGCATCGAGCCCGCGACGATCTTGAGCTTGTTGTTGTCCATGGTGGAAAACGCGACGAGCATCACAAAGAAGCTCATCATCAGGCCCATCAGGTCGGCGAAGGTAACGAACCAGCCGTGCCCTCCTCCATGCGCGTCGCCACGTTTCTTCTTGGCCATGCTTGACTTTCAGGACCGGAGCCGCCCGTTCAGGCCGGGACCGGCTCGCCTTCCTCATGGCGGTGACTCTCCGGCAGGTATGCCAGCAGCATTTCCCGCACCAGCGTCGGGCTCTTGGAATCACGGATCATCAGAATGCCGTCGATGATCAATGTGCGATTGGTCTCCTCGTCGAGCAGTTTGCCATGCAGCTTGTCGGCGATCGGCAGGCAGAACAGGTTCGCGACCAGTGCGCCGTACAGCGTCGCCAGCAGCGCGGTCGCCATGAATGGGCCGAGCTTCGAGGGGTCGGTCATGTTGGCGAACATCTGCACCATGCCGATCAGGGTTCCGATCATGCCGAAGGCGGGTGCGCAGTCGCCGATGGCACGGTAGATCTTGCCGCCCTCGTCGAGATGCATCAGGAAATTGTCGCGATCGCGCTCGAGATTGTCGCGGATGAACTCGAGGTCGTAGCCGTCGGCGACGTAGCGGATGCCCTTGGCGAGGAACGGCTCGTCGGTCTCTACCTTTTCCAGCCCGACCGGGCCCTGCTTGCGCGCGATCTCTGCGATGCGGGCGAGTTCGTCGACGAGGTCGCGCGCGGACAGCCGGCTCATGGTGAAGGCAAATCTGGCGCCGAGCGGCAGGCCGTGGAGAATGGCCATCAGCGGAAAGCGGATCATGGTGGCGGCGATCGACCCGCCGAAGATGATGATGACCGCGTGTTCGCTGACGAACAGGTGCAGGTCGCCCCCCAGGAGCATCATTGTTGCCACCACAATGATGCCGCACACGAGCCCGACGCTCGTCATGATATCCATGGGAAACTCCAACGCGCACGCAGACTTCCGGCCATCCTGGACGGTGGCGCCGCCCGTTCCGGGCCGCGAAATGACCCTACGTTCCCGCAATTAAAGACGCGTTACCGAATTTGGTAGGCATAACAATTGGTTAACAAAAAGCTAGAGCGCGGGCGACGTCGCCGGCAGCGCGCGCTCGATCAATCGCCCTGTCCCGGGCTTGCCGAGAAATACTGCTGCAGCTTGTCGGCGACCCCATCGAAGGCGCTGGCGTCCACCGGCGCGTCGCGCTTGATCGTGATGTTCGGCCAGACTGCGGCATATTGCGCGTTGAGCTGGAGCCAGCTTTCAAGACCCGGCTGGGTGTCGGGAAAGATGGCCTCTGCCGGACATTCCGGCTCGCATACCCCGCAATCGATGCACTCGTCCGGGTGGATGACGAGCATGTTGTCGCCTTCGTAGAAGCAGTCGACCGGGCAGACCTCGACGCAGTCCATGTATTTGCATCGGATGCAATTATCGGTGACGACAAAGGTCATGGCGTGGCTTCCGGCGGCCACGGCCGGTCCGGCCGATAGAACAGCGCAAGCTTCAGACTCTCGGCGATTCGCACCGCCTTGGCGCGAAATTCCTCGCGGATGCCGCCGTCGAACAGTTCGCAGCAGGTCTCGTCGAACAGCGCCAGCCAGTGCTCGAACAGCTCCGGCTGGAATCGGGGCAGTGCGAGGTGCTTCATCACCGGATTGCCCTTGTAGCGGCCGGTGGTGAGCATCACCGACGACCAGAACGCGTACATCTTGGTCAGATGCGGCTGCCAGTCGCCCGGTATCGCGCGCAGAAAGATCGGCCCGAGCTTGGGATCGCGGCGCACCTTGGCATAGAAGCTATCGACCAGCAGCCGAATGGCTTCCTCGGACACGTGATCGAGTTTTGCGGCTCGGACGATCATATCGTGAGCACCGCCACGATCACGCCGAGCACGGTCCAGAATATCGAATTGACCAGCATCCGCACCAGGTCCTGGTGGCGGGTAAGCCCGATGGCGCGGCAGGCGAGCGTTCCGGGCAGCAGAAATGGCCAAGCCATGGCGTCACTGATCGAATCAGACGTCCTCATCCTGTGCTCCCTTAAAGATGTACCTCGTATCCATGTTATAAGCCGATGCTTGCCATAAAGCAATATATAATATACATCTTTTACTGGGCAGCGAAGGGAGATGCACGTGCGCCTGACCGTCTATACCGACTATGCGCTGCGTGTGCTGATGTATCTGGCGATGAAAGAGGACCGGCTGGCGACGATTGCCGAAATCGCCAAGAGCTATGACATATCGAGAAATCATCTGATGAAGGTCGCGCATCAGTTGGGGGTTGGCGGCTATGTCGAAACGGTCCGCGGCAGAAATGGCGGGCTGCGCCTGGCCAAGCCAATCGAAGCCATCGGGATCGGCGACGTGGTGCGCTACACCGAGCCGGACATGGCGATCGTGTCCTGTTTCGAGCCGCTCGATGGAGGCTGTCCGCTCCGGCCGGTCTGTGTGCTGAAGCGCGCGCTGAATGGGGCACGCGACGCCTTTCTCGAAGTGCTCGACGGCTATACGCTGGCCGATCTGGTCGAGCCGCGGGCGCGGCTGTCCACCCTGTTGGGTATAGGCTAAGGCAACGCGATGCATCCTTTCCGGCCTGGCACGAGGATATCATGACCGTTCCTCCCGGACTCATCGACGCCTTGCTGACTTGTGCATCGGACGCCATCATTGCCACCGATCACGCCGGCAACATCACTTTCTGGAATCCCGGCGCCATCAGGATTTTCGGCTTCACCGTCGATGAAGCGGTCGGGCGTTCGCTCGATCTCATCATTCCCGACCATCTTCGGGACCGGCACTGGGTCGGATATCGGCGCGTCATGCAGACCGGAGAAAGCCATTACGGCCATGGCGATCTGCTGTCGGTACCCGCGTTGACCGGAAGCGGCCAGCGCATCTCGGTCGAGTTCACGATCGCGATGCTGAAAGACGCGCAGGGCCGGCCGACCGGGACGGTGGCGATCGTTCGCGACGTCACCAGGCGATTCGAGGAAATGCGCGCGCTGAAGCGGCAATTGGCCGAGGCCGCGCGGAGTAAATAGCCCGGCCGATTTCGCCCAGTTCTCAACGGCTTCATCCTTCGAGACGCATCGCTTCGCGATGCTCCTCAGGATGAGGTCTTCTTCTCGGGATGATGTCTTAACCCTCATGGTGAGGAGCCGCGCCTTGCGCACCGTCTCGAACCACGAGGCCTCGGGAGAAGCAACAAGAGAAAGCGCCTTACCGCCCCGCTTTCCGCTCCATCGCGAGTTCGGCCTGAAGGCTGGCGAGGTCGCGGTAGATCGAGGCAATGGCGAGCACGCGGCCCTTGTTCCTGTATTGCAGCAGGCAATCCCGCGCGGCGATGTCACCGTCGATCACGATCTCGTCCCATTTTTCGGCGTGGCCGACATAGTTGATCGGCACGTCATAATGCTGACTCCAGAAAAACGGCACCGCATCGAAGGACTCGCGCTGCCCCAGCATGTTGCGCGCCGCGGTCTGTCCCTGGCGCTGCGCCACCACCCAGTGTTCGACCCGGATGTTTTCCTTCGAATGCGGATCGGGCCAGCGCGCGATGTCGCCGGCCGCATAGATTCCGGGAACGCTGGTTTCCAGAAACTCATCCACCTTCACGCCGCGATCGAGCGCGAGGCCGGCCTGTTCGGCCAGCGCCAGGCGTGGCCGCACCCCGGCGCCGACGACGATGAGATCCGCCTCCAGCACGCCGCCGCCTTTCAGGGTCGCGCGCTTGCCGTCGATCGCGGTCACGGTGTCGCCGAGATGAAAGACGACGCCGTGCTGCTCATGAAGGTCGCGGACGAAATCGCCCATTTCCGGCCCCAACACGCGCTCCATCGGCCGTGACTCCGGCGCCACGACATGGACCTCGATCTCGCGCGCGCGCAACGACGCGGCGACCTCGAGGCCGATGAAACTGGCGCCGATCACCACGGCGCGGCGCGCGCCGTCGGCGGAGGCAATGATCGCGCGGCAATCGGCCAGCGAGCGCAGGGTGTGGACGTGCGGCTGGTTGGCGCCGGGAATCGGCAACCGTACCGGCTCGGCGCCGGTCGCCAACAGCAGGCGATCGTAGGCGACGGCCCCGCCGGCGGTATTGACCTTGCGCGCCCCGACATCGATCGAACCGGCGCTGCTCCCGAGCCGGAGCTCGATGCCGGAATCGGCGTAAAACTCGTCCGGGCGCAGCGGCAGCCAGTCCTCCGGCGCGCTGCCGGCAAGATAATCCTTCGACAGGTTGGGTCGATCGACCGGCGCCGCGCCGTCTTCGCTCAGCATGACGATTTCGCCGCCAAACTGCTGCCGCCGCAGCATCTCGGCTGCGGCAAAGCCCGCGGCGCCGCCGCCGACAATCACGATCCGGCCCGGCGCATCGGCGGACGGCTGGCGGCCCGGCTTCGGCTGCTCACGCTTGCGCCGGACCAAGATGCGGTCGCCCTCGCGCTCGACCTGCCAGACCGCGAGCGGCGCAAGCGCCGGCGCGCGCGTCGCCTCCCCGGTCCGCAGATCGAAGCAGGCGTGATGCCAGGGGCAACGGATGCCGCCGTCGGCCACGAGCCCGTCGGCAAGCGGACCGTGATAATGGCTGCAATGGGCGTCGATCGCGAAAATCTCCGACCCCGAGCGCACCAGGAGAACTTCCTGATCGCCGACGTGGCCGAGCAAGGTCTCGCCCTTGAAATCGGATGCGGCAACCCCCTGTGCGAGATCCGGTCCGGCGGCCTCTGTGGTCTGTTCAGCCATCTTCGTTCCCTCCGTCGTACCGCCCGGCTCGAGCCACCAGCCACGTCCATCGGATGCCCGGCAAGTGAAACGGTTCCCACTGCCAGCGCCATGGCGACCAACCCGCTCCGCTCCGGCTGGTTCCGAGCCGGCGGTGGCTATTCGGCGGCATATTTCTGCGCTTCGTGCTCCGGCGCGGACGGGGGCCCACCGGACTTCCGGCTCTGGCTCCAGCGCGCAAGCGCGTTCGAGAAGGTGTCGAGATAGAGATAGATCACCGGGGTTGTGAACAGCGTCAGCGCCTGGCTGACGATCAGGCCGCCGACCATCGCATAGCCCAGCGGCTGACGGATTTCCGAGCCGGTGCCGGTGCCCAGCATCAGCGGCACGCCGCCGAGCATCGCCGCCATGGTTGTCATCATGATCGGACGAAACCGCAGCAGCGCCGCCTTGCGGATCGATTCACGCGGCGACAGATGCTCCTCGCGCTCCGCCGCGATCGCGAAGTCGACCATCATGATGCCGTTCTTCTTGACGATGCCGATCAGCAGAATGATGCCGATCAGCGCGATCAGGCTGAAATCGAACCCGAACGCCATCAGGATCGCGAGCGCGCCGACGCCGGCCGAGGGCAGCGTCGACAGGATCGTCAGCGGGTGGATGTAGCTCTCGTAGAGGATGCCGAGGATCAGGTACACCACCACCAGCGCCGCCATGATCAACAGCGGCACGGTGCCGAGCGACTGCTGGAACGCCTGCGCGGTGCCCTGGAAGCTCGAATTCAGCGTGGCCGGCGCGCCGAGCTCGACGACCGCGCGCTGGATCGCGTCGGTTGCCTGCCCCAGCGCGGTATCGCGGGCGAGGTTGAAACTGATGGTGATGGCCGGAAACTGGCCCTGGTGGCTGATCGAGAGCGGACGGACCGGCACACTGCTCCAGGTCGCAATCTCCGACAGCGGCACCTGCTCGCCGGTCAGCGGCGATTTGATGTAGAGCTTGTTGAGGGTGTCGATATTGCCCTGCAGGTCGGGCAGGATTTCCAGGATCACGTGGTAGCTGTTGAGCTGGGTGAAGTATTGCGTGACCTGACGCTGGCCGAACGCGTCATACAGCGTGTCGTCGATCAATTGCGGCTGGATGCCGTAGCGCGCGGCGGTGTCGCGGTTGATCTTGAGCTGCAGCGTCGTGCCCTGGGTCTGCTGGTCGGTCGCGACGTCGCGCAGCTCGGGCAGCGTCTGCATCTTCGCCAGGATCTTCGGCGCCCATTCGTTGAGCTCGTCCAGATTGGCGTCCTGCAGCGTATATTCGAACTGGGTGCGCGTGGCGCGGCCGCCCAGCCGCACGTCCTGGGAAGCCTGCATGAACAGCCGCGCGCCCTCGACCTTTTCCAGCTTGGGGCGCAGCCGCGCGATGATCTGCTGGGCGCTGGCGTCGCGCTCGCTGCGCGGCTTCAGGGTGATGTAGAGGCGGCCGGTGTTGAGTGCGCTGCCGCCGCCGCCGATGAACATGGCGATGCTGTCGACGGCTGGGTCGCCCTGCACGATGGCGCCGAGTTCCTCCTGGTGACGCTTCATGTCGGCAAAGGAAATATCCTGCGCGGTCTCCGAAGTCGCGGTGAGGAATCCGTTGTCCTGTTGCGGGAAGAAGCCCTTGGGGATGATGATGAACAGATAGATCGACAGCGCCAGCGTCGCGAAGAAGATGCAGAGCGTAGTGAGGCTCCAGCTCAAGGCGAGGTCGAGACCGCGCTGATAGCCATGCAGCAGCCTGTCGAAGGCGCGCTCGCTCCACTGATAGAGCCGGCCATGCCTGGTTTCGCTGTGGGCGCGCAGGAAGCGCGAGGCCATCATCGGCGTCAGCGTCAGCGACACGATCAGCGAGACGAAAATCGCCATTGCCAGCGTCACCGCGAACTCGCGGAACAGCCTTCCGATGATGCCGCCCATCAGCAGCAGCGGGATCAGCACCGCGACCAGCGAAACGCTGATCGACACGATGGTGAAGCCGATCTCGCTGGCGCCCTTGAACGCGGCGGCGAGCGGCTTTTCGCCCGCCTCGATATAGCGCGAGATGTTTTCCAGCATCACGATGGCGTCGTCGACCACGAATCCCACGGCGATCGTCAGCGCCATCAGCGACAGATTGTCGAGGGTATATCCGAACGCCCACATCAGCGAACAGGCACCGAGCAGCGCCAGCGGAACAGTGACGCTCGGAATGATGGTCGCCCAGGCGCTGCGCAGGAAGATGAAAATCACCATGACCACCAGCATGATGGTGATCAGCAGCGTGAACTGCACGTCCTCGACCGCGGAACGGATGGTGATGGTGCGATCGCTGATGATCTTGATCTTGACGGCCGGCGGAATCGCCGCAATCAGCCGCGGCAGTTGCGCCTTGATCCGGTCGACGGTATCGATGACATTGGCGCCGGGCTGCTTGAAGATGACCAGAAAGACCCCGCGCTTGCCGTCGGCCCAGGCCGCCTGCTTCATGTCTTCGGGTCCGGAAATCGCCCTGCCGATATCGCGGATCCGCAATGGGCCGCCATTGCGATAGGCGATGATGACGTCATTCCAGGCGTCCGGGTCGAGCAACTGGTCGTTGGCATAGATGGTATAGGCGCGCGTCGTGCCATCGATGCTGCCCTTCGGACTGTCGACCGTCGTGATCGCGATCTGGTTGCGGACATCTTCCAGCGACAGCCCCTTGGCGACCAGCTTTGCGGGGTCGATCTGGACGCGGATCGCCGGCTTCTGCTGGCCGCCGATGAACACCTGGGCGACCCCGGAAATCTGGCTGATCTGTTGGCCGAGCTGGGCGTCGACGGCGTCGCTCACCGTCGTCAGAGGCAACGTATCGGAGCTCGCGGACAACAGCAGGATCGGGGAGTCTGCCGGATTGACCTTGCGATAGGTCGGTGGCGTGGGCAGGTTCTTCGGCAACTGGCCGCTGGCGGCGTTGATGGCGCCCTGGATGTCGTTGGCGGCGCCGTCGATACTGCGGTTGAGGTCGAACTGGATCGTGATCGCGGTCGAGCCGAGCGAACTCGTCGAGGTCATCTGGGCGATGCCGGGGATCTGCGCGAGCTGCCGCTCCAGCGGCTGCGCGACCGAGGACGCCATGGTTTCCGGGCTGGCGCCCGGAAGCGACCCCGAAACCTGGATGGTGGGGAAATCCACCTGCGGCAACGGCGCAACGGGCAGCAGCGGGTATGAAACGAGGCCGACGAAGAGTATGCCCGCCATCAGCAGCGAGGTTGCGATCGGGTACCGGATGAATGGCGCCGAGATGCTCTCATTCATGCAAGCTGTTCCCTGGGTAGCGGCCGCTCTCCGTTGCTAGACGCCGAGGTAGCGCTGCAGCAGTTCCGGCTGCGCCTTGATCTCCTGCGCCGGACCCTCGTGGACGATATGCCCGTTGTTGACGATGTAAATGCGCTGCGCCAGCGACAGCGTCGCAGCCAGGTTCTGCTCGACCAGAACGATGGTCTGACCGGCCGCGGCGAGGTCGCTGCAGGCCTTCATGAGATCGCGAACGATGATCGGGGCGAGGCCTTCGAACGGCTCGTCGAGCAGGATGATCTTGGGATCGCGCACCAATGCACGCGCGATCGCCAGCATCTGCTGCTCGCCGCCCGACAGATCGGTACCGCGATTGCCGCGCCGCTCCTTCAGTCGCGGGAACATTTCGTAGATCCGCCCGAGCGGCCAGCGCTTGGAGGCGGTCAACCCGGCGAGGACCAGGTTTTCCTCCACATTGAGGCTGCCGAAAATCCGGCGGTCCTCGTGCACGAGTTGCATGCCCGCCTGCGCGATCGCGTGGCTCTTTCGCCCCGCGACATCGACGCCGTCGAACATCACCGTACCGTTGCGCGGCGTCACCACCCCCATCAGGCTTTTCAGCGTCGTGCTCTTGCCGGCGCCGTTGCGGCCGAGCAGCGCCACGACTTCATTGCGCTCGACGCGCAGCGAGACGTCGAACAGGATATGGGAATCCCCGTAATAGCTGTTCAGGCCCTTGACCTCGAGCAGGCTCATGCCTCGAGCACTCCGTGCACGCCGCCCAGATAAGCCTCCTGCACCGCGGCGCTGTTCTTGATTTCGTCCGGTGTGCCCTCGACCAGCACGCGGCCTTCCTGCAGGACGGTAACCCGTTCGGCCAGCTCAAACAGTGAATCCATGTCGTGGTCGATGATGATCATGGTACGACCCCGGCTGATCGATTTGAGCAGCTTGACCGTTTCGACGCGCTCGCGCGGACTCATGCCGGCAAGCGGCTCATCGAGCAGCAACAGGCTCGGCGAGGTCGCCAGCGCAAGGCCGATTTCCAGGCGGCGCTTCTCGCCATAGGCGAGCTCGGATACGGGGGTATCGGGCCGCGAGGTGAGATTGACGAGATCGAGCGTGCGCTGCACCTGCTCATTCAACTCCGGGATATTATCCACGCTTCGGAACAAGTCGAGCCGGAACTTGCCGCGCAGTTGGGCGAGCGCGGCGATCACGACATTTTCGCGGACCGTAAGGCCGGTGAACAACTGGTTGACCTGATAGCTCTTGGTCAGGCCGAGCTGGCACACGTCGGTGACATTGGTTCCGGTGATGTCGCGCCCCTCGAACATGATCTTGCCGGAGGTCGGCGGGACTTCACAGGTCAGCATCTTGAAGAAGGTCGACTTGCCGGCACCGTTCGGGCCGATAATGCCGCGCAATTCGCCGCGGTTGACCGTGAAATCGATATTGCTGTTGGCGAACAGGCCGCCATAACGCTTGGTGAGGCCGGTCGCCTGCAGCAGGACGGGACCGGAAGCGTCACCACCACCGCGATTGCGTGCCGGCATCGGCAAGGCCGCGGCAGCCGCGACTTCGGTGCTCTTCGGTTCGTCGGTAACCGTGGCGTCAGCCACCGCCGTCGGCTCCTTCGGCTCGGAATGCCGCCTGCCGACCATCCAGCGGTAAAGATCTTCGAGGCCGCCGATAATGCCGCGGCGCAGAAAACAGACCAGCAGCACGAACACGATGCCCAGCACCAGTTTCCACGCCGCGCCGAGATTGAGCGCCGCCTGCAGGAAGTCCTGCAGGAACAGCCAGATCGCGGCGCCGACCAGCGGGCCGAACAGCGTGCCCCGGCCGCCGATTGCGGTTTGCATCACGAGCTGGCCCGAGGTGTCGAAGGTGAAGGCATCGGGCGGCATGAAGGCCTGCAGCACGCCGAGCAGGCCGCCGGCGAACCCGGCATAAGCGGCCGCGATCACGAAAGCCGTCAGCTTGTAGCCGTGAATATTGTGACCGACGGCGGTCGCGCGCAGCGGGTTGTCGCGGATCGCGCTGAAGATCGCGCCGACCGGCGAGCGCACGATACGCAGCGCGATGACGATGCCGACAAAATAGCACAAGGCGAGAAACTGGTAGAGCGACCAACCGGTGGTGAAATGAACGGTGGTGAAGCCGAGATTGAAGCTCGGCGTCGGAACGCCGGGCAAGCCGTTTTCACCGCCGGTCCAGTTCGCCAGCGGATTGAATTCAACGAAAAAGAAAACCTCGGCGATCGCCACCGTGATCATGGCGAAATAGATGCCGGTGCGCCGCAGCGCGATCAGTCCGACCAGATAGCCAACGGCCGCGGCGGCCACCATGCCGATCACCAGCGCCAGGAAGACGTTGGGAAATCCCGCGCGGGTGAGCAGGTAGGCCGCGACAAAACCGCCGGTGCCGTAGAATGCCGACTGGCCGAAGGACAGCAGTCCGGTAAAGCCGAACAGGATGTCGAAGCCGAGACCGAACAGGCCCCAGACCAGGATCCGGTTCACGGTATTGGGTGCAAACCCGATATGCGGCAGCACGAACGGCGCGACGATCAGACCGATCACCGTCAGCGTCTCGATCAAAAAAGGGCGTTGCTTGAGCATCAGATGACAACGTTCATTCGCGGCCCTGCACGCCAAGCAGGCCGTGCGGCCGCACCACGAGCACAAGCGTCATGGCCGCAAACAGCATGACGTAGGCGTAGCCGGGGTTAACCATGGAGGTGACGCTGATGATTTCCCCGGCAATCAGTCCCCCGAGAATGGCGCCGGGAAACGATCCGACCCCGCCGATCACCACCACCACGAAGGTTTCCACCAGGATGTCGTCGCCGACACCCGGCGTCAGCGACACAACCGGCGCATTGACAATGCCGGCAAAGCCGGCGGCCATCGCGCCGATGCCGAACACGATCATGAAGACGCGGTGGACATTGATGCCGAGCGAATCGACCATCACCGCATCCTCGATGCCGGCGCGCACGATCATGCCGAGCCGCGTACGGTAGAGGACCACGAACAGCGCGCCAAGGGCAATCGCGACAATGCCAACGACCGCGAGACGGTAGGTCGGGTAATACATGAAACCAAGCGAGGTGATCCCCTGGAACAGCGGCGGCGGCGGCACCAGCTTCGACTCGCTGGAAAAAAACAGCCGCACCAGCTCGACGAAGCAGATGCCGAGCCCGAAGGTGACGAGAAGCTGGTCCTCATGCGGACGGTGATAGAAGTGGCGGATGATGACGCGCTCCATCACCACGCCCAGAATCATGACGAACAGCGAGCCCGCGATCACCGCGACGATGAACGAGCCGGTATATTCAAAAGCGACATAGCCGGCGTAACCGCCAATCATGAACATCGCGCCATGCGCGAGGTTGAGCACGCCGAGCGTGCCGTAGATGATGGTCAGCCCGGAGCTGATCAGCGCCAGCAGGGCACCGAGTGCCAACCCATTGAATACCTGTGAGATGAAATTCGGCCAACTAATCATGAAATGCAATCACAGGGCGTAGTTGCAAGCATAGCACGCAATCCAGCGCACGGACGCAAAAAATGGCGCCGCGGACATCCAAATGCCGCGGCGCCTTGTTTCAG
The DNA here is from genome assembly GCA_036273255.1 of Bradyrhizobium sp. Classification (GTDB taxonomy): domain Bacteria; phylum Pseudomonadota; class Alphaproteobacteria; order Rhizobiales; family Xanthobacteraceae; genus Bradyrhizobium. Next base: position 28,809 of record DASUIA010000135.1, read on the forward strand.
GGATCGCTCAGGTATAGTCGCCGAGGTTGCAGCCGAACGCGTCAGGCTTCTGCATCAAGCCCTCGCCGGGTACGATTTCGATCACGTCGTAATAGTCTTCCTTGTTCTTCATGTCCTTCTGCAGCTTGCCCCTGACGATGATGACCGGGCGAACACACTGGTGGTCTTCCTTGCGGTAATGCACATCGCCCACCAGCGACGGAATGGTTTCGCCCTTTTCATAGGTCTTGATGATGTCCGGCGGATAGAAGCTGCCGGCCTCTTCGACCATGTGTGCCCAATGCGCGAAGCTGATATAAGCGTTTGCCGCACCCCACTCCGGCTTGTAGCCATACTTCTTGTCAAACGAATCGTTGAACATCTTGGCCAGCGGATATTTGTCTTCGATCGTCCACCAGTAGTCGGTGGCGGCAAAGACTCCCTGCATCAGGCCGCCGGTTTCGCGGGCGATGAACGGCACCTGGTAGGGAACCACGAGCTTCATCTTGTCGAGCACGCCGAACTGCTTGGCCTGCTGGGTCGAGAGCACGGCGTCGTGTCCCCAATTGACGTTGATCAGGACGTCGGCGCCGGAATTGGCGACGTTGAGCAGATAGGACGAGTAATCGGGCGCGCCGAGCGGCGCGACCTGGTTGGTTGCGGTGGTCCATCCGGCGGTGGCGAGATAGTCCTGCATCGACTTGGTGACGGTATGGCCGTAGGTGTAGTCCGGGGTCAGATAGGCCGCCTTCTTGTTCTTGCCGAAATTCTTGACCATGATCGGCCCGATCGCGGCGGCCGCCGTCTGGCCGTAGAAATTCTGGCGGAATCCGTAACGCACGCAGTCCTTGCCGGTGGTGTCGTTGGAGCCGGAAATGCCGGCGACGTAGAGCACCTTTTCCCGCTGCGCGAGCTTGTTCAATGCGACCGCGACCGCGCTCGAGGTCGAGCCCGTCATCAGGATCGCCTTGTTCTCGGAGATGAAGCGCTGCTCCGCCTGCACGGCGTCGTTCGGCTTGGCGCCGGAGTCGGCGACGCCGAGCTTCAATTCCTTGCCCAGCACGCCCTTGGTGGTCTTGGGCGAGATTTTCTTGATCAGCTCGTTGCCGCTGTTGATGTGCTCGACCGCGAGCTCCCAGCCCTTGAGTTCGTCTTCTCCCTGCACCGCATAGGTGCCGGTGCGCGGCACGGCAACGCCAATGAACACCGAGGAGCCCGAAGAACCGGCTGGATAGGTGCCGATCGCCGGATGATCCTCGGCGAACGCATAGGGCATCCCGAAGGGCAGCATCGCTCCGCCCGCCAGTCCGGCCGCGGTCTGCAGCAGCATGCGGCGGGATACAATGAGGCCGGAATCTCGTCCGACAACTAGGTTTTTCACTACCGGTCCTCCCAGAATATGTTGTGATGTACCCGACAATCGTCGGCCATTCAGATCATGCAGCGCGGACGCTGACGCTCACTAAGGCGCAAATGGCGTGTCCGCATCAGGCGCCATATCGCTTCACCACGGTCGTCCGTGTCAATGTCACTTTCGTCGCACGAGTCCGAATTTACATCGGAATTTATATCGGGTTGCGATATAATGGAGTCCCCGATTGTGCACTGCGGTAGCGACGAAATCGCCGGGACGGGCAGCAGGAGCAAGCCAGATGGTTACCCCGAAGAGAAAGCCGCAACCTGCGATCGACGCCCCGGCGCTGGAGGCGCCGGCCCATTTCGAGGCGGAGAACGCGGTGGACTATGAAGCCCTCGCTCAATTCCGTTTTGAGCTGCGAAAATTTCAGGCCTTCAGCACGGGGGCGGCCGTTCAGGCCGGCCTGACGCCGCAGCAGCATCAGGCGCTGCTCACGATCAGAGGTTTCTCGACCCTCGGTCCGTTGTCCGTTGGCGAGCTCGCGGATTTCCTTTTCATTCAGCACCATACCGCCGTCGGACTTGTGGACCGCATGACCAAACTCGGGCTGATCGGCCGCAACATCGATGAAACCGACGGCCGACGGGTGTTGTTAAACCTGACCGCGGAGGGCGAGCGTCGCCTGCGGAAACTCTCCAAAATCCATCAGGACGAACTCGCC
>DASUIA010000136.1:0-4699 GCA_036273255.1 Bradyrhizobium sp.
CCGATTTCGCCGCGCTCGAATGGTGCATGGCGAACGGCTTCAAGACCATCGAGATTCGCTTTGCCGAGATTCTCGCCAACCTGCCCAACCGGTTTGTCGCCATCGTGCTGAAATTCCTGGTTCAGCCGTTCGGCGCCCGTGTGCTCGGTCCTTCCGATCGCGTGGTCCATCAATGCGCGCAACTGGTGCTCGAGCCGTCGGCGGCCCGCGACCGGCTCACGCCGGACCTGTCGCATGTAGAGGACGACCGCGGAATCGCCCGGCTGGAAAAGGCGTTTCTGCTCGTTACCGGAGCCGAGGAGATCGCGAAGCGGATGCGGGCGGCCCATCTTCATGACTGGCGCGAGGCCGTGAAAAAGGGTGTCGTCACCGAGGCCGAGGGCGACCAACTCGCGGCCGCGCAGGACGCGGTGTCGAAGGTGATCGAAGTCGACGACTTCGCGCCGGAGGCGCTGTCGCCGATTTACAAGAAACCCGCCGACGTGCATCGGTTCTTCCAGGAGCTCGGTGAAACGAGGGCGGCGAGCTGATGGCGCGAGCGGTCTTTATCGTCGACGGCAGCCGGACGCCGTTCCTCAAGGCGCGCAGCGGGCCCGGCCCGTTCACGCCGGTCGATCTCGCGGTGCAATGCGGCCGGCCGCTGTTGGCGCGGCAGCCCTTTGCCCCCACTGCCTTCGACCAGGTGATCCTTGGCTGCGTCAATGTCATTGCCGACGAGATGAACCCGGCCCGGGTCGCCGCGCTGCGGCTCGGCATGGGCGAGGCCATGGTTGCATTCACCGTGCAGATCAATTGCGGCTCCGGCATGCAGTCGATCGACACCGCCTATCGCTATATCCGCGAAGGCAAGTCGGATCTGATTCTGGCCGGCGGCTCGGAAGCGCTGAGCTACGCGCCGCTGGTGTGGCCGCAGCAGGGCGTGCGCTGGTTCGCGGGGCTAGCCGGTGCCAAGGGGATCGGCGCCAAAATCGCCGCCGCACTGAAGGCACGGCCGGCCTACTTCAAGCCCATCATCGGGCTGGAGCGCGGGCTCACCGACCCGATCACCGAACTCAACATGGGACAAACCGCCGAAGTGGTCGGGCATCTCTTCGGCATCACCCGCGCCCAGTCGGACGCTTATGCCGTCGAAAGCCACAAGCGGCTGGCGAACGCGCAATCGCAAGGCTGGCTCAAGGGCGAAGTCGAAACTGCCTTCGCCCGCGATGGCAAATTCTACGATCACGATGATGGCGTGCGGCCGGATTCCTCGCCGGAAACGCTGGCCAAACTGAAGCCGGTCTTCGAGCGGCCCTGGGGTCAGGTCACCGCCGCCAATTCGTCGCAGATCACCGACGGTGCCTCGTGGGTCATCCTGGCTTCCGAGGACGCGGTCGCAAAACATGGCCTGACGCCAAAGGCGGTGATCCTCGACAGCCAGTGGTCGGCGCTCGATCCGAGCATCATGGGCCTCGGCCCGGTATTGTCGGCGACCGAGCTGTTGAAGCGCAACAAATTGACGCTGCAGGATGTCGAGACCTGGGAATTGAACGAAGCGTTCGCCACCCAGGTACTGGGCTGCCTCGCAGCCTGGAACGACGACAAGTTCTGCCGCGAGATCCTCGGCCTCGACGGTGCTGCCGGCGAGATCGATCGCGCCCGGCTCAATGTCGACGGCGGCGCAATCAGCCTCGGCCATCCCGTCGGCTGCAGCGGTAACCGCATCGTGCTGCACCTCGTCAACGTCATGAAGCGCCTTGGTACGAGGCGCGGCGTCGCCACCGAATGTATCGGCGGCGGGCAGGGCGGCGCCATGTTGATCGAAACGGTATAGGGAACGTCATGGATTCGAAGATCATGGATGTTCTCGGCGATCGGGTGCTCGAGCTCGGGCCGAAGGCCGACGAGGCCCGACCCTATCGCCACTTCAGGCTGTCCCACGATGCCGACGGCATTGCCTGGCTGCTGTTCGATCGCGCCGGCGCCAGCGCCAATACGCTGTCGGCCGATGTCATCGAGGAGCTGGATCTCGTGCTTGCGGCGCTGGAAACCCAGCGTCCCGCCGGAATCGTCATTCGTTCCGCGAAGAAGTCGGGGTTCATCGCCGGCGCCGACGTCAATGAATTTCGCGGCGCCACCGACCCGGGCAGTGTCGAGACCGCGATCGGCAGGGCGCATGCGGTGATCGACCGTCTCGAACGTATCAATATCCCGACCGTCGCGGTGATCCACGGCTTTTGCCTCGGCGGTGGGCTCGAAGTCGCGCTCGCCTGCCGGTCGCGGATCGCCATCGACGGCGCCCGCTTTGGCTTTCCCGAGGTGCTGCTCGGCCTGCATCCCGGCCTCGGCGGCACCGCGCGCTTCACCCGTCTCGTCAATCCGATGCAGGCAATGACGCTGATGCTGACCGGCCGAACCATCGACGTCCGGAAAGCGCGCGCGCTCGGACTGGTCGACTCGGTGACGCAGGAGCGCCACGTCCGCAACGCCGTCAAGGACGCGGTGTTCGGCCGTCTCAAGACCGCTCGGCCCGGAGTGCTGAACACGATGCTGAACTTCACGCCGGTTCGGGGTTTTCTGGCGTCGCGGATGCGCGCCGAGGCGGAGAAGGCGGCGCCGCATGAGCATTATCCCGCTCCCTATGCCCTGATCGAACTGTGGGAGAAGCACGGCGGCGACAAGACCGCGATGCTGGCGGCGGAGAAAACCTCGTTCGCCAGGCTGATGGTGACGGCGACCGCGCAAAACCTGATCCGGGTATTCTTCCTGCGCGAGCAGATGAAGAAACTCGCCGGCGCCGGTAACAAGGTCGGCCGCGTTCATGTCATCGGTGCCGGTGCGATGGGCGGCGATATCGCGGCGTGGTGCGCCAGTCAGGGCATGCGGGTGACGCTTGCCGACATGAAGGCGGAGCCGGTGGCGGGGGCGATCAAGCGTGCCGCAGACCTGTTCGGCAAGATCATGCACAAACGCACCGACATCCGCGACGCGCTGGACCGGCTGATTCCGGATCTCGATGGCGAAGGGGTCCGCAACGCCGACCTGATCATCGAGGCTGTCCCGGAAAAACTCGAACTGAAGCAGAAGGTCTATGCCGGGCTCGAGCCGAAGATGAAGGTCGGGGCGATCCTCGCCACCAATACCTCCAGCATTCCGCTGCAGGACCTGCGCACGACCCTGCAGAAGCCGGAACGGCTGATCGGGCTGCACTTCTTCAATCCGGTTTCGCGCCTGCAACTGGTCGAAGTGGTCAGCCATGACGGCAGTGATCCGCAGGTTCTGACCGAGGCGCTTGCCTTTGTCGGCGCCATCGACCGGCTGCCGCTGCCGGTGAAGAGCTCGCCGGGCTTTCTCGTCAATCGCGCGCTGACGCCTTACCTGCTGGAGGCGATGATGATGCTGGACGAGAAGATCGACAAGGTCGCGATCGATGCGGCAGCGAAGAAGTTCGGCATGCCGATGGGACCGATCGAACTGGCGGATCAGGTCGGCCTCGACATCTGCCTCGATGTCGGCGACATGCTGCGTTCGAAATTCGGCGAATCGCTGCCGCCGACGCCGGCGTGGCTGCGCGACAAGGTTGCCAGGGGCGAGCTCGGCCGCAAGACCGGCCGCGGCTTCTACGTCTGGAAGGACGGCAAGGCCGACAAATCCTTGGTTTCCTCGCCAGAGGCGCGGCCGGCACCGGAACTGATCGACCGGCTGATCCTGCCGATCTCGAATGTCTGCGTCGCCTGCTTGCGCGAAGGCATCGTCGACAACGCCGGCGTGGTCGACGGCGCCATGATCTTCGGCACCGGCTATGCGCCGTTCCGCGGTGGTCCCCTGAACTATGCGCGAATGCGCGGCACCGAAAATGTGACGGCGGCGCTGCGCGCCCTGGCGGCGAAATTCGGCGATCGCTTCACGCCGGATGCCGGCTGGGATAGTTTCCACTAGCACCATTGCAAATCCGCCGTTGTTGACGAGCATCTGATATGACCGACGCCCCGGCCAGTCACGCTCCGCCGAACACTGAAATCGCGCCGTGCGGCGATCTCTGCACCCGCACCCTGGCGATGCCGGCCGATACCAACCAGAACGGCGATATTTTCGGCGGCTGGCTGCTCAGCCAGATGGACATCGGCGGCGGCGTGTTCGCGTCCAAGATCGCGAGATCGAGGACTGTCACAGTGGCGATCGAGGCAATGAATTTTCGCAAACCGGTCTTCGTCGGCGACCTCGTGTCGGTGCATGCCAATCTGGTTCGCATCGGCAAGACATCGATCACCGCGCATCTCGAGGCCTGGGTTCTGCGCCGCAAGGAGATGCAGCCGATTCTGGTGACCGACGGCAACTTCACCTATGTCGCAATCGACGATCAGGGCCACCCGCAGCTCATCCAGCAGGATGGCGCGCCGATTTCGACGTGAGAGTTCTCGTCATGGCCGGATTTGTTCAGATTTGTTCCGGCCATGACGTTTTGTGTCTTACGGAGAAGAAAGACGTGGATCACCGGGACAAGCCCGGTGACGACGGAGCATGAGGAACTTTCGGGCAGCGGCCCGGTTGTTTGCCCGCACTTAGCATTGAGACCGGGCAATGTCGGATAGCTACATCATCGAAGTCAGTTCGCAGCCGGCGGGTATCGTCGTGCGCAACCCGAAGGGCTTTCGTTTTTTTGCGGCATCGCGGCGATTTCATTCTATGGAGGGCCAGTTGTTTCGCAATGCACGCGAGG
>DASUIA010000137.1:0-5452 GCA_036273255.1 Bradyrhizobium sp.
AGCCTCTCTTCTCGTCATTCCGGGGCGCGCCCGCTTGGCGCGAGCCCGGAATCCATCTCACCGCGGTCATTGCGGCCCACTGGATTCCGGGTTCGCTCCGCTTCGCTTCGCGCCCCGGAATGACGAAGGTGGTGCGGCGCGAGCCCGGAATGACGACGGAGAGCCCGCGCCAAGCGAGCGCATCGCGTTCAGATGTTGAGTACTCGTTTGTGGATTCTGAAACTGCTATCGTGTGGGACAGTCACGCGGAGCGCCAGCGCGGCATTCAATGCAAGGATATCGAACATGGCCTCATTGCAACTCGACATCGTGGTCTATGGCGCCACCGGCTTCACGGGCCGGCTCGTCGCCGAATATCTGGCGGCGCATTATGCCGGCACGTCCGATCTGAAATGGGCGATGGCCGGGCGCAGCCGGGACAAGCTTGCGGCGGTGCGCGATGCGATCGGCGCGCCGAACGACACCCCCTTGATTGTCGCGGATGCCGGCGATCCCGCGTCGCTGCAAGCGATGGTCCAGCAGACCCGATCGGTCCTGACGACGGTGGGTCCGTACCAGCTCTATGGCAGCGATCTGGTGGCGGCCTGCGCGGCCTCGGGCACCGACTATCTCGATCTCTGCGGCGAGCCGGTCTGGATGCGGCAGATGATCGACGCCCATCAGGCCACCGCCCAATCATCGGGCGCGCGGATCGTGTTTTCCTGCGGCTTTGATTCGCTGCCGTTCGAACTCGGAGTATTTTTTGCTCAGGAGACCGCAAAGCAGGTACTCGGCGCGCCGGTCAGCCGCATCAAGGGCCGCGTCCGCAACATGAAGGGAACGTTCTCGGGCGGGACGGCCGCGAGCATCAAGGCGACGTTTGCGGCGGCGGCGAAGGACCTCAGCCTTGTCGCGCTGCTGCGCAACCCGTTCGTGCTGACGCCGGGCTTCGAAGGCCCGAAGCAGCCGCCCGGCAACAAGCCATTGTTCGATCCGGACCTCGATGCCTGGACCGCGCCTTTCGTGATGTCCACCATCAACACCCGCAATGTGCATCGATCCAACCTGCTGATGGGGTTTCCCTACGGCAGGGACTTTGTCTATGACGAGATGGTGCTGACCGGCCGCGGCGAGAAGGGAGAGGCCAACGCGAAGCTCGTGGTTGCCGCCAATGCCGAGATGGGCGGTCCGGGCGGGCCGAAGCCGGGCGAGGGTCCGTCCCGGGAACAGCGCGAGTCCGGCCTCTACGATCTGCTGTTTGTCGGGCTCGGTGACGGCGGACGACAGATCCGTGTTGCCGTCCGCGGCGATCGCGACCCCGGCTATGGTTCGACCTCGAAGATGATCGCGGAATGTGCGGTCTGTCTGCGGCGCGAGGCGCCGGAAGTGCCGGGCGGCATCTGGACCCCCGGCGCGGCGATGCGCAGCCGCCTGATCAAGCGGCTGGTCGACCATGCCGGCCTGACATTCGAGGTGGAGGCGTAGATTCCACGCCGTGCATCTTGTAGGGCTGCGCTGCGGCGAACATGCCCCACATCGCGCCCAGCATCATCCAGAAGTGACGCCAGTGGTCGGTGTCGATGATGAAGCTTTCGCCCACCGTCGCGAGATACGCCGCAAAGATGGCGAGATAGGCGCGTTGCCACGGCACCCGGACGAAGGCGTGTCGAAAGCCGGTGATGACCGTGACGAACACCAGCGCGGGATAGCAGATGCCCGAGATCCAGCCACCGGACATGAAGGCATTCAGATAGGAATTGTGGGTGTCCTCGGGAAAGTATTTGTGAAACTGCAACGGGCCGATGCCGAACGGCAGGTCGAGGGCCATCTGCGCACCCAGGATATGCCGGCCGAACCGGCCGAACCGGCCCTCGTCATAGCTCTGGTCGAAACTCGCACGCTGCCTGAACATTTCGTCGATCGAATCGAACGACAGCAGGAGGGCCAGCAGCAACGCCACCACAATGAGGGCGATGACCGCCGTGACGATGATGCGCGAGCGTTGCGCCGGCGACGGGCTGGTCAGGACCATCAGCGCCAGCATGAAGACCGACGTGATCACGAGCCCGCCCCAGGCGGCGCGGGAAAACGCCAGCAGGATCGCAAGCGCCATGATGGCGAGCGCGACCGTGCTGCGGAACGATTTTCCGGGACGGTCGGAAACGACGCTCTGCAGGGCGAATAGCGCCGGCAGGATCAGGAACGCACCCAGCACGTTCGGGTCCTTGAAGGTGCCGCGTGCCCGCTCATAGAGTGTCAGCAAATCGTGCCCGCCCGGCACGAGGTTGAAATAGCCGGCGATGGCGGCCACCGATGCGATCAGGGCCCCCATGACCAGGCCGCGGCGAAGCATGTCGAGACGGGCCGCGGTGTCTTCGGAAATCACCATCGCAAAGAACATCACGGTGAACGCCATGTACCAGGATGTTGCGATCCAGTTCGCGATCTCGGGCTTGTCGATGAACGGGACGGCGCAGACGCTGTAGCCGATGTTGACCAGGACCAGCAGCAGCAAAAGCGGCATGAAAACCAGCCGCAGCCGCAGGCCGGTCGCAACGAAGATCACGGTGGCGACCATCGTCACGAATTCGTAGGGACTGGGCTCGATGAAGACGATCGCGCCGGACGCGCCGGCCAGCCACACCAGCGCGCGCTGCAGCATGAGTACGCGCGGCGCTGCCGTCACCGAAGCAAGGGGACTCTCGGCCGTCGCCGCATACGCCATCACATACTCGCCAACTCAACGCTACTGTTACACCCGCTAGTAAGCGTTCTCGTTCCTGGTCGTCAGCGCCAACGGCGTCTTGAGCAAGATGTACAGATCGAACAGCACCGACCAGTTCTCGATATAGTAGAGATCGAACTCGACGCGCTTCTGGATTTTCTCTTCGCTATCGACCTCGCCGCGCCAGCCGTTCACCTGCGCCCAGCCGGTGATGCCGGGCTTGACGCGATGGCGCGCGAAATAGCCATCAACGGCCTCGTCGAACAGCCGGCTCTGCAATCTGCCCTGCACGGCGTGAGGGCGCGGGCCGACCAGCGACAGGTTGCTCTTGAATACGACATTGAGGAGTTGCGGCAGCTCGTCGAGGCTGGTCCTGCGTATGAAGCGGCCGACGCGGGTGACGCGGCTGTCGTTCCTGGTCACGACCCTGGAAGCCGTCGGATCGGCCTGATCGTGATAGAGCGAGCGAAACTTGAAGACGTCGATGCGCTCGTTGTTGAACCCGAACCGCTTCTGGCGGAACAGTACGGGTCCGGGACTGTCGAGCTTGACCGCCAGCGCGACCAGCGCCATCAGCGGCGCGGCCAGCAGCAGCGCGATGGCACCGACGACGTGGTCGAACAGCCATTTCATCACCAGATCCCAGTCGGTGATCGGCGTTTCGAACATGTCGAGGGTCGGAACCTTGCCGAGGTAGGAATAGGCGCGGGGGCGAAACCGCAGCTTGTTGGTGTGCGCGGACAACCGGATGTCGACCGGCAACACCCAAAGCTTCTTCAGCATCTCGAGAATCCGGATTTCCGCCGAAATCGGCAGGGCGAACAGCACGAGATCGACGCGGGTGCGGCGGGCGAACTCGATGATGTCGTCGACCTTGCCCAGTTTGGGAGCGCCGGCGCAGGTGTCGAAGGCCCGGCTGTCGTTGCGATCGTCGAACACGCCGAGGATATCGATGTCGGAATCGGCCTGGGCCCTGAGCGCTTCGATGAGCTTTTCGCCGCTTTGATCGGAGCCGACGATGATGGTGCGGCGACCGAGCCGCCCCTGGCGCGCCCAGCCGCGGACCATCGCGCGCAGCAACAGCCGCTCGGCAATCAGTGTGGCGAGGCCGCCGAAGAAAAATGCCGAAAGCCACAGCCGCGATACCTGGCCGCCGAGCTTGGCAAAGAACGAAATGCCGATGAACAGCAGGAACACGAATGCCCACGAGGAGATCAGCCGCGTGAGCTGTCGGAGTTGGCCGCGAAACACCTGCACCTCGTAGATGTCGGCAGCCTGGAAACAGATCACCGCGGTTGCGGTCATGGCAAAGATGGCGGCGACATAGGGCCAGTGAAAACCGTCATGGCGAACCACGTAGCCGACATAGATCGCAACGCCGACCAGGCTCAACACCGCGAAATCGACGACGCGAACCGCGCCCGCGATCACGATCGGGGAATAGGCCCGGAGCACTTTCTGGTTGGTGACGGCAAGTGCCGCCCGCGAGAGACGGCGACGCCGCTCGATCGGAGGTCGATCCTCCGTTGCGACGGCATCCACTACGGAGCGTGCGTTGATTGGTTCCACTGTTCCAGGTCCGTTTCCGCACGGTCGTCCAGTCGTGCGCGCCGCGGCGGAATTTCCCTGCCTCACGGCTTAGATGACAAATCGGAAGAAACAGTTATCTCTGGTAGAGAACGGTTAACGGGCCGCAAAGGCGTCGCGGTAACCGGCCAGCACGCCCTCGACCATCGCCTGCTGGGAAAAATGCCGGAAGATCCTGTCGCGAAGGGATTTTGCCCGCAGCTTCGCGGCGGCGGGGTCATCGAGCGCGCGCGCGATCGCGTCCGCCATGGCGCCGACGGCGTTCGGCGCGAGCAGCGCGTCGGTATGTGGTCCAAAAATCTCCGGAATGCCACCGACATTGGCCGCGACCATCGGTATTCCCGCAGCCGCCGCCTCGATCACGACATAGGGCATCGAATCCCCGCGAGATGGAACAACCAGCATCTCACCCTTGGAAAATCCATATCTTGCCTTGACGTGGCCGATGAAGCGCGCGGCGTCGCCGAGACCAAGCCTCTCGATCTGGGCTCTCAGATTTGCGCTTTCCTCACCGTCGCCCGCGAGCGTCAGCGTGACGGGCTTGCCGTCGGCGCGCAGCCGCGCCACGGCGTCCACCAGCAGGTCGGCTCCCTTGATATGTCGGAATTCCCCGACATAGACGAGGTCGGTGGCGTCGTCGGCCTTGACGACCGGGTCAAACTCCGCCGCGGTCACGCCATTGAAGACGCAACGGACGAGGCCGGTCGGCGTGCCGATCATGCGCTGATAGGTATCGCGCGCGAACGCGCTCTCGAACAGGAACAGGTCGGTGCGGTTCATCAGCGCGCGTTCGAGGCGGCCATAGAGGGCTCCCTTGAAGGTGTTCAGCGGATAGTGCAGCGAGCCCCCATGCGGCGTGTAGACGCGGATGGTCGTCTTGGAGCCGGACTTCAGACGAATGAAGGCGCCGGCCTTGGCACCGTGGCCGTGCAAAACCTGCGGGTTCAGTCGACCGACCAGCCGCCTGAACCGCACCCATGCCATCAGGTCGGTGGGAGAGGGCTGGCGCCGAATGGCAAGACGATGGACCCCGAGCTTGAGCCGGGGCGCGATCTCCGCCAGTGCCGCCTCGGCGCGCTCGCCACCGGTCAGGCTGTCGGCGACGATTCCGACGTGGTGGCCGCGGTCGACCTGGCCATTGGCGAGGTCGAGAATGTGACG
>DASUIA010000138.1:0-2621 GCA_036273255.1 Bradyrhizobium sp.
GAATCTAGTGGTACCGGTATGCGCCATCGAGATTGCTTCGCTGCGCTCGCAATGACATCGTAAGTGGTTGTCATTGCGAGGAACAGAGCGACGAAGCAATCTCGACGTTATGGTCTGAGAAGGGCAAAGCTGCAGCGGTCCCCTGGGCCCCGCTTTCGCGGGGGTGACAATAGCCGTTGTAAAGGCCCTGTGCCGCAGGCGCTTACTGATGGACGACGGTGACGGCGGTGCCTTCGACCGTCACCGATCCGGTGACGGACCGCTCCTCGTCGACCGGCTGCGACTTCTCCAGTGCGACCAGCCAGGTACCTGCGGGTAGCGGGAAGGTGAATTCGTTGCCGGAGTTGTAGATGACGATGGTCTCCTTCCACGAATCTCCATTTGCCGCCGATTTGATGTCGCTGACGACGACATCGCCGCGCGGAACGGAGGTCATGACATTACGGTTCACCGCCTCCCAACTGGTCATGCGGAAGCCGGGATGGGCGCGCCGCAGCGCGATGGTCTTCTTGAAATAATTGTAAACGTCCTCGTGCTGGATCCGCAGGTTCCAATGAATGGTGTTGACCGGGTCCGGAACGTTATAGCTGTTGGCGGCCTTGTCCCGATCGGCCAGGCTGTTCTTGTCCCGCAGGAATTCGTCGCCTTCGCTGAGCAATGGTATCCCCTGCGAGGTCAGGACGATCCCGATACCGAATTCCTGTATCCGCGTGAGGTACCCGGTATTGCCGGATTGGCCGTGGTTTGCAGCCCATTGCAGGATCCGGTCCCGCAGGCACAGATTGTCGTGGACACTGATGAAATTGATGCTCTGCTCCGGCCGGGCAGCAAACATGCGGTCAAACAAGTCGATCGGCTGAAAGGGGGTATTGCCGAAGCGGATGCTGCCTCGGCTGCCTGGCTGGACTTCGTTGAAGGCATTGCCCTGGTTGAACATGTATCCCCCGCTGCCGCCGCCGTTGAGGTCGTCGCCGCGGATCGCATCGCGGTACTTGATGCCGAAGGCGCCGACATGAGCATCGGCAATAAAGCCCAATGTGCCGAGGCGGAGCTGGTCGACGTCTTTCAGGGGTCCGCTGTCAGCGTTCGGAATATCGACGCCTGTGGCCGCGTATGGCTCGCCATAGACCAATATCGTGCGATCGGGGTACCGCGAATTGAGGTACTCGCCCCAAGCGCCGACATTGACGAACCGGAAGACGCCCATCAGATCGAAACGAAATCCGTCCACATGGTATTCACCCGCCCAGTAATCCAGCGAATCCCGGATCATGCGGTCGACCATCGGCACACCGCCGTCGAGACTGCGCCCGGCTCCGGAAATGTCGTTGGGAAGAAAATATTTGCTGCTGATGTCGCCGAACACGTCGCCATCGCCGACCGGCACGTGGTTGTACACGACGTCCATGATCACGCGGATGCCGGATTTGTGAAATTCGTTGATCATCGTTTTCAATTCACGGACCCGATTGACGTAGTCGGTGCCGGAAAATTGGGAATACCGCTCCTCCGGGACATTATAATTTGCCGGGTCGTAGCCCCAATTGTAGCAGCCGGTGCCGGCCGAGGGCGGGCAGGAGCTGGAATCGAACATCGGCATGATCTGAACATGCGTTACGCCGAGATCGACGAGATGGTCGATCCCGGTCGGCCGCCCGTCGACGCGCGCGCCGTGTTCCACCAGGCCGAGGAATTTGCCGCGCTTTTCGGGAGACACGCCTGAAGTCGCGTCGGCCGTGTAGTCGTGCACGTTGAGCTCGTAAATCACGGCGTCTTCGCGCTGCGCCAGAGGCGGGAGTGCAGCCCAGCCGCCCGCCGGCTCGGTCTTCGAAAGATCCATGACGATGTCGTTGTTGGTCGCCGGTTCGACCATCACGCCATACGGATCGCGTACGGGCTTGCCTCTGATCAGGAAGTTGTAGCGCTTGAGGTTGTGGTCGCCCGGCACGGTGACGCGATAGACGTCCGCATATTGGTCGGTATCGGGGATTTTAGCCATTGGAATGGGTTGGGCCTGGCCCTCGAGGAACAGCTTCACGTCGTCGGTCTCGGGCGACCAGATCGAGAATGTGGCCGCTTGCGGCGTGTAGATCGCGCCTAGAGGCAGTCGCTCCGCCGATGCCGGGCCGCATGACCAGCCGATGCCGGCCGCCACCGCAATCAGGCAGAACCAGCGCACGACGATTTTCGTGAGTTGCCGGCGCCGCCGCACGGCGCCGCGAAGCGGCTTCCCACCCGGCATCCGAAGCATGGTGTCCCTCCTGTGGTCCAAGCGTTTACCGCGTATTCGCGAGAATATCCCGGGTGGGGCGCTTTCGAGTGTGGCCCAGCTCACACCGCCGATCGGAAGCGCAGGCCTTGGCGGCTTCGGCGGTCAAAGGTTAAGTTGGCGCGCGCAACGAGGAGGTGAGGATGGATGACTTCGTCGATCCGATATTGCTCGATCTGGACAGATACGCGATCGGACAGCCGGTGCCGCGCAGCGAAGACCCGGTGCTGGTGTCCGGAAAGGGCCGATTCACCGACGACGTCAACCTAGCGAGCCAAGCCTATGCGGCGATCGTGCGCAGCCATTATGCGCACGGCGTCATCCGCGACATCGACACCGCGGCAGCGCGCGG
>DASUIA010000139.1:0-8182 GCA_036273255.1 Bradyrhizobium sp.
GGCAACGACCGCAATCCGGTCTCAATACCGGTAATGGCCTGACTTGTACGGGCCTTCCGGCTTCACGCCGATATAAGCGGCCTGGTCGGGGCGCAACTCGCTCAGCTTGACGCCGATTTTGGCAAGATGCAGCCGCGCCACCTTCTCGTCCAGCGACTTCGGCAGCACGTAGACCTTCGTTTCGTATTTGCCGCCCTTGTTGTTGGCGAACAGCTCGATCTGCGCCAGCGTCTGATTGGTGAAGGACGCCGACATCACGAAGCTCGGATGGCCCATGGCGTTGCCGAGATTCACCAGCCGGCCTTCCGACAGCAGGATGATGCGATGCTTGTCGGGGAATTCGATCTCGTCGACCTGCGGCTTGATGTTGGTCCATTTCAGGTTGCGCAGGCCGGCGATCTGGATCTCGTTGTCGAAGTGGCCGATGTTGCAGACGATGGCGCGGTCCTTCATGGCGCGCATGTGCTCGATGGTGATGATGTCCTTGTTGCCGGTCGCGGTGACGAAGATGTCGGCGCGCGGCGCGGCATCTTCCATCGCGACCACCTCGTAGCCTTCCATCGCCGCCTGCAACGCGCAGATCGGGTCGACCTCCGAGACCATGACACGGCAGCCGGCCTGGCGCAGCGACGCCGCCGAGCCCTTGCCGACGTCGCCGAAGCCGGCGACCATCGCCACCTTGCCCGACATCATCACGTCGGTGCCGCGGCGAATGCCGTCGACCAGCGATTCCCGGCAGCCATAGAGATTGTCGAATTTTGACTTGGTGACGCTGTCGTTGACGTTGATTGCCGGGAACAGCAGTGTGCCCGCCTTCTCCATGTCGTAGAGCCGGTGCACACCGGTGGTGGTCTCCTCCGAGACGCCCCTGATGTTTTTCGCAATCTCGGCAAACCAGCCCTTCGGCTTTTCCTTCAGCATCCGCTTGATCAGTGCGAAGAAAACCTCTTCCTCTTCGCTGTCATGCCGATCGAGAAACGCGGTTTCACCGCGCTCGGCACGCACGCCCTGATGCACGAACATGGTGGCGTCGCCGCCGTCATCGAGGATCATGTTGGGCGTGCCGCCGCCATGCCAGTCGAACAGCTTCGCGGTGTAGTCCCAGTATTCGCTGAGACTCTCGCCCTTGACCGCGAACACCGGAATGCCTTCGGCCGCGATCGCGGCTGCGGCGTGATCCTGGGTCGAATAGATATTGCAGGAGACCCAGCGGATGTCGGCGCCGAGCGCCGCCAGGGTCTCGATCAGCACCGCGGTCTGGATCGTCATGTGCAGCGATCCGGCGATGCGGGCGCCCTTGAGCGGCTGCTTTGGGCCGTATTCCTCGCGCGTCGCCATCAGGCCAGGCATCTCGGTCTCGGCCAGCGAGATCTCCTTGCGGCCGAACTCTGCGAGCGAAATGTCCTTGACGATGTAGTCGGTAAAGGCGGGCTTCCTGGCAGTGACGGTCATGAAGTGGTTTCCTCCATCCTCGCGCGAACACCGGTTCGGCGAGGGGTGTGCAATTTCTTTCTCGTCATCCACGTCTTGGTCACAACAATAGAAAGACGTGGATGGCCGGGACAAGCCCGGCCATGACGGCTTAAATATGTCGCAGCATCGTCTCGGATGCGCATCACATCGCCCGCTTCAGCGCGTCGGCGAGGTCGGTCTTTTCCCATGAAAAGCCGCCTTCTGCATCCGGCGTCCGGCCGAAATGACCATAGGACGAGGTCCGCGCGTAGATCGGCTTGTTGAGATCGAGATGCTTGCGGATACCGCGCGGTGTCAGATCCATCGCCTCGGCCACCGCCGTCTCGAGTTTATCCTCGGGGATCTTTCCAGTGCCGTGGGTGTCGATATAGATCGACAACGGCCGCGCCACGCCGATCGCGTAGGCGAGCTGCAGCGTGCAGCGATCGGCAAAACCGGCGGCGACGATGTTCTTGGCAAGATAACGCGCGGCGTAGGCTGCGGAGCGGTCGACCTTGGTCGGATCCTTTCCGGAGAATGCGCCGCCGCCATGAGGAGCCGCACCGCCATAGGTATCGACGATGATCTTGCGGCCGGTCAGGCCGGAGTCGCCGTCGGGGCCGCCGATGTAGAATTTTCCGGTCGGATTGATGTGCCAGATGGTCTTGCCGTTGATCCAGCCCTTTGGCAGCGCCTCGCGCACATAGGGTTCGACGCGATCACGGACCTGGTTCGAGGTCATGTCCTCGACCAGATGCTGGTGCGAGACCACGATCTCGCGCACGCCGATCGGCTTGCCGTTTTCGTATTGCACGGTGACCTGGCTCTTCGAGTCCGGACCCAGCACCTTCTCCTTGCCGGAGTGTCGGGCTTCAGAGATCAGCCGCAGAATCTTGTGGGCGTAGAAGATCGGTGCCGGCATCAGGTCGGGCGTCTCGTTGCAGGCATAGCCGAACATGATGCCCTGATCGCCGGCACCCTCTTCCTTGTTGGTGCCGGGCTGCAACGCGTCCACGCCCTGCGCGATATCGGCCGACTGCGGATGCAGCAGGATTTCAATGTCGGCCTTGTCCCAGTGAAAACCGTCCTGCTCGTAGCCGATGTCCTTGATCGCCGCGCGAACCACGCTCTCGATCTGGTCGTGGGTGACCGATTTGGGACCGCGCGTTTCGCCGGCGATCACGACCTTGTTGGTGGTAGCGAGCGTCTCGCAGGCGGCGCGGATCGCCCACGGATCGATTCCCGCCTTCGGGCCTTCGCGGAAAAACAGGTCGACGATCTCGTCGGAAATCCGGTCGCAGACCTTGTCCGGATGGCCCTCGGAAACCGACTCACTGGTGAACAGGTAAGACGCGCGCATCAACCAACCCCTCTATTTCCGCCGGACCTCGGCGGCCCATTTCGTGATGTATCCTGGTGTGTCAATCGCGACGCCGCGAGATGACGTAGGATTCGTCGTAGAACCAGAGCCCGTTGTGCTTGCGCAGAACGTCCCTGGCGGCATCGAGATAACGGCCGCCCTGGGTCATTTCCGTCAATCGGTCGTCTTCGATCTGGGCGACATACACTGCCGCGTTCCATGCTGCAAAGGCCGTCGAGGTCCCGATCGATCCGGTGACCTCATTGGGCAGTGCTTCCATATCATAGCGAAAGATCGAACGGTTATCGGCATAGGCGTTGAAATTGAGGTCGCGCCCGGCCGAACCCAGTTCATATCTCACGGCGCGCAATAGCTCATGCCGGCTTACGGAGAAAGGATTTTCTCCGGACCACACGGTCTGGATAATCTCGAGGCCGGGATCCTGCCCGTGAGAGTGAATTCCTATCAACCGGCCACCGGCCCGCAACGCGCGGGCGAGGGGCGCAACAATGCGCTTGGCGCGAAAAGTCACCGAGGATTTGGCCCGGTAGGGCTGAGACGCGATGATCAGGTCGAAATTGGCCTCCGAACGGCCGGCCCGCGGAACAATCGCATCGAGGAGAAAGCGATGGTCCTCCCGGTACAGCACGATCGCGACCGGGCGCTCGTAGACCGGCATGCCCGAGCGCGGGCTGACATTGGCGCGCCAGTTCTGCTCCAGGAACGGCCCCAATTCCGAGATCTGGGCCTCGAATTCGCCGGACGAGGCTCCGCGCAGTGCCACCTCATGCCAGATCATCCCGGCGGCCGCAGCCGGCGAGGCCGGCGTCAACCAGGGCGCTTCGGCGTAGTACATATTGGTCAGCACAAACACCGTCGCCGGATGCTCGAACAGGCGGTCCGGCACCTTGTCGAGCGTCAGCCGGACATCCTCGAGGCTGAGTTCCTTGCCGGCGATATAGAACGGCATGTGCGGAAATCGCCCATGCATCGAGCGCATCACCCGCATCAGCACGGTGCCGTCTCCGACACCCGCGTCAAATACCCGTAGCGCCGGCGGCCGGGGATGGATGCTGGCAAGCTCGAGCGCCACCCGCTCGGCGATCACCCGCTTTTCGCTGCAGGTGTGAACGAACAACAGGTATTTCTGCCGGTTCTCGAAAAAGCGGAAATTGCCCCGGGGATCGCGCCTTTCGGGCTGCACCTCGATGGGGCGCGGCGGCGGCATCCCGCCGGGCATGGCAGCCGCAATATAGGCCTGGATCCGATCCAGGGTGTCGATGGTGATCCGTTTGCCCTCGCGTAGCCGGTGCACCAGCTTGCCGTCGTTGACGGCACGCCGGCCAAAGGTCGATTCCGCCATATCCACCTGACGGCAGAATTCGGTGATCTGGCTGAGAATCTGGTCGTTTTTCATCAGGCCGGTTGGGAAAAAGGGGTGGGCAGCGGAGATCGCGGCGGTGTCCTACCATCATCTGCCCAACGGGGGAATGCACACCGGCTATCGTCCGAGACGCGCTTTGGCAAGCACGGCAATGCGCCGGGCTTCGAGACCGACCTCCCGGAACTGACCGGTCGCCGCGGTGATCTGGCCGCAAAAATAGAGACCGGGTTGCCCCGTCGCCCGGCCTGTCAGAAGCGGCATCCCGTGCCTGTCGAGGACACCTTCCACGTCGGGCATCAATTGGCGCAGGTTGGGCCGAAAGCCCGTCGCAAGAATGATCGCGTCGAATTCTACGGTCCTGTGGTCGCAAAACACGACGGTATCGGAAGTCAGGCGATCGATTCCGCCGCATATCTTGATGGAGCCGTCCCTGATTCTGTCGAGGGTGCCGATATCGATCAGCGGCACCCGTCCACGCTCCTCGATCAGTTGCAGCGGTCCCTTGGCCGCAAGCCGCAACCCCAGTTTGTCGATCCGACCAAGGGCGAGACGCAATATCGGGGCATTGATCCGGTCGACCAGCCGGGCCGGCAGATATTGATAGAAGATGGCCCAGGTCACGATCGGAAAACCCAGCAGATCGCGTGGCAGCACCTGCACCGGACCGCGCACCGAAAGCGTGACGTCGACGCCGGATTCGGCGAGGTCCAAGGCGATCTCGCCGCCGGAATTGCCGAATCCGACAACCAGCACGCGCTTTCCCGCATACGGCTTCGGATTGCGATATTCACTGCTGTGGATGACCGGACCCCGATAGAGTTCGATGCCGGGCCAGGAGGGGCGATACGGCGCATCGGCCAGGCCCGTCGCAACGACCGCGACAGGTGCGGATATCGGGCCTCGGGCTGTCTCCGCGATCCATCGTCCACTTTCGCGCCAAAGTCGGCGAACCGTCGTGTTGAAAACCGGCTTGATATCGAAGCGGGCGGCGTAATTGTCGAGATAGTCGACGACCTGTTGCCGAGACGGATACAACGGATAGGTGCGCGGCATGGTCATGCCGGGCAGGCCGGAATGCTTGCGGTCCGAATGCAGATGAAGGCGATCATAATGGCGTCGCCAGACTGAACCGACGCTGTCGGCCTTCTCGAGCACGCCAACGCGGAGTCCCGCCCCGCCCATGGTCATGGCGCAAGCGAGCCCAGCCGGGCCAGCACCCACGATGATGGCGTCAAGGCTTGACGACATGGTGGCTCCCCCTTTGCAGTTCCGTCATCGCGAGGAGCGCCGGCGGCGAAGCAAGGACGGAAACCCTAGGTCCCCCATACCTCATTGGCGATATCGACGACGCGCCTCAACTTGGCCCATTGCTCCTCCTCCGAGAGGATGTTGCCCTCCTCGGTGGAGGCAAAGCCGCATTGCGGCGACAGCGCCAGTTGATTCAGCGGAGCGAATTTGGCGGCCTCTTCCAGCCTGCGCTTGATGTCCTCCTTGCTTTCGAGCGCGCCGGTCTTCGAGGTGATGACACCAACCACCACGACCTTGTTGCCCTTCGGAAGATAACGCAGCGGCTCGAAGCCGCCGGCCCGGTCGGAATCATATTCGAGAAAGTAGCCGTCGTAATTGGTGCCGGCCAGCATGGTCTCGGCCACCGGCTCATAGCCGCCGGAGGAAATCCAGGTGGAGCGGAAATTGCCGCGGCAGACATGCGTGGTGATCACCATGTCGGCGGGCCGTTCGGCAATCGCATAGTTGATGACGCGCGCATAGATGTCCTGCAGGCCATCCGGGTTGTCGCCGCGTTCGCGCGCCTTATTCAATTCATCCTGCGAACAGAGATAGGCCCATACCGTGTCGTCGAATTGCAGATAGCGGCAGCCGGCGTCGTAGAAGGCCTTGACCGCCTTGCGGTAGGTCTTGCCGAGGTCCTCGAAGAACGGATCGAGATCGGGATAGACCGCGTTCGAGATCGACTTGCGGCCGCCGCGGAAATGCAGCACCGCGGGCGACGGGATCGTCATCTTCGCCGTCACATGCGCGGCATCGGCATGCTTTTTCAGAAAACGAAAGTGGTCCAGCATCGGATGGTCGGCGGGAAAATCCAGCTTGCCGATCACGCGGATGGCGTCGTGCCGGGTCTGCACGCCAGCGAACTGGATGCCCTGGTCGGGATGAAACAATTCGCAGCCGGTCAACCCGGCGAGAAAATCGAAATGCCACCACGAGCGGCGGAATTCGCCGTCGGTGGCAAGCCGCAGGCCGGTCGAGGCCTGTTTGTGCACGACCTTCTCGATTTCCATGTCTTCGACCTTGCGCAGATCGTCGGCCGAGATTTCACCCTTCTCGAGTCTGGCGCGCGCCTCCTTGATCCGTTGCGGACGCAACAGACTGCCGACCTCGTCGGCACGGAAGGGGGCCTTTGTTCTTTGCATGGTCTTCACTCCCCGAAATCAACCATCTCTGGTCGAATACCGCTATCAGGACTTTCCCGCTACACCCAGATAACGCTCGAGTACCGCGGAGTCGGCCTTCAGCGCGGCACTCGCCGCATCGTGGACGATCGCACCGCGTTCCAATATCACAACGCGGTCGGCGAGCCCCAGAATCTTTTGCGCATTCTGTTCCACGACGATCGAACAGGTGCCCCCGGCGCGGGTAATACTGCCGATCGCCTTCAGCAGTTCCTCAACGATGATCGGAGCCAGCCCCTCGGTCGGTTCGTCCAGCAGCAACACTTTTGGATTGAGCGTGAGCGCGCGGCCGATCGCCAGCATCTGCTGCTCGCCACCGGAGAGCTGGTTGCCGAAATTGTTGCGGCGCTCCTTGAGCCGCGGAAACATCTCGTAGATCCTGGCCACCGTCCACGACCCGGGCTGGGCCACCGCGGTCATGTTTTCTTCCACCGTCAGCGAGCGGAAGATGTTGCGCTCCTGGGGTACCCAGCCGATGCCGGCCCGCGCCCGCTGGTCCGGCCGCATCGGCGTGATGTCCAGGCGGCCAATCCTGACGGTTCCGCCAAACCGGCGGGTGACGCCGACGATTGAATTGATCAAGGTGGTCTTGCCGGTGCCGTTGCGGCCGAGCAAAGCCAGCACCTCGCTTTCGGCAAGCCGCAGCGACATGCCGGGCAATACCACCGCTTCGCCGTAACCGGCGCGCAAGCCTTCTATGCTCAGGAGATCAGGCATCGGCGCCCTCGCCGAGATAGACCGCCTTGACCTGGGGATCGCGCGCTACCTGGTCCGGCGGGCCTTCCACCAGCATCGCCCCGTTGACCAGCACCGAGATGCGGTCGGCGAACGAGAACACGAGATCCATATCATGCTCGATCAGAAGCACGGTGACGTCGCGCGGCAGCGCAGCGACGGCGGCCAGGATATCGTGCCGCTCGCTCTCGGGAACGCCGGCGGCGGGCTCGTCCAGCAGCAGCACACGCGGCCCGGTCGCCAGCGCGACGGCAATCTCCAGCAGGCGCTGCTTGCCGTAGGGCAGTGTCATGGTGGACTGGTTCATGACGTCGAGAAGATGGAAGCGGGTCAGGTTCTCGGCGATCTCGGCATTGATATCGTCGCGGGTGCCCATACGCCGCCACCAATCGGCACCGCGGCCGAGACGTTCCGACACCGCAAGCCCGACGGTTTCGAGCGGCGTCAGGTCGGCATAGAGCTGGTTGATCTGGAAGGTGCGCGACAGGCCGCGCAGCACCCTCGTATGCACCGGCAAATCGGTAATGTCGCTGCCTTCCAGCAGGATGCGCCCGCCATCGGGCTTGAGCACGCCGGTCAGCAGGTTGATGACCGTGGTCTTGCAGGCGCCGTTAGGGCCGATCAACGCATGGCGGGCGCCCTGTTCGACCTTGAGCGAAAGTTCACGGGTGACTTTGAGCCCGCCGAACTGCTTTTCCAGCCCCCTTGTTTCCAGTGCTGCCGTCATGGCGCGTCGCTCTCCGGAATTGCGACGACGGCCTTCCGCCCGGCCAATTGCCG